>CAKVBD010000017.1 GCA_934725105.1 uncultured Bulleidia sp. | reverse complement strand
AAACAAAAACAGTCGGAATTTGGCATAAATAAGCCATTTTCGGACTGTTTTTTCTACTTTGACTGTCAAAGATGAGAATATAAATGCAACTGTTTTTAGAAAAAATGTTTTGAAGAATTTGGTTAAGTTGTTTTTTGTGCGATGATTTCTACACAAATGATATCTATTCCATAATCATTTCCAGTTGTTAATGCCTGATAAATGAATATATCTCCACATTCCTGATATCCTCTTGTATGCATTGTTTGAATAATCTGTTTGAGCTGTTTTATGGAAATGGTCTGGTTAGATGGAACTTCTACAATCGTTCGATAAAATATGTGTTCTGAAATTTCTTGATATGCATAATTGTCGCTTGGATGATTGTATGCAAAGAGTAAACCTGTATCAACAGGGTATGTTGATTGTTTTAATGATTCTAAGGAAATACGATACACAGCACGTGCAATTCCAGAGCTGACATAAGGTATTGTCTGCTCTGAAATATTCTGGTTGTTGAGATAGTACATTGTTTTTCGTACGCCTGTATCGTAGTTTTGATTGCTTTTATATGATTGTAGAATGAGAAACAGATCTTTTGCGTTTTTGTATTTTACATATGCCCATTCTGCATCTTGTCTGAGTTGATCGATTTGTTTTGAAAATTGATTGGTTGCTTCTTGATAGTTCTGATTTAAGAACATGGATTGAATTGTCGACAGAGGAATTCCTAGAGAATTGTATTGTTTTATGAGAATTAATAGATGTAAATCATGAATGGAATAATCTCTGTAATGATTTTCACTGCGTTTTGGATGAATGAGACCTTTCTTTTCATAGAAACGAATCATATCTTTTGAAATACCTGTCTGTTTACTTGCTTCTTGAATATTCATAATCTTTTGTGAAATAATGAACAAAATCTATTGACCTTAGAACTGTTCCAACCTTTATGATTGATATCATACAATATGGGAGGATAAAAAGGAATGAAAAAAGTATTGAGTACAGTACTTTCTACAGCGATGCTGCTTAGCTTAGCTGGATGTTCTAGTAAAGAAAATGGAAAGTATACTGCAGGAACTTACACAGGCAGTGGCAAAGGTCATAGTTCTGATGTTAAGGTTACAGCGACATTCTCTACTTCTGAAATTACAAAAGTAGAACTTGATGTATCTGGAGAAACAGAATCTATTGGTGGTGTTGCCAGTGAAGAATTACAGAAGCAGATCATGGAAAAGCAGTCTAGCGATATTGATGGTGTATCTGGTGCAACAGAAACATCCAACGCTGTGAAAGCTGCTTTAGAAGATGCAATTGCACAGGCAAGCGGTTCTGAAAACAAAGAAAAGACAGCTTTGAAAGATGGTACATATGAAGAATCTGCAGCCAGCTTTGGTGTTATGGGTTTAATGAAGGGTGAAGTTACAATCAAGGATAACAAGATCACAGACATTAAAATTACAGAAGAATCTGATTCTTTAACAGCACAGTGGTTCAAAGTTGCTGAAAGCAAATTGATCCCTAGAATCATTGAAGCTCAAAGTGTAGGTGTTGATTCTATTACAGGTGCAACAACTTCTTCTGGTGCAATTAAAAACATTGTTTCTTCAGCAATCGAATCTGCTGGTGGAAAGAGCAGTGAATGGATGAGTGCTCCTGAAAAGAGCAGTGAAGTAAAAAAGATCGATGGCTATGATGTTATAGTTGTTGGTCTTGGTGGTTCTGGTCTATTGTCATACTGTTCTGCAGCAAAGGCAGGCGCAAAAGTATTTGGCTTAGAAGCAGCTGGTGAAATTGGTGGTAACTCTGCTTCTGTATATGGTCCAATGGCATTGAACAGTAAGAATCTAGCTGAAAAGTACAATGATGGTAAAGACTATATTGATGAAGATGATGTTTACAACACATGGATTGATTATGTTGGAACAGATGAAAAGGCTGATGTGATCAAGAAAGCTGTTTATGAATCTGGTTCTGCATTAGATTACTACATGGATAACTTTGATTTCTCATTTGATGGTATGGGTGGTTTACTTGGTTCTTTCGTTGTTCCATCATGGGATAAAGAATGGACTGTTTATACAGCAGATGAAGAAAACTCTAAGTGGTATGCATTTGGTCCTGACCATACATATCAGTTCCAGGCTGCTTTAGATAAGGCAAAGGCAATGAATGATGAAAATGATTATATGCTTGAACTGACTGCAGAAGAACTTCTTACAGATAAAGATGGCAATGTTACTGGTGTGAAGGCTGTCAGCTATGATGGTACAACTTATGAAATTTCTGGTAAGTCTGTCATTTTGGCAACAGGTGGTTTCCTTGGCAATGATGAAATGTTGAAGGAAGTATATGGCAGCACAGTGAAGTCTATTGGTGATACAGTCAATGATGGTACAGGTATCAAGATGGGTCAGTCTGTTGGTGGTACAACATATGCATTAGGTACATTGCCAATGATTCACGTATCTCAGATTCCTAATATCATTCGTGATGATTCCTTGACAGCTGATCAGAAGGCAATTCTTTCCGCAATTGCTACAACAACAGATGCGAAGGAAATTGATGAAACTGGTAACATCTTAGGAACAACAGATGAATCTGGTACAACAAACAGTGAATTGACAGTTGGTATTGCATATGCACCTGGTTTCCATTACTACAATGCATATTCTCAGGATGAAATTGATTCTATGAAGAAGAATGGTTTATCAGAAACAACTGCAGCTGTTTCTATCTTTGGCTTAGGTCAGGGTGGAACAGTACCAGCTGCTGGTACAGCCATTGAAGATCTTGATGAAATCATTGATGTAGCAATCAATACAAATAATGCATGGAAGGGTACACCAAAAGAATTGGCAAAGGCTTTGAACATGGATGAAGATACATTGACAAAGGCTCTTGGCGATGCAGATACAACATACTACTTATTTGAATGTGCTGGATATTCTTATGGTACAGTAGGTTCATTGGATGTAGATGAAAATATGAACGTATTGAAGGAAGATGGTACTCCAATCACAAATCTATTTGCGGTTGGTCAGGATTCTGAAGGTGTTTGTAACAAGGAAGGAGAAGCATATTCTCCATGGGGTGGACAGGCACAGTCCTGGACATTCGTTTCCGGTAAGATTGCTGGTGAAGCAGCAGCTGCATTAGCAAAGTAAAATGAAAAGTCCTGCACTAAAATGCAGGATTTTTTGTATGTAGTGCTATAATTTTCAGCAAACGGAGGAAAAAGGTATGCATTTAAAAAAACCATTTTCTTATTTTCTGATTGCATCATTGTTGAGTGGATGTGCAAAACAACCTGTCAACAGTGTTTCTAAAAATACAACTGCTACGAAAATGACACCTGGTACATATGAAGCAAGTGCAGAGGGGCATAATGGAGCGGTACATGTCAGTGTGACTGTCAGTGAAGATACAATTGAAAATGTTGAAGTGAAAGATAACAGTGAAACGAGTGGACTTGCGGATGAAGCAATTCAATTGATTCCTTCACAAATTGTAGAGTATCAGACACTTTCTACAGATGTTGTGAGTGGTGCAACGTATACAACGGTTGCGATTCGCGAGGCTGTGAAAGACTGTATTGAACAAGCTGGTGGAAACCCAGATGCCTACAATGCTAAAATCCCTAATGATGAAAAAGGCCAGAAAGAAGAATTGAGCAGTGATGTGATCGTTGTTGGTGGCGGTGCAGCTGGTATGGCAGCTACGATTCGTCTAGAAGAAGCTGGTAAATCTGTTATTCTGGTTGAAAAAACATCTTCTTTGGGTGGTACGATCCGTGTATCTGGCGGCAACCAGGTCGTGCAGGGATCAAACGTACAGAAAGAAGCAGGCGTCACAAATGATTCTGTGAAAAGCATGGAAGAAGATTTCTTGAAAAATGGGGATCAGTTGAATGATACTGAGTTGTTAGGAATCTATGCAAAAAATGTTGGTATAGCGACTGACTGGCTAAGTGATGATGTTGGTGTTCGCTATAACATGGAAGGTGGTCTGCATCAGCTTGCGGAATATACAATGGATCGTGAACTTGCATACGATGGTGGTGGTGCAGGTGCTGCGAAAACATTGAGTGATAAAGTGAATGCCACGGATGCAAATGTGTTATTGAATACAACAGCGAAGCATCTCATTGTGAAGAATGGAAAAGTTACTGGTGTAGAAGCCGAAAGTGAGAAGGGAAAGAAATATACATTGAAAGCAGATGCTGTGATTCTTGCAACGGGTGGATATGGAAATAATAATGATCTTTTACCGGCAAGTGCTAGAAATGGTTTATTCTATGGATTAGATTCTTCTAATGGAGAAGGTCTTGTTATGGCTGTGGAAGATGCAAATGCGGGGACTACACATATGGAATATATTAAAGAATATCCAAATGGCGTGGAAACAAGCAAAAAGCATGCGAAAAGTACAATCGCAGGAAATATGACTGCTTTTTCAAAAGCTGCGATCTTAGTGAATCAAAAGGGTGAAAGAGTTGTGAATGAAAAGGCAAGCAACCATGATATTCTGAATGCTTTAAAGAAACAGAGTGGAGAAACATTGTATCTTGTGATGGATGAAGCAACATTCAATGAATGGAAAACAAAATTAGCTGCTGCGGGATTGAGTGAAGATATGATTGATGCATATGTTGCAAATAACGGTAAGAGTGAACCTGTCTTTACAATGGGAGCTAATGCAAAGCAAGCTGCAGAAGCAGCAGGGATTGATGGCGATGCATTAACAAAGACAATTGAGAAGTTCAATACATATGTAGAGGATGGAAATGATAAAGATTTCCATCGTGCAAAAGAATATTTGACGAGTACATTTGCGGAAGGAAATATCTATATTGTTGAACAGAAAGCACGTTACGCTACAACGATGGGTGGTCTAGATGTAGATGGAAATCTACAGGTTGTTGACACCAATGGAAAAGTCATTGATGGTTTGTATGCTGCAGGTGAAGTTATTGGTGGTGTGATGGGTGATGATTCTCCATCCGGTGCGAATAATGGATGGGCATTAACATCTGGAAAATATGTTGCGGATTATCTAAGTAAATAAATTTTCAGGAAACAGTTGCAGTGACTGTTTCTTTTTTGTTGACAAGAAAGTTAGGAATCAAGCATATCATCAGTCAATAATCACTATATTAAGAGAAGAAAAATCCCGTCTTCTCTTTTTTTTAGCTTGAAATACGGTAAACTATAGGTAAGCGCATACTTTTGAAGGGAGTTTATATGGAATACGATGAATACATGAAGAAATGTGAAGAGATCTGGGGGAGAAATGAAAAACTCATTGCTTTATTCAAGCAGGATATTGCAGATCTCTCAGAAAAGACCATCAATAATCATGTACGTTATGTAAAGTTTTATATTGATGATTTTTTAACATTTCGTGAACCGTTGAGTGTAGAAGAAGGTGTGGATTATTTAAATGAATGCTTTGACTATTTTGTACCACAGAAATGCTGGTGGTCTTCTCCGCATATGATACGTTCCGTTTCAAGCAGTGTTAAAAAATTCTATCATTCAATGTATCTACATCACATTATCAGTAAAGAAGAATATGAATCCGTTAGACACACAATTAAATATTGTTTAGAGGACTGGATCCAGGACCTCATGGAGAGAAGATAATATGAATACAGGTTTTCCAAAAGATTTTTTATGGGGTGGTGCAACTGCTGACTTTCAGTATGAAGGTGGTTTCAATGAAGGTGGAAGAGGGATTAACTCCCAGGATTTTGTGACGAGTGGCTCTGTAAAGCAGAAGCGTCAGATTACATTACAATTAAAAGATGGTTCGAGAGGAACTGTGAATTCACTGGAATCTTTTCCAGATGGTGCAGAAGCAAAACTGTATGATGATGTATATTATCCATCACATAAGGCAGTGGATTTCTATCATCACTATCAGGAAGATATTGCTTTGATGGCAGAAATGGGATTCAATATTTTCCGTTTTTCCATCTGTTGGTCTAGAATCTATCCAACAGGAGTGGAAGAAGAACCAAATGAAGAAGGTTTGCAATTTTATGATGCGGTAATCGATGAATGTAGAAAATATAATATTGAGCCATTGATTACGATCTGTCATGATGAAATGCCGGATTATCTTGCGAGAAACTATGATGGATGGAACAATCGTGTTTTAATCGATGCGTATGTGAAATATGCGACAACATTATTTGAAAGATATCGTGGCAAGTGCAAATACTGGCTGACATTTAATGAATTGAATGCAATTCATGGATATGCAAAGCTTGGTATTCATAAAGAAACACCACAGACGTTCTATCAGTGCCAGCATCATATGTTTGTGGCAAGCAGTAAAGCAATCAAGATTGGTCATGAAATGATGCCGGATGCAATGTTTGGGGCAATGTTTGCGATGAGTGAAATGTATCCAGCAACATGTAAGGCAGAAGATGTATTTGCGTGCTATGAGCATCGTAGAATGAATTATTTCTTTATTGATGTGATGGCAAGAGGAAAATATCCAAACTACGCACAGAAGATCTTTGATGAGAAAAATGTACATCTGCATATGGAAGAGGAAGATCTAGAGCTGATTCGAGACTATCCATTAGATTTTGTATCCTTCTCATACTATCGTTCTAGTACAATTACTGCAGATCACTTTACAACAATGGATCCAAGGGGAATCATGGGTGGAGAAGGAAATCCATATTTACCATCTACACCTTGGGGATGGCCAATTGATCCACTTGGTTTACGTTATTGCTTGAATGAATTGTATGATCGTTATCAGAAGCCATTGTTTGTGATTGAAAATGGATTGGGTGAAATTGATGCGTTTGAAGATGGAACGGTACATGATTCTTATCGTATTGAGTATTTATCCAAGCATTTTCAGGCGATGAAAGACGCTATCAATATTGATCATGTTCCATGTTTTGGCTATACAATGTGGGGACCATTGGATCTTGTTTCACTGAGTACAGGTGAAATGAAGAAGAGATACGGTTTTGTATATGTGGATATGGATGATGAAGGAAATGGAACATTGAAGAGATTGAAGAAAGACTCTTTTGCATGGATGAAGAAAGTGATTGCATCCAATGGGGAAGATCTCACATATTGAAAAAATCTTTCATAGATATATGATGAAAAATACATAGAAAGATGAGAAATCATCTTTCTATTTTTTTGTTTGCGTTATAAACTTTTAAGTAGCTTAAGGAGGATTCTCAGTTTTTTTGAGAATACATATCATATGACAAATCAATGGTTAAATCATGCGGTATTTTATGAAATTTACCCACAGTCTTTTTGTGATTCTAATGGAGATGGGATTGGAGATATCCAGGGAATTATTTCTAAATTAGATTACATTGAAGAGCTTGGATGTAATGCAATCTGGATGAATCCTTGCTTTGATTCTCCATTTGTAGATGCAGGGTATGACGTTAGAGATTATTACAAAGTTGCACCTAGATATGGTACAAATGAAGATTTGAAGCAGTTATTTACGGAAGCACATCAAAGAAATATGCATGTGATTCTAGATCTTGTTCCAGGACATACATCAATTGAAAGTGACTGGTTCAAACAATCATGCAAGGCTGAAAAGAATGCCTATACAGATCGTTATATCTGGTCTGATACTGTATGGAATGCACCTGTTGGGGTTGGAAGCATTACAGGATGGTATCGTGGAGGATATGATCGTGATGGGGCAGCTGCATTGAATTTCTTTACAGCACAGCCTGCATTGAATTATGGATTTTACAAGAAAGATGAAGGACAAGAGTGGCAGCAGGATATGAATGATGCTGGTCCACTTGCAACGCGTGATGAAATTAAAAATATCATGCGTTTCTGGCTTGGACTTGGATGTGATGGCTTTAGAGTGGATATGGCTGGCAGCCTTGTAAAAAATGATCCAGATAAAACTGGAACGATTGCATTATGGAAAGATGTGTCTGGCTTTTTAAAGAAGGAATTTCCAGAAGCAGTTATGGTTTCTGAATGGGGTGAACCAGATAAAGCATTAGAATCAGGATTTGATATGGACTTCCTTTTACATTTTGGTCCATCACATTATCCAGATTTATTTAGAACAGAACATCCATTCTTTTCTCATCGTGCAGAAGGAAATCTAGATGCATTCTGGGAACTTTACCAAGAGAATTATGAAAAGGCAACAAAGAATGGTGGTTTGATCTGTATTCCTAGTGGAAACCATGATATGGATCGTATGGCTAGAACATTAGACAAAGAGGAAAGCAAGATTGCTTTTGCATTCTTGTTATCTATGCCAGGAGCTCCATTTATCTATTATGGAGATGAAATTGGCATGCGTTATGTAGATGTACCACATTCCATTGAAGGTGGATACTATCGTACAGGTTCTAGAAGTCCAATGCAGTGGGATACAACTACAAATGCTGGCTTCTCTAGTGCTAGAAAAGAAGATCTGTATATCATGATGGATGAAGAAGGTATGAAAACAATCAACGTTGCTAGTGAAGAAGCTGATGAAAATTCTTTGCTTCATGAAGTACAGGATCTTATTGAAATTCGAAAAGAACACTCTGCTTTAGGAAATCGTGCATCTTTCAAGCTTGTACAAAATGGATATCCATTGATCTATGAAAGAGAAAGTAAAGATGAGAAGATTCTAGTGGTATTGAATCCAGGTGATCAGGATCAGAAAGTTGATGTTGATCTCAGTGGAGAAGTGATTTATTCCTATCGTGGCAACAGTATTCATGAAAATGTTGTCAGTGCTAGAAGTGCATTCTTTATTCGAAAATAAAGAAAGGTGAGAAATCATCTTTCTTTTTTTGGGGGGTTGCAATAAAATTGTATACGTATTTAGGAGGAAATTTTCAAGATGGTAGAATGGAAAAATCTTGATGAGCTAAATTCTTTTAAAGAATTAGAAGCTTGCGAAAAAGTAGATTTGAAAACAGTCATGAGTGGAAATGAAGGTGCAGAAAGAGTAAAGAATTATTCTTGTGCAATGGCTGAAGGACTTACTTATAATTATGCCGCAAAAGCAGTTGATGCTAAAGTTTTAGAAGCAATCAAGAAGCTTGCTGAAGAAGCACAGCTGAGTGAAAAGTTTGAAGCTCTCTACAATGGTGAAATGGTAAATACAGGTGAAAAGAGACTTGTATTACATCAGCTATGCAGAGGTCAGCTAGGCAATGATGTCATTGCTGATGGCGTTAACAAGAGAGAATTCTATGTAAAGCAGCAGACAAGAATTGCTGAATTTGCTGAAAAGGTTCATAACGGAACAATTACAAACGCAGCTGGTGAAAAGTTCACAACAGTTGTACAGATTGGTATTGGTGGATCTGATCTAGGTCCTCGTGCAATTTACATTGCACTTGAAAACTGGGCTAGAAAGAACAACACATTAAAGATGGAAGCTAAGTTCATCTCTAACGTTGACCCAGATGATGCTGCAGCTGTTCTCAACAGTATTGATGTTGCACATTCCTTATTCGTTCTTGTTTCTAAGTCTGGTACAACACTTGAAACATTAACAAATGAAGCTTTCGTTAAGGATGCATTAAAGAATGCTGGTCTTGATCCAGCTAATCATATGGTTGCAGTTACATCTGAAACTTCTCCACTTGCTAAGAATGAAGGTTATTTAGATGCTTTCTATATGGATAACTACATTGGTGGTCGTTATTCTTCCTCTTCTGCTGTTGGATGTGCAGTATTATCTCTTGCATTTGGTCCAAAGGTATTTGCTGATTTCCTTGATGGTGCAGCTGCAGAAGACGAGCTTGCTTGTGAAAAGGATGTTATGAAGAATGCAGCAATGCTTGATGCATTGATTGGTGTATATGAAAGAAATGTTCTTGGATATGAAAATACTGCAGTACTTCCATATTCTCAGGCATTATCTCGTTTCCCAGCACACTTACAACAGTTGGATATGGAATCTAATGGTAAGTCTGTAAACCGTTTTGCTGAACCTGTAAACTATCCTACAGGACCAGTGATCTTTGGTGAACCTGGTACAAATGGTCAGCACTCTTTCTATCAGTTACTACACCAGGGTAAGACAATCATCCCTCTACAGTTTATTGGATATAGAAATTCTCAGATTGGTACAGATGTAGTGATTGAAGGTTCTACTTCTCAACAGAAGCTATGTGCAAATGTTGCTGCACAGATCGTAGCATTTGCTTGTGGTAAAGATGATGAAAATCCAAACAAGAAGTTTGACGGTGGCAGACCATCATCTATCATCATTGGTGATGAATTAACACCTGCTAGCTTAGGTGCATTACTTGCTCACTTTGAAAACAAGGTAATGTTCCAGGGATTTGCATGGAATGTGAATAGCTTTGATCAGGAAGGCGTACAGCTTGGTAAAGTACTTGCTAAGAAGGTACTTGCACATGAAACTGACGGTGCATTAGCTGTATATTCTGATTTATTAAATATCTAAAGAATTGGGCACTTCAAATTGAAGTGCTTTTTTTCGTATAATGGGTACATGAAAATATTATTTTTAGACATTGATGGTACTGTTTTATCTCACACAACAAATACAATTCCTTCTTCAGCATTAAATGCAATCAATACAGTTAGAAAACATGGAATCAAAGTTTTTGGATGTACAGGAAGACATACTTTAGAATTAGAAAAACTGCCTTTAGAGCATTTAGAAGTAGATGGCTGGATCACAATGAATGGAGCATATAACTATACAGAATCTTGTGTGATTAGTTCTTATCCAATTGAAAAGCAGGATATTCATGCATTGTATGATTTCTTAAAGAAAGAACCATTTCCTGTACAGTTTCTAGAAGCGAAGTATATGTATATGAATATGCATTCTTCTCTTGTTGAAAAAAGTCTGGAAAAAATTCATTCTAAGCAAGATCCAATTGCACCACTTGAAAGAATTCTTGAAAATGATATCTATTAGCAATTCAGAAGAGTACGCCATCCTCATAGGGCGGTGGTGAATTCAGCGTTACTGTTAACTGATGTACTCTTCTATCCTTTTGATTTCTGTGTCATTGTAAAACAATATATTTTCGCATAAATAAGCCATATTTCGCACTTTATATATGATATAATATATGAGTGAAAAGGACTTATTCATGTACAGAACTGACAGGATTTATGTAACCAGAAATCATGAGCTGTATGCATATCTGGATGGCTTTGCTCACAAGGCAAAGTGTCTTCGTAATGCTGCATTATTTCGCGTTCGTAATGCCTTTACTGCACACAACAAGACTGCTTTGACAGCTAACGAGAAAGAAGTTCAAGGCGAGCTTGCACTTCTTAAAGGTCAGAAGTCTTACTATGTGCTTGGTTATGGCATATTGCAGAGGCTTATGCGTATTACAAATAATCCTGATTTCTTTTCCAGGCTTCCTATGCAGACTGCACAGCATGTCATCAGACAGGTCTGTACAGATTTCAAAGGCTGGCTTGACTCTTTAAAGAAATACAGGAAAGATTCTTCTGGTTATACAGGTAAACCTAAGATGCCTGGATACTGCAGGAATGATACCACTTCTTATCTTTTTACCAATCAGGATGCTGTTATCTATGATGGGAAACTGAAGCTTCCTCGTACAAAGATTCGCATTCCTGTACGCAGAAGACATGGCAGGCTGATGGAAGTAAAAGTGAAACCTGTTTCTGGCGGATACGAACTTTTACTTGTCTATCAGGTAAAAGCTGCTTCTGTACAAAGTGGCAGACATGCAGCTGCAGTTGACTTTGGTGTAGACAACACAATGGCTGTTGTTTCAGATACGGGTAAAAGCATTCTTTTTAAAGGCAGATTCATCAAATCAGTCAATCAGTATTTCATGAAGAAAAAAGCTGAACGCATCAGTCTGATGAGCAAAGGGAAAGAAACAACAGAACGGGTGTGGTCAAAGTATCTTGACAGACTTTCTGCATACAGAACCAGCTACATCAGAGACTGCTTTCATAAAATGAGCAGGAAGCTGCTTGTCTGGTGTCAGCGTAATGACATTGGCTGTCTTGTGCTGGGTTCTAATGCTTTCTGGAAACAGAACAGCAGCATTGGTGCAGTGAACAATCAGAATTTTGTCAGCATTCCTTTTGAAATGCTCAAATCCATGATTGAACTGAAAGCATGTGAGTATGGCGTAACTGTTGTCAGAAATGAAGAGTCATATACAAGTAAAGCAAGTTTCCTGGACAGCGATGATATTCCGGTTTATGTAGAAGGTGATGGAACAAAACATCATTTTTCTGGAAAACGTATTCAAAGAGGCTTATATCGTTCATCAGATGGAACCGTATTGAATGCAGATATCAATGGTGCTGCAAATATTTTAAGAAAAGCAGGCTGTGATACATCATCAGTAATATTAACAAATCTGTTGAATCCAGAAGTTTTTGCATTTGCAGATTTAAACAGGTAACTGTGTAAAAACAGTAGAGGTCGAGTGAGCCGGCCATTGTGAAAACATAGTAACAGCCGTAAGGTGCGTAACTACAGATCACAAGAATCAAAATTCCTATGGTAAGACCTTTCTCTGTATGAGAAGAGTACATCACAGGGATACCACATCAGAACTACGTATCAGGTGTGGTAGTTCATATGTTTATTCCATGGGTTGAACAGGAAATCTATGATCAGATTTCTTTTGAAAATGTAAAAGAAGTTCGCTGGAATGCATATGCGGTAGATTGTTTTCATAAGGAATGTGGAAAGAAGCATGGCATTACAGATGTACTCAATTATTATGGTATTTTGAAGGAAGACAGCTGCAGTGTTGGAGATGGTGAAAATGATATCTCTATGTTTGAAGCATGTGGAAAAAACGTTGCGATGGGAAATGCAGTGGATTCTTTAAAACAGAGAGCTGACTATATTACAAGTGATATTGATGCAGATGGGTTAGAAGAAGCAATAAAATTTCTTATAAAATGAAACTTTATTCCGGAATATATTTAGTAGAATATAAGTAAGTTTTTTTAAAGAGGTAGAATTTATGTTAGAAGAAATAAAAGTTGTCATTGCGGATATTGATATGACATTGACCGCAAAAGGTGGAGATTTACCGGAAGTCACAAAAGAAGCATTTGAAATCCTGCATCGCAATGGTGTTAGAATTGGTTTAGGAACAGGAAGAGAAATTAATCAGGCTTTAAAGGAAATGGGTAAGAAATGGGGCTTATCTTTTGAATTTGATTTTGTTGTGGGAATGAATGGCGGTATGGTCCTGGATCATAGAAATGATAATTACTGGCAGACAGACTACCTGACAACAGAGGAAATGAAAAATATTCTCTATTACATGCAACCATTGGTTGATAAATACAAAGTTGCGGTGAACTGTGAAGGTAATGAAAATCATAATGCGATGAATATTTCTGGAGAATTACTGGAATCTTCTAGAAGACATGGTTTTGACTTTGTTGATTGTACAGGAGATATTGAACGTGTCTGTGAAAGACCAACATTCAAGTTCTTGTTCCGTGGGGAAGCTGAAAATGAAGCTGAACTGAGGGAATATTTCTTGAAGAAGTTTTCTGACAATTATCAGATTATCAGTACATTCCCTGGTACTGTAGAAGTGATGCATAAAGGCATTGATAAAGGGTCAGGATTGAAGAAATATGTTTCCTGGGAAAATATTGATTTAAAAGATGTTATTGCATTTGGCGATAACGAAAATGACAACACAATGTTGATGGATGCTGGATGGGGCGTTTGTCTTGTGGATGGTTCAGATGGCACAAAGAAGTGTGCAGATGACATCACAGAATATGATTGTGAAAGTGGTGGTGTTGGTCATTACCTGTTTGATCATTACATCACACTTAAGAATCTGAAGTAAAAAGATTGGGAAAACCAGTCTTTTTTTGTGAGAATAAAATAGTTGAATATATGAACAAAATCTATTAGAATCTTTTCATAGAGAACGAATATGAAAAATGAAATCAATGAAAAAGTATTAACATCCTGGTTGAGTATGACAACTGCTATCAATAACGATAAAATGACATCTTCTTTACCATTCAATGAGGCAATGGTTTGTAGATATCTATACCAGCATGCAAATGAACATGTAATTGCTTCACAGTTATGTGAATGGCTTGGTATGCAGAAGTCACAGATGAATCGTACAATCATGAATATGGAAAAGAAGAATCTAATTCATCGTGTTAGAAATGAAGAAGATCGTAGACAGATCTTTCTTGTATTGAATGATGAAATGATGGAAATCTATCGGAAACAGCATAAACATATCTTAAAGATCATCGATGCAATCTGTGATGAGCTTGGTGAAGAAAAGAGTAATGAGGTTGCTGGTTTATTTGATCAGGTTGCCATTATTGCGAAAGAAGTGATTGACTGAAAGTGCTGATGCACTTTTTTTCTTGCATTTCTTTGATTAATTTGTACAATAGTACATGTCATTTTGACCGAGAGTAGCGGCTACCTCTCGTTAACTAAAATAAGGAGATGAAATCAATGAACACAAAAACATTCGCAAAAGTTGCGATGATTGCGGCAGTATATACTGTCTTGACACTTGCATTAGCACCTATTTCTTACGGTAACCTGCAGATTCGAGTATCTGAAGCATTAACAATGCTTCCACTTATCTATCAGCCAAGTATTTATGGTGTAACGCTTGGGTGCTTCTTAAGTAACTTGATTGGAGCAATGAGTGGAGTGAATCCAACAGGCTATATCGATGCCGTTGTTGGTACTGCAGCAACATTCTTTGCGGCATACTGTACCTGGAAGCTAAGAGATAAGAAAGTTGGAAAATATCCACTATTCGCAATCTTGATGCCAGTGATCTGGAACTTCTTCTTTGTAGGAGCAGAACTTGGTTACTTGTTTATGCCAGAAAACTTCCTTCTTGGAACAGTGATCAATGGCGCATGGGTTGCACTTGGTGAAGTCATTGCGGTGATTCTTGGTGTGATCTTAACGAATGTATTAGATAAAACAAAAATCTTTAAAGACTAAATAAAAAACAAAGATTCGTATACCAGCCGTAATACGAATCTTTTATTTTTGGGATAAGACATATTCTGTATGTATTTTATAAACAATACATTGAATGACATGTTCCATGAGTTTCTGCTCTTGATTATTGGAAATGAATGCATGTTCTGTTTCATTCAGTGAGAATAGATCATTGAGTGAATCTTCAAATAAAGAAATAAATAAATCATATGCCTGTTCTACGGATGAATATTCCATATGTGTATGGATTTCAATCAATTGAGAAATTTGAGACATGGAATAACAGCGTTTTAATATTGTTACAACTATGAAATAGGCAATATGTTGTTTTGTGTAATGTTTCTTTATTGGTGGAGCAACAATAGATGTTTTTACATAATTGTTGATCATAGCTTTTGTGATGAATTTTTCATCAGAAAAATATGTACTTTCTAAATTGCTTTGCAAATACGTGATAACCTGATCCATGTATAAGTCTAGAGATGGCAGTTCGTTCCATCTTGGAAATTGAAATCTATTCATGAAAATAAGGTAACATAAAAATAATTATTTTACAATCTAGAAATTAATACTAGATGTATTGACATATCATATTAGATAGATTACTCTTATGATGATAAGAGGAGCGATTATGATAAGCATTGTTTCAGATACATCTACATTATATTCTATTTCCGAAGGACAAGAAATCGGATTATCCATTGTGCCTTTAAATATTACCGTTGATGACAAATCTTATAAAGACTTTGAAGACATCACTGATCACCAGTTATTGAAAATGATTGAAGAAAATAAAGTTCCTAGAACTTCCCAGCCATCTCTTGGTGAAAAGATCGATATTTATAATGAACTTTTAAAGAAAGGTGAAGTCATTGATATTACAATGGCATCTGGTTTATCAGGAACATACCAGACAGCATTACTTGCGAAAAATGCATGTGATGATCCTGAAAGAGTAACTGTGATTGACAGTATGACATTATGTGGACCACATCGTGCACTTGTTGATCTTGCACTGGAAATGAGTGCAATGGGGAAGAGTGCAGCTGAAATTACACAACAGATTGAGAATATGAAGCGTCATGAAATCTCATTCTTGATTCCAATTGATTTTGAATTCCTTGTACGTGGAGGCAGACTCAATGGTATGGCTGGCGTATTAGGCGGTTTATTGAAACTGATGGCAGTCATGAAAAAGGGTGAAGAAGGCAGAGGTTTAGATAAGTTTGCGGTTTGTAGAACAACGCGTAAAGTTGGTCATGATATCACAGAAGAAATGAAGAGAGAAGGAATTGATAATTCTTATACATTCTATATTTCTCATGCGGCAAATGAATTATTAGCATTAAAGATGAAGGAAAAAATTGCTGAAGAATTCCCAGATGCAACAATTCATATCTATCCATTGTCTCCATCATTTATTACACAGGGTGGACCTGGATGTGTAGCAATTCAGGCAATTAAACTTTAGGATCTTGTTGAAAGATCCTTTTATTTGTAGTATATTCTTTCTAGAAATTGGGGTATGTGTTTGCGGACACATGCTTGGAGGAGTTGGAGTGATTCAACTCCTCTTTTATGTTTGCATAGTTATTCAAGTATTGTATGACATGAAAAAACAGCTCTTTTTAAAGAGCTGTAGAAGACTTTATGTGGGGCGGACCACACTACCTGTTATAATCCGTATAAAGTCATACCAGGTATTAATATAGTTTGATTGGAAGCTCTTGTGAATTGACGAGCTTCTTTTTTTGAAGCACTGGGAGTAAAAGGTTTAATACCACAACAAGCAATACAATCTCAATTGGCAAAAGAATTGTATTTTTTACTAAACTTTTTGTTGCGTAAACAATATATGCATTTCCATAAAGCATGCTTGACCATAAGGAACCAATCGCTACATTAACAAGATAGTTATTGATTGTTTTTGCGATTGCAATTCTAGTAATCGTGATCTTCTTCTGGTATAGGCACAAAGAATAGATCAGAGAACCAAGCATCGCAGTTAATGTATAGCCTGGAAAATATGCTCCATCTGGATACAGGATAAAGCTGAGATTATCTGTCACAAATGCAGATACCATACCAGCTGCAGGTCCAACAATTGTACTTTCTAATGCAACGACAATGTATGTCACTGTAATTCTTAGATTTTCACTGACTGGAATACGAACAGATCCAACCGCAATCTTGAGTGCAATCATACATGCGATAATTGCCAAGTACTTCACGCTTTTTAATTTTTTGGCTGAAGAGAGCCAATACTCTTTTGAAAACATAAAAACACCTTCCTTTCTCACTCCATTTTGAGAAAATGTGAAGATGTTTCTTTCTCGCAATGGGTAACGATACATGACCGCAAGCATATGCTTTTCGTCCATAAGAGCCCCACTCTTATAGCACTTAACGCCATCTATCGCAAAAAGAGTAACATTTCATGATAGAATATTCAAGATGAAAATATTAACAGTTACATTAGAAAACAGAAATCTTTTAAAAGATTACATTGATCTTGGAGTCAATGAAGTTGTATTAGCGTGTGCAAACAATACATTTTCTGCGCTGCATGAATTTACAAGTGAAGAAATCAAGGAGATCGTTGAAGAATGTCATATGCATCATATGACTGTTACAGTATTAATGAATCGCTTGTATAGTGAAAAAGATATTTATGCCGCACAAAAGGAAATGGAAGAAATTCTCCATTTAGGTGTGGATGGCTTAATGTTTGCGGATCCTGGCTTATTAAAGTATGCAAAGGAAAAGCATTTAGAATCGCATTTAACATATCGTCCGGAAACATTGATGACATGTAATGAAGATGCTTTGTTCTGGAAGGAACAGGGTCTTCGATCTGTTGTGATTCCTTGTTTATTGACAAAAGATGAAGTCATGGATATCGCAAAATATACGCCAGATACAACCGTGATCATTCATGGTTCTACATTGATGTCTGTATCCAAAAGAAAGCTTTTGAGTGCATATAAAGAAGTAAATGAGAAAGATTTTGATGTGCATTCTAAAACACTTTCTCTGAAGGAAAAGCAAAGAGAAGCATATATGCCTGCGTATGAAAATGCAGTAGCAATGATGATCTATACGGATTACATTCAAGAATCTTTTGATGAAATGCATGCATTTATGGATGCACAGGTAGCATATTTTGAAATTGATACACCATTTATGAGTGATGAAGCAGTGATTGATGCAATCAAGATCTATCGCATGCTGCTGGATGAGAAAGATGCATCAAATGGAATAAAGGCATATAGAGACAAGTATCAGGACAAAGAATTATCGGATGGATATTATGGACAGAAAACAGTTAAGTAATCGATTTCATAAGCCAGAATTATTAGCTCCTGCTGGTGATTTGAAGCGCGCGAAGACCGCAATTTTATATGGAGCTGATGCTGTATATTTAGGAGGACAGTTCTTTTCACTGCGTTCTCGTGCATCAAACTTTACATTAGAAGATATTCAGGAAGCATGTGCATTTGCAAAAGAACATGGTGCTAGAATCCATGTTACATGTAATATCATTCCTCACAATGAAGATTTTGATGGTTTAGAAGAATATTTAAAGAAACTGGAAGAGTTTGGCGTAACAGCGATTATTGTCGCTTCTCCTTCCATTATGAAGCTTGCTAGAAAGGTTGCACCTAAGCTGGAAGTGCATTGTTCTACACAGATGTCTATTACAAACGTTGAAACGGCAATCTTTATGCATGATGTATTTGGGATTGATCGCGCAGTCCTTGCAAGGGAATGCAATATGGAAGACATCTATGATATTACTGAAAAGTGTCCTGTAGAAACAGAAGCATTTATTCATGGCGGTATGTGTGTGAATTATTCTGGCAGATGTACATTGAGTAATCGTATGACATTGCGTGACGCTAACCGTGGTGGATGTGCACAGTCTTGCAGATGGGCATATCATCTGTATGATGGTAAAAATGAAATCAGTGATGATGCATTATTCACAATGGGTTCTAAGGATCTGTTTACTGCGGATTATATGTATGATCTGATGAATGCTGGTGTTTCTTCCTTGAAGATTGAAGGTAGAATGAAAACAGAATACTATGTTGCGACAATCGTATCTGGATACCGTCATCTGATTGATGAAATCTATGAGAATCAAGGACCATTATCACAAGAAAGACTCGACTATCATAAAAAACAGATTCTCTATGGCGAAAATAGAGAAGTATGTTCAGGATTCTATGCTGGTAATGCCAATGCTGATTCTTTGATTTATCATGAAACAAGCAATGCAGATGTGAATCATGACTTCTTAGGTACTGTTGTTGGAATGGATGGAACACATGTAACGATTGAAACAAGAAATAAATTCAATACAGGTGAAACATTAGAAATCTTATCTCCATACAATACTGTACGTCAGTTTCATGTAGATTCCATTCTAAATGCAAAAAATGAAGTGATTGAAACTGCCAATCAGCCTATGACACGTGTGCAGATTGATATTCCATTTGAAGTACATGAAAAAGATATTCTCAGGAGATCAAGATGATCATTGAAGGAAATGTGAGTGTAAAGGCAGCCGTACTTGGAAATAAGAGAAGTGTTGAAAGAGTCATTGTGGATGAAAAAAAACATGATAAAGATACTTCCTGGATCCTGCATCGCTGTGAAGAAAAGAATATTCCTATTGTTCATAAGACACGTGAAGAGATTGATGCATTAGCAAGTGGAAAAACACATGGTGGTTTGATTGCAGAGTGTGGAAATCGTTCATATCAGGATATTTCTGCATGCTTGCATGAAAATCCTTTCCTTTGTGTGCTGGAAGGGGTAGAAGACCCATTTAACCTTGGCTATGTGATTCGTACATTGTACAGTGCAGGATGTTCTGGCTTGATTTTAAGAAATCGTGACTGGTCAAATGTTGAAAGCACGATCATGAAATCTTCTGCAGGTGCGAGTGAATATCTGAACATTGTTGTGAGTGATGATATTCCTTCATTAATCAAAGATGTGAAGAAACATGGTGTGAAATGTTTTGCGGCAATGAGAAAAGATGCGATTTCCTGTTTTGATGCAGATTATACAGGTCCTTCACTCATTGCAATCGGTGGAGAAATGCGTGGTCTATCAAAGGGTGTACTGGAAGAGATGGATCAGAATATTTATATTCCATATGCCAATGATTTCCATATGGCATTAAATGCTTCTAGTGCAACTGCAGTGCTTGCTTTTGAAGTGTTACGAATGAGAAACAATTGTATTTGAATTAAAAACAAACAGGAATGAAAGATTTTCAATCCTGTTTTTTTTAACTTTTTCTATGAAAGCGTTTTTAAATGTATTTTTTCACTTGATTAGTTTTTCATAACTGATAAGATTATCACGGACGCAAAATGGAGGGCTTATGAAAGAATCATTTTATTTTCATGATGACACTGTCATCCTAAACTATTCAAAGCAGTACGTTACAAGTAAACATGGTATTATTCGTACAGATGTGTTTGATGCATTTCTAGATGGATTTTTAGTTTATCTGGAAAAGAATCATTATGATCTTTACAAATATCTTGAAAAAGATGGTTTGAAAAATCATGATCGTATCAAAAAAGAAATCAAATTCGTTTTGACAGCTTTACTTGTTGAAGCTCCATCTGAAATTCATGATGAATATATTAATTTCCCAACAATTTTTGAAGACGTTATTGAACAGGGATATTCTTACTGGAGAAGTTTACAGAGATATTCCGTTCTTTATACAACAAATGAAGATGGCTTCTCTGATCAGTCATTCTTAGCAGCAGATGCAAAGATCAATGAACGTATCAGAGAACTCTATAGAAGCTTACAGGAAAGAATCCAGGGTGAAAATAGAGTTTACCGTCAATTACAGGCTGGTACAAATGCGGCAATGCTATTGAGCTACTATGAACCAGAATTACCTGCTGGATATGAAAAGCTTTCTCATATTCCATATGTTGCAAAGATCAGTTTAAGAACACCATTGATCTTGCATCCAAAGTTCAACAAGAGAACAAATAAGTTTACAGATGCTTCTGTGAATCCAATGGATGAATTTATTCCTGGTGATGAAGAATGGATCTGTTATCCAGCAATGGTTGGCACAATGCTGATTTATTGTTATTTCCATAGAAATTACATTTCTTCCTGTGTATCTATGGCTAACCTGTTTGAACTTGCAAGCAAGGAAGAGACAAAGAATAGAAAACCAGATGCAATTATGTTATTTGGTAATCCTGATGGAAAGAAAGATACAACATTCTATCATGATGAAGTGAATGATATCTGGATTGGCAAGAACTCTGCTGCTCCTGAAATCGACTACTTCGGCTATACAAAGAAATCAGTTCTTACATTGCATAACTTAGCAATGATGAAGAAGGGATGGCTGCCAATCCATGGTGCTATGGTCAATATCTATTTGAAGGATGGTACAAAGAAGGGCTTGATGTTTATGGGTGACTCTGGTGCTGGTAAGTCAGAAACACTAGAAGCATTATCTACTTTGGCATCTGATATGATCGATCATCAGGAAACTATATTTGATGATATGGGTACATTGCATCTTGATGCAAATGGCAAGATCCGTGGTCAGGGTACTGAAATTGGTGCCTTTGTAAGACTGGATGACCTGGATAAGGGTACAGCCTATAAAGATATGGATCGTTCTATCTTCTTCAACCCTGAAAAGAGCAACGCACGTGTCGTTATCCCAGCTGCACCTCATTCTGTAGTTACTACAGAACATCCAGTAGATATCTTCTTATATGCAAATAACTACACAGATAAGCGTGGTATGCATTTCTTCAAGACAAGAGAAGAAGCTGAACCAGTATTTGTGGAAGGTAAGAGATTTGCATTAGGAACAACACAGGAATCTGGTCTTTCTACAACATTCTTTGCTAACCCATTTGGACCAATGCAAAGACAGGAAGAATGCCAGGTATTGATTGATAAGATCTTTGATGCTTTATTTGATCAGGATATTCCTGTTGGTGAAGTATATACATGTCTTGGTCTTCCTAATAAGGGTAACCACGGTATTGACGAAGGTGCTGCTGCACTGTTGGATTTCGTTAAGAACGGCAAGAAAGATATTTAGGGTACTAGCTTAGCTAGTATCTTTTTTTATGGTGTTGTACAATAGTCGCATGGAAACAATTACATCATTACAAAACAGCAAAGTGAAAAAATGGACAGCTTTGCATAAGAAAAAAGAAAGAGATCTGACTGGATTATTTTTGATTGAAGGAGAGCATCTGATTCAGGAAGCTTTGAAAGAAGGAATCGTTGAAACGATTATTACAGATACATCTTCTCCATTTGATTTTGAACATACAGTATTGGTAACGGACAGTATCATGAAGAAGCTGTCTGAAAATGTATCACAGGTTCATTTGATTGCGGTTTGTCATAAACTTGATCAACAAGTAAAAGACATGAAAAGAGTTATCTTGTTAGATGGCGTGCAGGATCCTGGAAACCTGGGAACTTTGATTCGTACAGCAGTATCATTCAGCTTTGATTGTGTCTATGTGAGTGAAGAGACAGTGGATCTTTACAATGACAAGACAATACGTTCTACGCAGGGTGCATTATTTCATATTCCAGTGATTCGCTGTAATTTAAATGATGTTGTTAAAGAACTTCAGCATGATCACTTTACAATCGTTGCGACTTCTTTAGAACAGTCAAAAACAATTTCTGAAATCAAACCAGTGTCGCGTATGGGCTTTATATTTGGCAATGAAGGACAGGGTGTTTCGAAGCAACTACAGGAAGCCAGCAATGAAAGATTACGTATTGAAATGCATGGCTTTGAATCATTAAATGTTGCGGTAGCTGGTGGTATCGTAATGTATGAATATCGAGGAAAATAGGTAGCGAAAGCTAGAAATTTAAGTAAAATATTTGGTTTATTGACATGCAGTTTTCATCTGCTATTATATTAATAACAACTCCTTCAGGCCTCTGAAGGCGTTTTGTTTATATAGCATTAGAAATTGCGATTGAATACTGTTAATATAAAAGAAAAACAGGATGGAAGAAATATGAGTAAATTCCGCACATATACATTTATGACAGACAAAAAGAGTTCTAATAATGAAGAAAATGATGAAATCTATGAACCTGTGAAAATCGATGATGATCTTCCTTTGACAGTTGTTGATATTACTGTAAAAGCAGCTGAAATCAAAAGTGCTGTACCTAGGCATTGGCATAGAAGTCTTGAAATACTGCTGCCTGAATCTGGAGGGGCAATCATTTATGAAAACGGAAAAGAAAGAACAGTCTATCCAAATGACTTTGTATTGATCAATTCAACTTCTGTACATGCACTTTCAAGTACAAATCCTGAGTATGTGTATCATGGATTTGCAATTCAAATTTCGTATTCATATTTATGTGAAATGATTGAAAACTTTGAAGAAATCAGTTTTGCATTAGAATATGATGAAGCAGATCGTAAGAAAATGACTGAATATCTTCAACAGCTTGTAAAAGCATATGATAGTAATCTTTTAAATCGAAGATTGCTGATTCTTGCTGCTTTGAATAATTTTCTAGTTACGCTTTGTGATAAATACATTGTTCAAAGAGAAAACCAAATCATTCGAAATGCAAAAAATCTTGTTACGAATACAATGCATTATATGGCAATTCATGTATCAGAAGTATTTGATGCACAAAAAACGGCAGAAGCTATGAATGTGTCTTATGGGTATCTTTCTAGAAAGTTTAAAGAAGTTTCTGGATTTTCGATGGGTGCATATGCAACAAGAATTCGCATGCAAAGAGCAGAAAAAGTTTTGTTAAGAAGCAAACAGTCAATTTCGGAAGTGAGTGATTCATGTGGTTTTGCAAATGTGAAATCCTTTGAAAGAGAATTCAAGAAAATCCATAAAATGAATCCAAGCAAGTGGAAACAAGAATATCAAAAGTTAGATTTTGACGAATAAAGGTTTGAAAACGCCTATAAGAAAACGCTTACGTTCAAATATACTCAAATACAGGAGGGTTTTTGAATGAACAAAACTTTAAAAACGAATCTTGCATGTACATTATTACTTCCAGACGATGGATGTACTGCAGAAAAAAAGACTTCCGAAACAGGAAGCATTTCCATTACAGGAACATATGACATGACAATTACAGGATATGACTGGGGATGTGGCATTGAAAGCATCATTATGAATTTAGATCATCCATTAGATTCTGTCACTGCTGATGCATTTACTGTTGTAGAAAACAAACAGGCAACAAATTTCACTGCAGAAGGTTTTCCTGTAGAAGATGTTGAACTGGAGCGTAAGGTAACAGATGCATATCTTGTTGATGAAAAGGGTGAAAAGACAAAAGATCCTTCAACACATGTAAAACTAGAATTATATGTTTCTCCAAACGATGGTTCACCATTATTATTTACATTGTCAACACAGTATAATACATGGTCCAAGCCTTATACATTAACAGTTTCAAAGACAGATGATGCGAAGCTGACAAGCAATGGAACAGAAGTTAAAGAATTTACAATCAATCCAGAAGCTGCTTCTAAAACAACTTCTGCTGATCGATATCAGATGCATTCTTATCAGGCTGAAGATGGTGTAACATATCAATATGCTTCTTATGAACCAGAAGGTGGAAGCAAGACACTTGTTGTATGGCTTCATGGACTTGGTGAAGGTGGAACAGAAGATACAGATCCTTCTGTTACGCTTCTAGCTAACAAAGCAGGTACTTTAGCTGATGAACCATTCCAGACTGCAGTAGGTGGAGCTAATATTCTTGTTCCACAATGTCCTACTTACTGGATGGATCATGATGGTAAGAAAACAAATTTCTCTGGTGGTGCAATTCAGGCAGATGGTACATCTTATTATCTTGCATCTTTACATGAATTGATTGCGAAGTATAAAGAAGAAACTGGTTCTACAAAGGTTGTTATCACAGGATGTTCTAATGGTGGATATATGACAATGCTGATGGCAATCAACTATGGTGATGAATATGATGCATATGTACCAATCTGTGAAGCATTGCCAAATGCATTGATTACAGATGATCAGGTGAAGGCATTGGCTGGTTTGGATATGTATTATGTGTATTCAGAAGATGATACAACAGTTGATCCATCACTACATGAAGCACCTTTATTGAAGAGATTAGAAAAAACTGGTGCGAAACATACATATGTATCTACAACAGAACACGTTGTTGATACAACAAGTGTGTATTTCATGGATGAAAATGGTCAGCCAACACTTGAAGATACAGGTACACCTTACCAGTATATGGGCCATTGGAGCTGGTTGTATTTCTTCAATAATGAATGTGATGCAAATGGTTTGAAAGTCTGGGATTTCATTGCAGATGCATTGAAGTAATCAGTGAAAATCTTATTTACAAAAGAAAACCAATCTGAGAAGATTGGTTTTTGTGTGGAATCAGTCTAAATGATTTGTCTGTTTGTAGATGCCAATCAAAGCATTTTGTAATACTTCAGAAAGAGATAATTGATTTTTGGAAGCAAATGTATCGAGCCAGGAAGGAATCGCACAATTCTTTCTGACTGCTTTTTGACTATATTTTTCAGCATATGCGCCAACATCTAATGGAACAAGTGTTACGATACCATTGTCATATTCATCTGCTTCAATGGATTTGTAATCAGATTGTTCTGGAAGAGGGTTTCCATCTTCTTGAAGCCTTTTTGTGTATCTTTTCGGGGCGTAAATCGTGGGAAGTTCCCGTTGTGAACCTTTCAAAAAATCACGCAAGATGTTTGCACTAACCTGTGGTTATGTAATGAATTGTGGGTTTGGGGTAACAAAAAACACCGTATTGCTACGATGTTTTTCGAATTTATATTTTTTGATACTGACAAACTGGAAGTTGTCAAACAGCGTTCGTTGTTTCGCTTTGTGGCATTTTTACACACTGCTGAATCACACCTGTAACATACGTAATGGAATCGGTGCAGTCGTTCTTGAGCCATTCTGAGATAATTGCCATCAATCCCCGAATATAAAAGGCCATGATATAAGGTCGATCTTGCTGTAGTACACCGTAGCGGTCGAGAATCGGCGTAAACACATGACGGAACATCCTATCATAGCTTTTATCCATCCCCAACACCGCCGCATTTTCTGTTGCTGTGCGGAACAGTCGCTTGTTATTCTTAATGTAGCTGAGGTAAGGTGTTAAATAATCCGGCGTAATTAGATATAATTCATCCCTCGGGCAATTCCGCAGCTTTGTAGAAAAGGCATCCGAATCTTTCTCCATAGAAGCAAGAAATTGCTCGTTCATACGACCGACACTCTCCGAGAGCAGGTCTGACATCGTTTCATAGTGCAGATAGAAGGTGGAACGATTGACCCCTGCTACTTCACAGATTTCTTTGATTGTAATATACTCAAAATCCTTTTTTGCCAGAAGTGTCAGAAAGGCTTCGTCCATTCTGGCTGCGGTAGCAAAATATCTGCTTTCCGATCTATTCAATCGTTCTCACCTTCTTTCGTGTTGTTGTTTACTTTTCGCTGATTTCTTTTGCCAATTCCATGATTTCAAAAGCGTATTTCTGCTTGCCCTGCGCCAGCAATTTTTTGTAGATGGGGTAATTAACGCCCATGCCCAGTAGCCCGATAATTCCGACAATCACGCCGAGGACAAACATAGTGGTGCTACCGCTGCCGATGACCTTCATGGAAAGGCACATTCCAACACCGGCTACCAGCGCAGTGATAATGCCGAAGGTATAGGTAAAAACGGTTGCGGGAAGCTTGGCTTTTGCATCCAGCTTGCGAAGAGCGATCACCTTGGAGGTGTCCTTGAGTGCATATTCGTTTGCGAGTTGTTCTGCATAGATTTTATCTGTATTCATGGCTTGTTGCCTCCTTCATTTGATGGTTGTATTCTACCAGCAAAGAACGGACAACGGAACAACACTGATGGCAGTTTGTGTTGAGTTCAAGAATTGTGCAAATTCCGATTTATCACTCTGTATCGTTTAACGACATATCCACCAAAGCCGCAATCTGATCTCTCTGCTCATAAATCACTGCTGTAATCCATACTGCCTTCTTGTCCTCGTCAATCAGATAATAAACAAGAAAATTCTTAAACGGCATTTTGCGGATTCCGTTTGTATGCCACGGTTCTTCCTCTGTAAGAGTGTAGCGTGACGGCATAAAATCCAACTTTGCGATTTCACTTTGCAGAGCGTCTGCCCATTTTAGTGCCGTTTCCGGTACAAACAGCACTTTGGAAATATACTGCACGATTGCTTCAATTTGCCCGATTGCCTGTGAGGTCAGCTTAACTTCGTACCGCATACTTAAATACCGTCACGAATTTTAGCAAAGGCTTCATCAACAGAAAGTCCTTCTCCTGTCTTTGCCTGATGATAGCCATTTTCCATCATTGCATTAAACTCGGCGTCCGTCATACTGTTCCTTGTAGGCAAGTTCGGAACTGTTAGGGAATACGGAACACCGCCTGTCATAATGATTTGTCTGTATAAGGTATCAATCAAAACCGAAACAGGTAATCCTATCTTATCCAATACTGCCTCCGCCTGCCGCTTAATTTCAGGCTGCACACGAGCCGTTACATTTGCACTTTTTGTTGCCATAATAAGCACCGTCCTTTCTGTTGTTGGTTATAGCATATTGTATGGCTAATTGCAATACAATATATACATATCTAAAAAGTTTACAAATTTGACTACTTCGACTATACCCACAACTTAATGACTTCTTGAATACTTGCCGAAAAAGAAAAACTGCAATCGATTGACAGCAGTTCTCTTTCAGTTGGTATACGTTAGGAATACACAATATCATTCAATACAATTTCATCAACGTAGGCTCGAATGTTATTCATCATTCCGACCCATCTTATCGTATCTGTTGCTTTCAGTTCCTCCGTTACTCCTTGCTTGCGTGCCATTTCCTTCATCAGATACTCCGCCATATCACGAGCCGAAGTATCAATTTCAGCAAGGTGTTCATATAACCTTCCGCTTGTCAGCAGATTAAAATATAGCACACGCTTGTGGTCTCTCAAATATCGTTGCTGTAACCGCCCATATTTTGAAAGGGGAAGACTTTCCGATACTGTCAGGCAGGGATAATAGTAATCTCCGATGAGTTCGTATCGGATACCTGTTCTTTCGTCTGCAATAAATCTTTGCATAATGCTTTCTCAATATATTTATTCACAAAAATTGCTTCAATTCCCTGAAAAAAACAAAAAATCCTGCTTTTTACACAAGGTTTTTACCACCCATATGAGAATCTTTTCTCTTTTTCTTCAACAGGACATTCTTTGATTGACATATCTTCTACAAGAATAAAACGATCTCCTTCTTTGACTCTTTTGAGAAAGGAATCTACCTGTTCTTCATTACCCTGAACAAAGATTTCAACCATTCCATTTGACATGTTTCTGACACTGCCAGTTAATCCTCTTTGTTGTGCCTGTAATATACAGAAGCTTCGAAATCCAACGCCTTGTACTCTTCCTTCGACAATAACATGATATCTTTTTACCATTTGATGTACCTCATGAAATCAATTATATGGACTTTCTTTTGAAAAGAAAATGGCTATAATAACTTCTATGGTTAATATTTTAGTAAATGATACAAATTTTGATGCCAATTGGGCATATCCATCTTTAAATGAATATTTCACAAAGGATTCTAAAGTTGTTGTTGTTCCATTTATGCATTCTGATGAATATAGCAGTGATGAAGAAGAATGGGATTATTATTTCAAAAAAGGAGGCAAGATCTATGAAAAGATCGTTGCACCTTTTAAAAATTATGGAATCAAAGAAAAGAATATTACATTCTTTCATCTGTTTAAAGATTCCACTACTGCATTAGAAACATTGTTAAATGATGCAGATGTTTTATATCTATATGCGAGTCAGTCAGAAAGCATGATGCAGAATATTGTAGATGCCGGAATTGGTCGCTTACTGGTGCAGTTTGATGGTGTGATGATTTGTAATCATGCAGCAAGTCACGTTTTACTGGAGCATTTTGAGAGTCCTTATGAGTGGGAAGAGGAAGAAATCGATGGTCTTGGACTGCTAAGTGACTTTGCTTTGATGAGTGATTATGTTGAAGATGTGCAGCATTTAAGACGCTTGATTCGTAATATTGAAGAGAAGGGTAGAGCAGTCTTTGCATTTGGGAAAGATGGTGGTGTCGTGATTCATCATGGACACTATGAACTGCTTGGAAATGCTTTTACTGTATCTTTTGATGATCTGGATGCGATTTATCGCGCATATGAAGATGCAAAAAGCAGATATGAATATTATGGAAGCAATGGTTTATGGGATGAATGAAAAAAGCCTATTGCTAGGCTTTTGGGAATGTAACTGTAAATGTACTTCCTTTATTTAATTCACTTTCTAATGCAATTGTTCCATGTGACAGCTTAACAGCGTGTTTGACAATGGATAATCCTAAACCTGTACCACCAGTTGCGCGGGAATGTGATTTATCGACACGGTAGAATCTTTCAAAGATTCTGCTTTGATCTTCGAGTGGAATACCAATGCCATTGTCTTTGACTTTTAAATAGGCATGATGTATATCTGTATATGTAGATACTTCAATGGAAGAATCATTGTTTGAATAACGAATTGCATTATCAATCAGGTTGTAGACGATTTCATAGATCAATCTAGAATTTGCTTTAATGAATGCTTCATTCAGATTTGTTTGAATCTGGATGTTTTTCTTTTTCGCACTTTCTTTTAAAGAATTGATTGCTTCCTTTGCGGAATCGTTGATACGCAATGTATTTTCTTCTACCTGTGATGATTCATCTAACTGTGATAGACGAATAATATCATCAATTAGTGTGAGCATTCTACTAGATTCCTGATGAATCTTTTCATAGAAGGAAGGGATATCATCTTGTTTGACAAGATGGTTCTGTAATAGTTCTGCACTTCCCATGATTGTCTGTAGAGGTGTCTTTAATTCATGTGATACATTCGCAGTAAATTCTTTTCTTGTGCGTTCTGCTTCGTATGTATTTGTGACATCGAATGCAAGAATGGAAATACCGGTAAATACAGAATGGGAATAGATTGGGTTGGCAATGACATGGATAATTGCTTCATCTTTTCTTAGAATTGTTTCTGCTTCTTTTCCTTGTTTTGCTTTTTCAATCAAATCTTTGATCTCTTCTGTACTCAAGATGACATTTTGATCTTCTGTCTGGAAGAGCTGACGTGCAGCACTATTGATGGATACAACTTCATTTTCTTTATTTAAGAGAATCAGGCCTTCTGAAATGTTATCTGTGACAGAATTGAATTCTTTTTTCTTTTGATGCAGATCATCCATTTGTTTTTTGATTTGTTTATTTTGTGAATCTACACGTTTTAACAGTGGCTGAATTTCTTCATAGCTTGGTTTAGATAATGGATGATCCAAATCAATTTCATTAATTGGCTTGGAAATTCTTTTCGCAAGATAATTTGCCAGGAATCCAGAAATCGCAATTGCGAGAATGTAGATCCATAAGATTGGTGTTAATAAACGAAGTGTTAAGGATAAGACAGAATCATATGTTTCTGCGACTCTTAATACTGTATTATCGCTTAGCTTTACAGCGTAATAGATATTCTGTTGCAGCATTGTAGAGCTATAGCGAATCGAAGATCCTTCTCCTTCACTCATTGCTTTTTTGAATTCTTCACGGGAAGAATGGTTTTCCATTGTAGTGGAATTGACTTGCGTATCGTAGAGAACCTTTCCTGCACTGTCTAACCATGTAATTCGATAATCTGGATCATTGATACTTTCAAGATAGCTTTCACCATCATTTTCTACACCACTGCTGGCAAGTGTTGCTTCTTTTGCGAGCTGACCGATTTCAATTTTTACGAAATTTTTATTTAAAACAAGGATCATTAATGACATACATACTGTTAATGTTACGACCATACTTAACAATATGTTTTTAAACAGTTTCTTTTTCATACCATTGCCTCATAGCGGTAACCAACCCCACGGACTGTTGTAATACGGTTACCTTCTTCTTTTAATTTAGAGCGTAATGTACGAATATGTACGTCTACAGTTCTTGTTTCTCCATAGTATTCAACTTCCCATATTTTATTGAGAAGGGCTTCTCTGGAATATACAATACCAGGATGAGAAATGAACAGTTTGAGCAGTTCATATTCTTTGAGTGTGAGATCAATCGGTTCACCATTGATTTTTACAATATGTGAATCGAGATCCATTTCAATGTTTCCTGATGTTAAGTTACTTGAAATGGAATGTGTGCTTCTTCTTAATACTGCTTTGATACGGGAAATCATTTCCATCATGCCAAATGGTTTGGAAAGATAATCATCTGCTCCTGTATCTAGACCTTTGATCTTGTCATATTCTTCACCTTTGGCAGAAGCAATCATAACAGGAATATCACTTGTATCTGGATTTTTCTTAAGCTTTGTCAAAATGGAAATACCATCTTCATCTGGCAGCATTACATCTAATAAAATGAGATCTGGTTTTTCTTCTTTGAGTTCTTCAAAGAAAGAACGTCCATCTTCAAATCCCTTTGTTTCAAATCCTGTAGATTGTAACGTGTACATTTCAATCTCACGGATACTTTTATCATCTTCTACACAATAGATCATCGTCATATTGATACCTTCCTTCGTAAATATCGTATTTGTACTATGTAAAATACTATACAATTGAATTGTAAAAAATGTGTAAAGTATTTAACAATGTCTTAATTTTACGTGGTATTTACGCTATTTTATGTAATATGAACAATGAATGAATTGTTAAATCATGAAAAAAATGATATTTGTTATTGACATTGTTCTAAATAGAACTATACTAGTAATCGTTCTAATTAGAACGTTCTATTTAGAACAAAGGAGGAACTATGGATTTCTGGGATCAGCATAAAACAATTACCTGCTTCTATGAAAAAGCAGGAGAGGAAGTTTGTAAAAAATATGGAATATCACAAATGGAATATGACATTCTTATGTTTATTGATGCAAATCCTCAATATGCAACGGCAGCGGATATTGTACGTGTTAGAAAATCTGCAAAGTCACATGTATCCACTTCATTAAAGCGCTTGGAAGAAAAAGGATACATTGAAAGAAAAGCAGATGAGAAAAACAAAAAAATCGTTACGATCCATGTATTAGATACTGCTAAGCCATTGATTCAAGAAGGCAGAGAAGCTCAAAAACATTTTATGCATATGTTATCAAAAGGTATCAGTCATGAAGAAATGATGATGTTTAAAGACTGTTTTGAAAAGTTATGTAGAAATGCTGAAGAAATGTTGAAGGAGAAGTGAAAATGGAAAAGTTTGTACCAAAGAAATCAGATCTCATGGAAGCTGTCTTTGATATCTGTTATCTATCATTTGATTTGATTGCCGGAATTTTATTCTTTGTATTATCAAAAGGAAATACATTATTTATTCTGTATGGTATTTTAACATTGACATTATGTGGTGGGGATGCGTTCCACTTGGTTCCTAGAGCCATTCGTGCTTTTAAAGGAACAAGTGAAAAGATTGAAAGACAGATGGGTAGAGGTTTACAGATCTCTTCTATCACAATGACAGTATTCTATATTATTCTTCTATATATCTGGGAAACAACATTCCAGATGAAAGCACCAATGGCCATTACAATTCTTGTATGGGGTTCTGCGATTGTAAGAATTGCAATCTGTCTATTGAAAGAAAATGACTGGCTTGGAGAAGGAAACTTAAAGCTATCTATTCTTAGAAACAGTGTATTTGCGGTAACAGGTATTTGTATCATTGTGTTATATGCAATGAGTGGCAATATGTTTGACTATCATTTAAACCGTATGGTTTATGCAATTATCATTTCATTTGGATGTTATCTTCCAGTTACATTATTGTCTAAGAAATATCCTAAGGTTGGCTTATTAATGATTCCTAAGACATGTGCATATGTCTGGGTCATTGTGATGGGCTTGCAGCTATTGTTCTAGTTCTATGAACACTGGTGCGTGGGCGTGTGGAATTCTTGTCTGCATCTTTGGAATCCTGACAATCATATTAAGTGTGTTGAAAGAAAAAGGTGCAATGCTTGTAGCTGGATTCAATGCATTATCGAAAGAAGAAAGAGATTTGTATGATCATGCAGCTATTGCAAAAGATACAAGAAACCAATTCTTTATGTGGACTTGTATCATGCTTGCAGGAATGATTCTTTCAATACTGATTTCATCCTATATGGCAATTGCAGCATATGTTATCTGGAGCATTGCATTCATCAAAGATGTACATTTAGATGCAAAAGAAGCATTTAAAAAATATAGAAAGAAATAGCTCGGCCGGGCTATTTTTTTTGCTTTATAGAAATGTAAAATAATGGCTTATTTATGCTGCTTTTTGCTATTGCAAATGTTAGAAAATACGGTACAATATGCTTATATCTAGACGTTTCAAAGATCAAAAACCAACATGTATAACGATAAGGATCAAGACAACTAGATGCTATGTTTACAAGGAAGGTAAGTGAATGAAAGCAATCAATGCCGTTAAACTTAGAATTATTATGGATTGTATGACGCAGCCACCGTTCTATTATCACAAGGAACATACGAATCGCTTCAGTAGAGCTATTGAAAGTTGTCGCTATCTGGATGCATTAGTTTCTCAAAGAAGAGAGATATTAAAGAAAGAAGGAAAGATCTAATATGAAAAAAGTAACGTGATTGTTGCTTTTTATTTGGTTTTTTTGACTTTTGTTAAAACGGAATTTGGAGAACGGGTTCCAGAACTATTATATGCAATTGCTGGTTCTTTTATCATGTTTTTGATACATTCTCTAAATGTTTTGGAAGGATTTCCAGAGTATTCTAATGATTCATAGAGTGCTCTTTCAGAATAATCATTTTCTTCTAGTGCATTTAGTATTTCTTCTCTTAATTTTTCTTTTGTTCTTCTTGTTTTCTTTTTAGATGTAATTGTTCTAAAACTTTCATGAATAGGAAGAATGACGGTAATTTGTTGATTGTAATTGGAATTGACATATGATTCTCCTAACTTACGACGAGCATACGACTTAGTTATATATGAGCTATCTAGATGTGTGTATGAAAAAGTAGTGAAATATAAAAAACCATCAAGGATATTACACCTTGATGCTTAATGTATATGTATATAAATCACTGTTATAAGATGTTTCAACATATTCATACGGGAGAATTTCTCCATGAAAATCACCATATGTTGTATGTGCACAGATTAGAAGAGCTTCCTGCTTATTTAACTGCAGGAGCTTTTTTTGTTCTGCAGTAGGAACTTTAGCAGAAAATTCGAATTCACCATGTTCTGGTTTTATGGAATATTGTTCTTTGAGATATGTAATCAAAGAGTGCTCTAGCTGAGCTGGTGGAATCATTGGAATGATTTTTGCACTGATCCATGTATGGCTTAATGCAATCGGTGTGTCATTACCTGTTCTTAATCGAACAAAATCATGAACTAGATCATCATCTTCTAATTGCAGCTTTTGTTGAACGATTGGGTTTCCTTTTGCTTGAATGACAGAATATGATAAAAGCTTTGATCCTGCTTTTAATCCAATGCTTCGCATATCATCTGTAAAACTGCTGAATTTTGAAAGTTGTTTCTGTACAGAAGGGGAAGCAACAAAGCTTCCTTTTCCTCGTGTTCGAACGATGTATCCTTTATCAACTAAATGATTCAATGCTTTATTGATTGTCATTCTAGAATATCCACTTTGTTCGCATAATTCAATTTCTGTTGGAATTTTATTTCCAGGTTTTAAGTTCTGTTCCGCAATTAAATTTAAGATGTATTGTTCAATTTCTTCGTATTTTTGGACTGTTTTCATATATCAATTATATCGATTTGCCTTTTACTTTAGAAGTTATAGTAGCGAAATATTATTCCATAATACTTTAAATGTATATACAAATATTAAATGTATATACATAATATTATCGACAGATGCGAAAAGTGTTGACAAAAGAAACGAAATAAAGCGTTTTCAAATGTCTGTAGTGTCGAAAACAGTTAAATCTGTCTAGTTTCTAACGAAAAATTATGGTTTTTGTTGGAAATGCGGTACAAAAAAATTTTAAGGATTCTCAAACGTAGAATAGAAAGCGTAAAAGATATGAACAAGACAACAAAGGAAATGATCAGTGAATATATCACTGACAAAACAAACAAATTTGATCTGGTACATACCGATATGTTTACAACCGTATCGATTGCGGATGCATTACATATCTCAAGAAGCATCACTTCTCAATATCTCAATGAGCTATGTGAAGAGGATGAAATCTACAAGGTCAAAAGCAGACCAGTCTTCTTCTTCGATGGTGTTGCACTGGAAAAGAAATTCCACGTTTCCATACGTAATCAGGAATTCCTGGATATGGAAGAAATGATTGAGTATTTGAAAAAGTGTGGAAGTATCTCTGATGTTTTTACTTCAATGGTTGGATATGATGGTTCATTAAAAAGAACGATCAAGAAATGCAATGAAGTATTCAATTATCCTCCAGATGGTCTTTCATTCATCATTTACGGAAATGAAGGTTGTGGAAAACAGACACTTGCGGAATTGGTTTGTAAAAACTCTCAAGTGAAAAAAGGAATTCTTCAAAAAGGGGCAAAGATCATTCATCGTGATCTTTCCAATCCTGATCCATTCCTTGTTGAAAAGATACAGTCGTATATCAATGAAAAACAAAATGAATCGATTGTATTGATCCTATCTCATTTTGAAAAGATGACAGATGAAATCAGTTCATATTTATTGCAGTTCTTTGAAAAAGGTATAAACAAAAATGTCCACTTTATCTTTCTAGCTTGTAATAGACCGGATGATTTCCTGCCTGCAGAACTTGCAAAGTATATTCCAGTTGCAATTCATATGAAAGACTTTGATGAAAAGCCAAAAGAAGAAAAAGAGGGAATTGTCATTGCATTGTTTGCCAGGGAATCTGATCTGCTTGGAAAAAACATTCAGATCTGTTCCAACGTATTAAGAGCGCTAAGCAATCGAAAATATGAAAACAACATTGATCAGTTATCTAAAATGATCAAATTGATCTGTGCACAGGCAATGAATACAAATGATGATGAAATCATCGTTCATACATATGACTTGCCAGAAGAAGTATTGGAAAACATTGAAATTACAACAGAAGATGTTCGATACATTGATTGTCATTCTTATCAAGTAAGTACAGAAATCAATGAGTATCTTACATATTTCACAAATGTGCTAGAAGCAAGTGAAAAGAAATCTGTTGCGGAAACAATGGATGCCTATAACAAAGTCTATGAACAGATGGCTGAAAAACTTCTAAGAAGTGTTGGAAATGATCGTACATTGCGTGGAACAGAAGCAGCAATCTCATTGATTGTGAATCGTGTTGCACAAAAGTACTTCATTAATATTCCAGGAAGTTTCTCATTCCTGATTGCAAAATTACTTGTTGTATATAAAGAAAACAACATTCAGATTTCTAAATGGGAAGATGAACATGCAAATGCATTGATCAAGACAAGTCAAAAGATGAGACGCATCTATGTCAGTGAAACGATGGTGAGTGATGAATTTTCACAGCTGCTCATGATGAATCTTGAAGAAGAAATTCCTGAGATCTTGAAGATTATCATGAATCTAACCATTTCTTCCTATAACGAAGATTTCAATAAAAACAAAACATTTGGAATTGTAATCTGTCATGGATACTCTACAGCTTCATCCATTGCAAGTGCAGTTAATACAATGATTGGTTCTTACGTATTTGATTCCATCGATATGCCAGTCATGACAACCGTTGAAGAAATCAAGATGAAGCTTCGTGACAAGCTTTCAAGAATTAACCAGCATGCGGATATCTGCATCATGGTAGATATGGGATCCTTGGAAAAGATTGCGGATGATGAATTTGCGAAAAATAGAAATTTAGCAGTCATTAACAATGTCACCACAAAGATGGCATTGGATCTTGGCTACAAAATCAAAAATGCAGTTCCAATTGAAAAGTTCTTTGATAACGCAGAAGAAGATTACAAGGTTGAATATACAATTCTGAAATCTAGAAAGAAAGATGCAATCTTATTCACAAGTGAAAGTGGAATCCAGACAGCACAGAGAATGTCCAATCTGTTCTATGATTCCCTTCCAATTGAAATACCTGTATCGCTTCAAATTGTTTCTTTTACAGAAGCAAAACAAGAAATTCAAAAGGTACAGGAAATATATAACGTGCTATTCGTGAGTGGAACAGAAGATCCAGGGGTGAACGGAATCCCTTTCATTCCTCTGCAAGACATTATCACCACTACAAACCTGGATCTGGTTTCCACAAAATTGAGTGGTTATCTTAATGAAGATAACTTGAAGCAGCTGATTAACAATGTCAGAACAAACTTTACATTGATGAATGTATTGAATTATCTGACAATCTTGAATCCAAAACCATTACTGGATGCAACAACTGCAGCAATTGATACATTGCAGACAAGAAGAAATGTAAATCTTGAAGGCAGGACATTAGTTGCAATCTATATCCATGTATGCATTCTCATTGAAAGACTCGTTACAAAAACATCAGTACTTCAAAACGATAATGCAACAGATGAATTCGTAAAGAATCATCAGGATTTTATTCAAGATATTCATGCATCATTTAAAAACATTGAATCTCATTACAGCATCGTTATACCGGATTCAGAAATGAAATATATATATTCGTTTTTCGAACATGAGGGAGAAACAAAATGAAAGAAAGAAAAATTGTCATCGCAACACATGGCACATTAGCAGAAGGTTTTCGATCAGCATTAAAAATCATCGCTACAGATGAAGGGGTAGAAACGTACTGTTGCTACACAACACCAGATTTCAATCTGGATCAAACGATTCAAAAAATCATGGATACATATGATGAAGAAACACAAGACTTATATGTATTTACAGATTTATATGGCGGTTCCGTCAATAACGGATTTGTAAATGCATTAAGAGATCATCAGTTTCATCTCATCACAAATACAACGCTTGGCGTTCTCATTGATTTCATTTTGACAAATCCAAGTCAGGAAGAAATCGAAACAAAACTAAATTCAAATGACTTCAAAGCAGTCTATTGCAATACAGCATTAGTAAACATTGAAGGGATTGAAGAAGATCTGTAAAGAAAAGGAGGTGTAAGAATGATTAAAGCACTACGGATCGATCATCGTCTGGTACATGGACAGGTAGCATTTACCTGGACACACTTCTTATCAGCAACAAGAATCATTGTCATTGATGATAAGGTAGCAAATGACGACTTCCAGAAGATGACGCTAAACATGGCAAAGCCAGCAGGATGCAAACTCAATATATTCTCTGTCAGCAAAGCACTTGAACGCGCCGATAAAATTGACTCACTTAACGATAATGTATTCATTATTTTCGGAAACTGCAAAGATGCAGCAGGATATATCGCTAATCATCCAAAATTCAAAGAATTAAATCTTGGTGGAATTGCTAAAAAAGAAGGTTCTAAAAAATATGGAGATGTTGTTTATCTCACTCCAGATGAAGAAGAAGACCTTAGAAAGATCCAGGCAACAGGTTGTGAACTGTTTATGCAGCAGTTACCAACAACAAAACGTGATTCTCTAAAACTATGATCACAACCATTCACTATCGAAAGGGGGTTAATTAATAATTATGCGTATTGTACAAACATTGATAGTGACACTTATTTCGGTTCTGATGATTCTTGACTCCCGTATGTTGGGAAGATTGAACTTCGAAAGACCTCTTATGACATGTACCATCTGTGGTTTATTACTTGGTAATTTACCAGTTGGATTAGCAGTTGGTGCACAGATGGAATTGGCTACATTAGGTATGATGTCCATCGGTGCTTCTGGTATCGATATGAACATGGGTTCCTTAGTAGGATGTGCAATCTGCATCATGACTGGTGCGGATATTGAAACAGCTCTTACAGTAGCAGTTCCTATGACTCTATTATCCACATTATTAGGAACAATCTCTTCTGTCATCCGTATTCGTTTTACACACATGTGTGATGAAGCTGTTGATAAAGGTGACTTCGCAAAAGCAAAGAGAGTTGACATTGTATATGGTCCTGTACTCTATGTCATGTTTACAATCATTCCAGTATTCTTATCCGTTTACTTCGGTGCTGATGTAGTACAGTCCATTGCTTCTTCTGTTCCAGCATGGCTGACAAAGGGTATCTCATTAGGTGCAAATATCATTGCCTTCTACGGATTTGCAATGTTGTTATCCACAATGGTTAATAGAAACACAGTTGTATATTTCTTCGCTGGCTTCTTATTAGCTGCATACTCAGGACTTGGCTTAACTGCTATTGCCTTGATCGGTATCGTTATCGCTGTTGTTCTATATACAGTTAAGTATACAGGCAGTGGAGCAAACGTAGCACCACAATCTGTTGACAGCACATTAGATGATCTAGAAGATCTAGATAATTAAAGGAGTAAATGATTATGTCTCAAAAAGGTTTAGAAGCACAAAAAAATTATCCTTTAAATAAAAAGCTAAAGGAAATCTTCTGGGGCGCATGGTGCATGCAGACAAACTGGAACTATGAAAGACAGATGAATACAGCATTCATGTATGGTATGTCTCACTGTATTGACCGTCTCTATCCAGAAGAAGATGAAATTGAAAAGAAGAAAGAAGCATATCGTAGACACTTGGAATTCTTCAATATTACTCCACAGTGTGGTGCATTGACATTAGGTATTGCACAGGCTATGGAAGAGGAATATGCAGAAAATCCAGATACATTTGATCCAGCAGCAATCAACGCAGTTAAAGTTGCATTAATGGGTCCTCTATCAGGAATTGGTGACTCCTTATTCCAGGGAACAATTCGTATCATCGCAATGTCTATTGGTATCTCACTTGCGCAGCAAGGCAGTATCTTAGGACCAATCTTAGCAGCATTGATCTCTGTATCAACATCTGCATCTATTACATGGTTCTTAGGAAAACTTGGATATACAAAGGGACAGGAATTTGTTAGACAGATGTCTCAATCCAATGTTATGGAAAAAGTAATGTTCGTTTGTTCTATCGCAGGTCTATTCGTTATCGGTGGTATGTCTGCTTCACTTGCTAACTTGACAACTCCAATCGCATTTGGTGAAGCATTCGTATTACAGAATGTATTAGATGGTATCTTACCAAAAATGATTCCATTAATTATGACATGGATCATGTACGGCATTATCAAATCAGGAAAAGTGAAGCCAATGGTAGTTATCATCGGATGCTTCGTAGCAGGCATCATTCTAAATTATTTTGGAATCTTAGCAGTCTAATTGCTTGATTCATACAAAAAGAAAGGTCAAAAAGGGAAAAATTATGTACGACGTAAAATCAATGATCAATGAAATCACATCTAAGAAGGAAATCAACAACATCAGCTTTACAGGATGTGGTGGATCACTCGCTTGCTTCTTTGCTCCACATTACTATGTAACACATGAATCAAAGAAACTTACAACTCTTTATGAAAACGCAAATGAATTTGCTAATGACACTCCAGCAAATGTAGGTGAAAACTCACTCGTCGTTTGTGCATCCCGTAGAGGTGATACACGTCAGACAGTTGCAGCAGCTAAAAAGGCTAAGGAAGTTGGCGCAACAGTTGTAGGCTTACAGCTTGAAACAGGTACTCCATTGGAAGAAATCTGTGACTATATCATTCAGTTCAAGGACACAGGTGCTGATGGAGCTCTCTATGAAGAATCTAAGGGTGCTTATGCATTAAAGATTGCTTATGAACTTGTAAATGCTGTTGAACATAATGACAAGAAGTATGAAGAAATGGTAGCTGCTATGGAAAAGATGAACACAATCGTTCCAGAAGCACAAAAGGCAGTTGTACCAGATGCAATTAAGTTCTCTATCAACTATGCAAAGAACGAAGTTATTTACACAATTGGTTCAGGTACAGCTTGGGCTGCAGCTCACCAGCAGACAATCTGCATCTTCATGGAAATGCAGTGGATCAACTCTTCCGCTATTCATTCAGATGAATTCTTCAACGGACCATTCGAAATTACAGAACCAGACACAGCATACTTGCTCCTCAAGTCCACAGGTGCTACAAGAGCTGTAGATGAAAGAACACTAGCATTCTTAGATAAGTTCTCTGAACATACAACAGTGATCGATGGTTTCGATTATGGTATGAAGGAACTTGGTGAAGTATCTGGATACTTCGATCATAGCTTCTACAGTGAGATTCTAGGTGTTTATAACCATCTTCTTGCTGATCGTCGTCAGCACCCACTAAGCTGGCGTAAATACATGTGGAAATATAATTATTAATTCACATACATCTTAGTAGTACAGCCTGCTTACTCTCCTTATGCAGGCTGTATTTTTAGAAAATGGAGGTAAGTACAAATGAGGGATACAAAAAAACTAGATCAGAAAATATTACGCATATTAGTACCCGCAATCCTTGAAAATGCTTTCCTGATTCTTTCTGACATGATATTGACAGGATATATTGGAAGACTCAGTGTAACGGAAATCAGTGCGTATGGAATTTCTACACGTGTCTATGGAATATATTTCTCGATATTAAAAGGGTTTGCGATTGGTACAATGGTGATTTTTGCGAGAGCCTTTGGTGCTGGAAAAAGAAAAGAAGGTCTCAATTATTATTTCCAGGCACTGTGTATTGCATTTCCAATTGCTCTTGTTGCTGCCGTTTTGATCTGGGTATTTCCTCAACCGTTATTATCTACGATGAGTTCAGATTCAACGTTATTGACATATGGTGCATCTTTCTTGCGAATCCATGTATTGACTTATCCTTTCCTGGCAATTATTCATTTGAATTCTTCCGTGTTTCAAGCTGATGGCAATACTAAAACCCCATTGTATATCGCAACGATTGGAAATCTTGTCAGTATGGTATTGGGATATGTGTTAATTCTTGGGATTGGTCCAATCCAAGGGTTGGGATTACAAGGTGCCGCAATTACAAACAACCTTCGTATTATTGTAATGCTGCTTGTTGGAGTGTATTTATTATTCAATCGAAACAGTGTCTATCGTTCACATGAATTATCTAAATTCAATATCGATATGACAACAATCAAAGAATTGGTTCGATTTGGTGTTCCAACAGCGGTAGGAAATTCTTTCTGGAACTTTGCGGCTGTATTCTTATCTACGTATATCTTGGGCTATGGTCAACAGTTCTATGCAGCGTATCAGATTGGACTGCAGGCAGAAGGATTCTGCGACATGATGAGTTCAGGGTTCTTGACTGCTGCGATGTCTTTATCCTCATTAGCCATTGGTGCAAAGGATGCAGATATGTTTAAGGCTTCCTATAAGCGGTTGAATTATTATTGTTATATCATCTGTGGAATTAACATGTTGTTCTTACTTCTATTTTCTAAGAATGTCTTACATTTATTGACAGATAAGATGGAATTGATTGATATTGCACATGTTTATCTATTATCTATGATTGCATCACAATTCCCACAAATGAAATCAAAGATTGAATATGGATTTATACGATCCATTGGGTTCAGTACATTACCAACAATCATTGATATGGTTGGAATCTGGGGTGTGCGTGTATTTGGAAGCTATCTTGTGAGTTCTGTATTCCATTTAGATATTTTCTGGATCTGGATGATTGTCAATGCAGATCAATGGGTGAGATATCTATTATCTGCTGGAGTCGTTATTTCAAAGAAAGTATTGCGATATTTAGATCAGCCACACTTTCCCTTTCGATGTGAGGGACAAGTAAATGCATGTAAATAAGAGGAGAGAAAAATGATGAGTGAATTAAAAATGGTTATCTTTGATGTAGATGGAACGTTATTAAACACAGAATTTCTTTGGGAAAAAGCATGGGCAGATATTGCGGAAAAGTATCATGTACCTCAATTTTCAGCAGTCTTCCATAAGGTTGTAGGTATTTCTGGAAGTGATGTAACGAAGGTACTGGATGAAAATCTTGGAAATATTGAAAATAGAGAAGAACTGTTAGATGCAGCTAGAAAGCTAGGAACAAAGTATCTTGATGAAAACATTGAATTGATGCCTGGTGTATTGGAACTATTAGATACGCTTGAAAAATTGCATATTCGTAAAGCTGTAGCTACAACAACAAATCGTGAAGCTACAATGAAGCGTTTAACAAAAATGGGAATCATTGATCGCTTTGAATATATTCTTTGTGGAGATGAAGTATCAAAAAGAAAACCTTCTCCTGAAATTTATTTGAAAGTATTAAATGCAGTGCGTTGTGATCCAGAGGATGTTTTGGTATTAGAAGATACAGGATATGGTGTACAGTCTGCACATGATGCAAATGCGAAAGTGATTATGATACCTTCTATCAATCCTCCTAAGGATATAGATAGAGAAAATGCTTATAAAATTGTAAATAGTTTGTTTGATGTTCAAAAAATGATTGAGGAATCTTAATATGAAAACAATGGTGAATTATGTTTTAGAAACGCCCCAGGCGATTCGTAAAATGATTTCTAATACATCCAATATAACAGAAGTATTGGAATATCTAGTCAATCGTAAAATTGATCATATCTATGTTGTTGGTTCTGGGACAAGTTACTCTGCAGCTCTATGTTGTGTTGATCCATTGGAAACAATGCTTCATATTCCAGTGTATGCATATTGTGCAATGGAATTTGTAGATAACGTAAAAGTGATCGAAGAGAATTCGTTAGTGATTGGCTTTTCTCAGGCAGGGCAATCCAATTCAACGATTCAGGCATTAGATAAGGCAAGAAATCATGGATGCTTAACAGTTGTTGTTACGGCAGAAAATCCTTCACCAATTGTAAAACATGCGGATGCCTGCTTGAAAATGGATATTGAAGAAGCAATTGGTCCAAAGACAAAAGGATATTATTGTTCAACAGTTGCGGTTGTCTTGTTATTTGCTCAGTTATTGAAATTTACAAATGTGATATCCCATACGGAATATGTTCGTATGATTTCCGAAATCTTAGATGTATTTGATGATTTTACAAACATTGTCAATAAAGCACAAGAGTGGTATTTGACATCAGAAATTCCATTTGATCAATATGACAATATTATTGTGATTGGATGTGATCAATGTGTTCCTTCAGCATTAGAGGGTGCTTTGAAGATTCTTGAAACTGTGAAGTGCTGTGTGAGATATTATGAACTGGAAGAATTCATGCATGGCATTTATCATGCTATTGATGATCAGACACTTGTCATTGCATTAGGCAATCAATCACGTCATCTTGAAAGAATGATACGTTTATTGAAATATTTAGAAGAACATAAAAATGCTTGTTGTTTGTTGATTACAGCTAGTGAAGCAGATATACTTTCTTTCAAATATTCATTTAAAGATGGTAATCCATTTGTTTCTTTTGCATATTTAGCTGTTTTACAGGTATTTGCGGAATGTATGATGAAACAGCGTGGAATGGATTTGAATGATCCTTCAGATCGTAATTTCCATAGGTACATGAATAGTTATGTATATGAGGAAGGTGAAGAAAAATGACTAGATTAAAAACAGGGGACACATTTCCAGATTTTCAGGTAACAGAAGCTTTTGCGGGTAACACAAGCATTAACCAGCTAATGGATCATAAACCAATGATGTTTGTGGTATTGCGTTATATTGGCTGTACTGTCTGTAGATATGATGTGCATATGCTGACACAGAGAATCAATGAATTTAAAGAAAAGGGTGTGAATGTATGTGTCGTCATGCAGTCTACGAGTGAAAATGTGAAGCATGATCTGGATGGTCAGACATTACCATTCCCATTGATTTGTGATTCTGATATGCATGTATACCAGTCATTAGACATTGCTCCAGCAAATAGCATGGAAGAACTTGTTGGAAATGACATGGATGCATTAAAGGCAAAGGGTGATAAAGCAAAAGCCTGTGGTTTTGTGCATGGTGTTTATGAAGGCAATGAACAGCAGCTTCCAGCATTCTTCTATGTGGATGGAAATGGAAAAGTATTAGTAGCACATTATGCGAAAACGATTGTTGATATGCCATCTATTGATGAAATGCTGGCAATGATTATTTAAAAAGTGTATGAAAATAGTAACGATTGCGTTGATTATATTTTTTGCTTCCTTTCTTTACGCGGATGCGAAAAGAAAAGGACATGCAAAACAAGTACAGAATCAGCTTGTTGAATTGTTGAATCATAAAGAATTTGCTTCCTTTGAAAAACAACTGAAAGATGCTGAAGAGCATGGCTATATTCAGGAATATAATGCGAATTATCTGAGAATGAATGCTTCTATTCTTCAAGATGATAGAAAAGCATTGGATCATGTTTTGTTGAAGTTTGATGCGATGGGATTATCTGATGTGCAGTGTTCTGCAGTTTATTCGAATATCATGATGTTTGCGGTAGAGAAGAAAGATATGGAATTATGTAAAAGAGCATATTCTAATATCATGTCATTGAAAAAGAATGAACAGTTAAAAGATATGGCTACACTTGTATACAAAGTCTTTGTGACAAAGGATTCTTCTGTGAAAGATGAGATCCAGCAAAGATTGCTGAATGCATCTAGTGAAGAACAGATGTTCCTGAATCAGCTATTAAAAATGATCTAGAATAACAGTTAGAAGGTAATCACTGTGTGATGCCTTCTTTTGTTTGTGTGTTAGAATGAATCAAAGAAAGAAGATATTTTATATGATCTATACAATTACATTAAATCCAGCAATTGACTACTTCATCACATTGCATGAAACATTATTAGTAGACGAAGTAAATCGTGGAAATCATGAAATCTATAAGGCAGGTGGAAAGGGATTGAATGTTTCTAAGGTTCTTAGCGTATTGAATATTCCATCTAAGGCAATTGCGGTACTTGGTGGATTTACAGGGCATTACATTGAGGATTCCTTTGCGAAAGATCCGAATATTGAAATGATTCCAATTCCAGTGGATGGAATGAATCGTATCAATATGAAGGCAAACTATGGAAAGAAAGCGTTATGTATTAATGGCAGTGGACCAGTCGTAAATAACTGTACTGTTCAGCTTCTGCTGGATGAAATCGCAAAGATCACTGAAGATGATATTGTGGTCATCTCTGGTTCTATGATGCATGGCTTTCCGGATGATTTTGTGACTGTATTGGCGCAGGCAGTACATCAAAGAAATGCAAAAGTTGTGATTGATATGGAACAGATCACAATGGAACAATTAAAAGAATGCAGACCATATCTGATCAAACCTAACCTGTATGAGTTTCAACTGTTGATGGAAAATGATGAGATCAATGAATCAAACATTGATGAATATCTGAAAAAAGCAAATGAGATGGGAATTGAAAATATTCTTGTTTCTTTAGGGAAAGATGGTGCAGTATTATCCAATGCACAAGGTATCTTCAAACTGGATCAGCCTCATACAATACTTGTCAATAAAGTAGGTGCAGGAGATGCAATGCTTGCTTCGTTTATTGGAAAGCTGTCACAAGGTAGTTCTAGTGAAGAAGCACTGCAGTGGGGTGGTGCAGCTGGTAATGCAACTGCAAGTAAGCTGGAAGATATTACACTGCGTGATATTGAAGGATATCTTTTACAGATGGAAGTGAAGAAGGTTGAAGAATAAAATTGAGATAGTTAGGGGAATGTATGAAATTATTAAAAGGAACAACGTTGATACTAGCAGGAGTACTTTTATGTTCTTGTGCAGTAGAACAAAAAATATCGAAACAAGAAGTAGCAGAGTCTATATCAGATATATCATCAGATGAAGAAGGAAATGTTTCTATTGTATTAGAAGATGGTAGAGTTTTTTCACTTGGAAATTTAAAGGGTGAAAAAGGTGAAGATGGGGTAGATGGCAAAGATGGCGAAACAACAATTCAGACAATTACTAAAAAAGGAAAAGATGGAAAGAATGGAAAAGATGGTAGTAACGGAATAGATGGCAAGAATGGTACTGACGGTAAAGACGGAAGGAATGGGAAAGACGGCAAGAACGGAATTGATGGAAAAGACGGAAAGAATGGAATCAATGGATTAAATGGCAAGGATGGTAAAGACGGCACTTCAGGGAAAGATGGAGTAAACGGAAAAGATGGCATTGGAATTAAAAATTCTACAATTAATAATAAAGGTGAGCTGATCATAACATATACTGATAATTCATCTGTAAATTTGGGAGTAGTAAAGAATATTGAAAAGTTTGTTACGGATTTAAAAGTTGAAGAGAATGACTTATATGTATACTACTCTGATGGATCTAAAAAGAAATTGGATTTGAAAAATGTGATTTATGCATCACCTGATCCAGGTATACGTCCAGAACCAACAGTAGAACCTACTACAGAACCAACAATAGAACCTATAATCCCAACACTAGAACCAACAGTAGAACCTGTAATCCCAACACCAGAACTAACACAGCCTGAAATTCCTGATTTTGGATGGTAATTAGTTGAGAATAGAAAAGTGTAATTGAAGCAGAATTATAAAACCATATAAACATAAAAAAGAACCAGAACTTCAAAACTCTGATTCTTTTCATTTTGTAAATTATTAAGCTTCTTCCTGACGGTTGGAAGGAATAACGAATGGTGTGTAAATCAAAGAGAATGATTTATAATACTCTCAATGAACAATTCTTTTTTATCTTTCTGCAAGAAATATGATATTCGTTTAAATTCTCAACAGGAACAAGCTGTACAGGCAATTGATGAGAATGTTTTATTGTTGGCTGTTCCTGGGTCTGGAAAGACAACGGTTCTAGTTGCAAGACTTGGATATATGATTCTTGAAAAGCATATTGATCCTAAAAAAATATTAGCGATTACGTTTAATACACAGGCTGCAGCAGAAATGAAGCAACGCTTTTCTTTGAAGTTTTCAGAAGATTTGACAAATCAAATTTCCTTTAAAACAATTAATTCACTCGCATATCAAATTTATTCTCAGTTTTGTTTTGATGTGCATTATCCAAAAAGAAATATTGATGAAAGAAGAGAAAAAGCAATTCTAAGAAGTGTATATCAAAGTATTACAAAAGAATTTCCAAGTGAAAATGATATTTTGAATCTACAGAGTGAAATCACTTATGTGAAGAATATGAGACTGGATGCATCTCAAATCAAAGCATTAGAAGAGGATGATTCCTTTTTCCCTAAGATGTTTGAAATGTATGAGAAAGTGATGAAAGAACAAGGTTTGATGGATTTCAATGATCAGATGGCATTTGCGATATGGATCTTAGAGAATCGAAAGTATTATCGAGATTTATGGTCACATAAGTATCAGTATATCTGTGTTGATGAAGCACAAGATACTTCTAAAATTCAACATGATATTATCAAGATTCTTTCGTTCGATAATCATTTATTCATGGTGGGTGATGAGGATCAGAGTATCTATGGATTTCGTGCTGCATATCCACAGGCTTTACTGTCATTTCAAAACGATCATGACAATGCAAAAGTGATTCGTATGGAAACGAATTACCGTTCAACACCTGAAATTGTTTTGAAGGCACAAACTTTCATCTCTAAAAACAAGGATCGTTTTGAAAAAAATATGTGTGCTGATCGTCCTTCTGGTCAAGAAGTTAAAGTGAGAACAGTCAAAGATCGTAGACCACAGTATGCATATATGATGAAAGTGCTGGAAAATGTGAATAGTCAAACAGCTGTTTTATATCGTGAAAATGATAGTGCTGTTCCACTAGTAGATCAATTGTTAAGAAAAAATATTCCGTTTTTTATGGCTGGAGCAAAAACAGATGTGTTTGGTGTTCCATGTATTCGAGATATTTTATCTTTTATGAAATTGGCTTTGGATCCATATGATACAGATGCTTTTGATCGTGTTGCGAATAAAGGGTATTTGTACTTGAAAAAACAAGTTAAGGAACAAATTATTCTTGATTGTAAAACAAAGTCCATATCTGTTTTTAAAGCTTTAGATAAGTATAAAGAAAAAGTATCGATAAGTAACATTGAAGCATTTGAAGCAATGATCAATCGCTTATGTTATGCAAAAGTAAAAGATGCAATCTGGATTGCTTCAAGTGATCGCTATAAGAAATATGCGAAAGATATGAACATAGATCTAACAAAATTAGAAACATTGCGATTTATTGCAGAAAGTGAAACAAGTATTCCATCATTTTTGAATCGCATTGAATATTTAAGAGATGTCATGAGAAATGGAATGCATCCAAAATCTTCTAATATTATTCTATCTACAGTACATGCAAGCAAAGGAAAAGAATTTGATACAGTTTATCTAATTGATATTTATGATGGCAAGTTTCCAGCAGTGCAAGATGACGAAGAAATTCTATGCATGTCCAATCAACAATTGGAACAGGAAGAAAGAAGATTGTTCTATGTTGCTTTGACACGTGCAAAGAACAATCTGAATATTATAAAACTAGAAAATAGAAATAGTTCATTCATACAAGAACTATTTCCAAAACAAGAAAAGAAAGTTCAAACAAATTCTCAACCGGTAAAGAAAATAGATCCAGAAGAAGTTGAAAGAAAAAGAGTAGAAGATTTTAATCTGAGAAAAGAAGAAATTCTTCCACAGATTTCTCAACAAGAAGAACCTGTATTTGATCATACAGGAGAGAGATGGTTTCAGTGTGAAATATGTAAAAAAGTATTACCTAGGGAATATTTTTCTTCCTATGGTGGTACAAATCGTATGAATTTAGGTGTGTGTCTTGAATGCAGAAAAAGTGGAAAAGGGTAAATAGATTCAGAAAGTTACTGCTATGGATAAATTAACAAAAGATAAACGAAGCTGGAATATGAGTAGAATCAAGGGAAAAGATACATCGATTGAAATGGAAGTGAGAAAGTATCTTTATCACCATGGATTTCGCTATAGAAAGAATGTAAAAGAATTGCCAGGAAAACCTGATATTGTTTTGTATAAATATAGAACTGTGATATTTATTAATGGATGTTTCTGGCATCACCATTCTCATTGTAGATTGGCATATATTCCAAAATCAAAAACTGCATATTGGATCAAAAAGTTCAGTGACAACATGGAACGAGATATTGAGAATCAGAAACAGCTGGAAAGCATGGATTACAAAGTAATTATAGTTTGGGAATGTGAATTAAAAGATTGTTTTGATTATAGAATGCAGAAGCTGATTGAAGAAATCCTGGATGGGTCGTATTGAAGGTTTCATTTTTACATTGCTAAATAAAAAACTAAGAATAAAAGATATAATTTCAATTGTTAATTAATAGATAAAAACGTATAGTGTATGTATATGAAAAACAAATATGAAGGAAAATCAATCATTGACATGCTGAAGGGTATCGGTGAGTTCTCTATTGAAGGAGATCCCGATGGATCAATGAAAGCTGCTGCGATTGAATATGCACAGGATATGGGTGTAGATATCAATAACAGGGATGCTTTGATGGATTTATCATGTGCAGTAAATGATAAAACAACAGAGTTATTAAGACAGTGGAATGATTCAAAAGAACCAAAGGAGAATTCTGTTTTGTACAACATGTATAAAGATTATGAAATCATTGCACATGGATTAATGTATTTGAATTTTGAAAAAATCAGTGAAGATGCTCATCAATTCGAAGAAGATTTTAAGTGAAGAGGAAGGAATGAAATATTTCTTATACAGTCTTAAGAAAATGCGCTGAACTGAAAAGTTAAATTCCACTTTCAAAAGAAAAATTAAAAGTTAAAATTAGTTGTGCAGAAACAGTGCTGACAGGTAAAATCAGTGCTGTTTTTATTGTGGAATTTAGTATATGAGGTACAATGTTTGTAGAAATAGATAAAAAATAAGTACACGAAAGG
>CAKVBD010000016.1 GCA_934725105.1 uncultured Bulleidia sp. | reverse complement strand
GTATCAGAAAGCACGATACAACATTACATTAAAAATCAGGGCTGATTTGCAGGTGTTTCCTCCCACGGTCTAAAGACGCGTGGGTTTCCACACCATTACTTTTATGAAAATACTTTTGAAACATTGTGTAGAAATATGTGAAGAATAGAAATTATATTTCTCATATGGATGTTATATTTTGGTAAAATAGAATACTTTAGGATGAATTTTGTGTACTGGACAATGACGCCAAAAAGAAGAAAGTAAAAAACACAGAGAACTTATTTCAGTTTCTCTGTGTTTTTAAAATGTAGTTTTGCGACGCTTTCTAATGCATCAAAACCATATTGCTTCACAAACTGTTTCGCACATACATCTACATTGCTTCCTGCACCTTTAGCAAAATGCATATTCCATTTTGTATCCATTTCTTCCATTTTCTTTAAGAATGCGTAGCGCGCAATCACAGATGCACATCCAACCGCAATGTATTTATCTTCTGCCTTCGTTTCAAAGTGAATGTTTCGAATAACCAATGGTTCACTTTGAATATAGCGGTAATAGCTTCTTTCTGGTGTAAACTGATCAATGACTTTAAGCTGTGGCAAGCCATATTTATGACTTAGATGAACATATGCCTGGTTATGCAGTTTTGCCTTGATCGCATTGAGGTTGTTTGTTTCATGTACAACGTTGTATTTCCTGTTATCTACAATGAGTAAAGAATGCGGAACTTTCGCAATGATTTCAGGTGCAATCTTTAAGATATCTTCATCTTTTAACTGTTTTGAATCTCTGACACCAAGGGAATGCAGAAGGGCATTCGTATTTTCATCAACGATTGCTGCACAGACAACAACAGGACCAAAATAATCACCCGTACCAACTTCATCTGAACCAGCCTGTGGAAGGATATCCTTCAGTGCAAGCTTTGGCTGTATCAATTCTTCATCCATAAATGGAGAAGCATATACATTTGCTTCCTTTCCCTGAAAGACTGTCTTTCCAGATGTGTAGCACGTAATGACGCAATTCTCACATCGCAACTGCCACTTGGCATATTGTGGTGGTGTTTTCGCATTTTCACTCCATGCTTCGTATAATTTTGCTTCCTGTGCTTGTGTTAGCTTTAATGTAATGACGTTTGACATGCATTCAATTGTACCATTGAATACAATGATGGTAAAATAGCACATATGGTAAATTTAAATGAATCAATGATCATGCCAGTCAATGGCATTGTAATCTTGCTTGCGGTAGTATGCATGTGGAATGGATACCGCAAAGGACTGTTACGTTCTTTATTGTCACTTGTTGGAACAATTGCTTCCTTTTATCTTGCATGGATGTTTTCTGAAAACTTAAGTATTTCCATGCCTTTGATCAAGAATACAAGTCAAGATCCACTCATGCAGGCATTCACTGCACAGTACTATACACTCGCAAATCGACTGATCTATTTTGTGATTTTATTTTTAGTGTTCCGTATTGTATGCATGCTTCTAGATTTCTTATTGAAAGTATTGCAGACAATGCCCGGCTATCACTTTGTATCAAGTGTACTAGGTATGATATTAGGTCTGATTCAGACATGCATCTGGTGTCTACTGATGTGTGTTGTACTGGAAAGTCCAGTATTTCGTCATGGATCTTTGATTGTAAATGAATCGATACTTTCACCTATCAAAGAAACAAGTACACTCGTATTCACATCATTTACACTTCCACTTCAGCAGGCAGATCAGCTTTCTGAAATGCTGCAGGAAGTGGAACAGAACAAAAACAATTTAGAAGAGTTTCAAAAATTCTTCTCACAGGGAGAATAAGATATGTCTATAGAAAATGCACTAGAGTTAAATACAATCCTTCAACAGGTAGAAAAATACAGCTGTTTTTCCTTAGGAAAACAGTTAATTCAAAATACAAAGCCAACATATGAATCACTTTTGATTCAACAGGAAAACGAAAGAATCAAAGAAGCATTGGCTTGTACAGTACAATATGGTTCAATGCCAATCCAGGGTTTTCATGATATTCGAGGAATCTTGGATAATGCCTTGAAAGGCAGAATTCTTTCTTCGCTTGATTTATTGAAAGAATATCAGGTGATTTTAGGTATCAAGGCAATCTTGTCATATGAAAAATCATGTGGTGATATTGATCATCCAGCACTGAATGATCTTTTATCAACGTTGATTGTTCATACAAAAGTAGAAACAATGTTAAATCATTGTCTCAATGAATATGGTGAAATCAAAGATAATGCAACACCTGCATTAAAAACGATTCGTTCTCAATTAAGAAACATTGATGCAGAAATCACATCCGTTGCTACACGCTTTTTAAAGTCTCATAAAGATACATGTGTTGATGGTATCATCACAAACCGTAATGGCAGATGTGTTGTACTTGTCAAGGCAAGTGACAAGAATACATTTGGCGGATTTGTATATGGAGATTCCCAGTCTGGAAATACATCATATATCGAACCACCTGCACTCATTTCCATCAATAACAAAAAACAGGAACTTGTATCTTCAGAACAGGAAGAAATTGCGAAAATACTGAAAGAATGTTCCAAAGCTGTCAGTCTCATTGCAGAAGAAGAAAAGGCAAACATTGAAACAGTTGCGATTCTAGATTGCATCTTTGCGAAAGCCTCCTGGGGAAAAGATCGCGATGCAACGGTTGCTTCTTTAACAAAAGAAAAAGAAATCTCGATTACAGATGCCCGTCATCCACTCATTGACCCATTGAAGGTTGTCAGCAACTCCTATCACTTGACAAAAGAAAAGAAGATTTTATTAATTACTGGTCCAAATACAGGTGGAAAGACAGTATCCATGAAGATCATTGGCTTATTTACTCTCATGACATATTGCGGAATGCCAATTCCTTGTAAAGAAGCAGTGATTCCATTCTTTGATCGTGTGTTTGTGGATATTGGAGATGAACAGTCAGTTGAATCTTCCTTGTCTTCTTTTTCATCACATATGAAGAAACAGGCCGAAGTATGTCAATATGCAACAAAAGATTCTCTTGTCTTGTTAGATGAAGTTGGTTCTGGTACAGATCCAAGAGAAGGAGAAGCACTTGCCATTTCTATTTTGAATGAACTGCGTCATCTTGGTACGATGGCTGTTTTAACAACACACTATGATCGTCTGAAGGCCTATGGAAAAAGACATGCGGATATCCTGATTGCTTCTGTACAGTTTGATACAAATACATTATCTCCAACATATCGCTATCTTGAAGGAATGAGCGGGCAATCCAATGCGTTTGAAATTGCGGAAAGATATGGCCTTCCAAAGTCGATTGTAAAATATGCAAGATATTTGAAGAATCAGGCAAAAACAAAAGAAGATGAACTCATTGAACAGCTAGAAAAGGAACTCAATGAAGCAACCTTGAAGCAGGATGCATTAAATAAGCAGCTTGCTGATATTGAAAAGCTGAAGAAACAGTTAACAAAAGAAAAAGATGCCTTAGAAAAGCAGAAAGAAAACCTGCAGACAAAGGCAAAGAAAGAAGCAGATGCCTATGTTGCTACAGTGCAGAATAAAGCAAATCGTATCTTAAAAGATATTCGCAAGCGTCAGGAACAAGTCAAGTATCATGAAGCATTGCAGGCAGTCCAGGAATTGAATTCTTTCTATGATACGCCACAAGAAGAGGAAGAAGAAAAACAATACGTATTCCATGTTGGAGATGCAGTTGAACTCAAAGGCAATTCACAAGTATGTGAAATCATTTCTATCAAAAAGAAAGACATTACAATTTTAATGAATGGCAGGGAAGTACGCGTGAAGCCAAACCAGATTCGTCCAAGTATTCATGTGCTTCCAAAGATGAAAAAGCAGGATAATGTCAGTATCAATACCGGTCGTTCTTTGTTTACAACGATGCCTTTAGAAGTGAATCTGATTGGCTTGCATGTAGATGAAGCTTTGGATAAGTTAGATAGCTATATGGATCAGGCTTCTCTCAATGGATTAAAGAGTTTCCGCGTCATTCATGGAGATGGTACTGGCAGATTAAGAAAAGCTGTTCATGAAAGATTAAAACGTGACAGTGGTGTCAAAGAATTTCGATTGGGCATGCCGCAGGAAGGCGGTACGGGTGCAACGATCGTTACTATGAAATAAATCTATGGATAAAGAATATATCAAAGCAAAACTATCACAGCTTCCACATAGTCCTGGAAGCTATCAGATGAAGGATAAGAATGGAGAAATCATTTATGTAGGCAAAGCTAAAGATCTGCATAATCGTGTGAACTCCTACTTTGTTGGTGCACATAACTTTAAAACAACAAAGCTTGTAGAAAACATTGATGATTTTGATTTCATTGTCACAAAGACAGAAAAAGAAGCACTGGTTCTAGAAATCAATCTGATTAAAAAAAATCGTCCAAAATATAACATTCAATTTATGGATGATTCCTCTTATCCATACATCAAGCTCACAAGAGAAACATATCCAAGGCTATCCGTAGCACGTGATATCAAAAAAGATAAGCGTGCACGATACTTTGGACCTTTTCCTGATGCCAATGCTGCCAGAGATACATTAAAACTTCTGCAGGGCATGTTTCCATTCCGCAGATGCAATCACATGGGAGATAAACTCTGTCTTTACTATCACATGGGACAGTGTCTAGGACCTTGTGAAAAAGAAATCGATCCTGCAGTCTATGAAGAATACTGTGCCAATGTTGTATCTTTTATGAATGGTGATACAAAAGATGTTGAAAAAGACATCAAAGATAAGATGATCCAGGCAAGTGAAAATCTGGAGTTTGAAAAAGCACTGATGTATAAAAATATGCTGGAATCCATTTCCAAAGTTGTCAGTGATAAACAGAACATTGAAAAAGATAATCGAGGAGATCGTGATATCTTTGCCTATTATACAGATCGAGGATATCTTGCGATTGCAGGGATGCTTGTAAGAAAAGGTACGATTTTAAACAAAGAATATAAACTTAAACCATTATATGGCGATGCCCAGGAAGAATTTATTTCCTTTCTGTTTCAGTACTATGAAGCAAATCCAGCCGCAAGAGAACTTGTATTGCCACTAGATATGGATATTGCAACAATCCAGGAAGTACTCCCATTTCCAATCTTTCAGCCACAGAAAGGCTACCGTCAGAAACTCATAGACATGTGTATTGAAAATGCAAAGACGCAGTTAGATCTGAAGTTTTCTGTGATTGAAAAACAGGACAAGAAAACAGAGGAAGCCATCCGTCAATTGAATGCGATTGCACATCATCCAATGAACCGTGTGGAACTGTTTGATAACTCTCATATTTCAGGTGCATTTACAGTCGCAAGCTGTGTTGTATATGAAGATGGCAAGCCTAGAAAGAATGACTATCGTTTATTTAAGCTGCACACAGGCAATTCTGATATTGATTCAATGAAGGAAGTTATCTACCGTAGATATTTTAGACTATTGAAAGATAACGGAAGGCTGCCAGATGGAATTATTGTCGATGGTGGATGGATCCAGATCGAAGCGGCAAAAGAAATTCTGGATGCTTTAGATTTATCGAATACAATCAAATTGATGGGTCTTGTAAAAAATGACAAGCATTCTACAAATGCACTGATGGATACCGATGGCAATACTGTTGAGATCGATAAAAACAGTGAATTATTTTTCCTGTTAACAAGAATGCAGGATGAAGTACATCGCGTTGCAATCAGCTATCATAGAAAGCTCAGAAGCAAGGCACAGACAAAATCCATCCTGGATGATATTGAAGGTGTTGGACCAAAAAGAAAGAAAGAACTGTTAAAGGCATTTGGCGGTATCACAAAATTAAAAGAAGCATCTTTAGAAGAAATAACAAAGGTTGTTCCAGAGGTTGTTGCGAAAAATGTTTATCTAACACTGCATGAAGAAATTGAAGATAAATAAATCATTTTCTGATGTATAATAGGTGGGCTATGAAAATACTTGTTAAAGATTTTGCGAATGGTAAATTTAATGATTTATCCTCACAGTTAACGGATAGTACGATTGAACGTGTACGTATGTTCCAGAAGGAAAATGTTGTAGAAATTACATTACATACGTACGACGTTTTGTCTTTTGAAGACTATTCGTCTTTTTGCTATGGAATTGAAGAAATGACAGGCTGTCATATTCAATTACTCATTCATAGTGATCAATGCAATACAAATATTGTTGGAATCAAAAAGTATTTAAGCTATCTGGCAAAAATTCATGGCGACTATAGTGATCTTGCACATACTGTTTTTACATATGACAGTGATTCTAAAACAATTTCTTTCCTGTTAAATTCACAGGAAGACGTTGAAAGAAGCAGTGTATATGTCAGTGACATTGAAAATGATCTTGCTTCGTGCGGTTTAGCAATCCATGTAAAATGCATTACCAATGCACCTCATGTGGAAGATGTTCGAGAAGTTGTTATGAATGTCATTCCGGAAAAGGAACAGACTATTGCACAAAAGCCAGTAGAAAAGAAAAAGAATAATTATCGTCGTTTAAAGATGGAAGACTATACACGCATCAATCTCAAAGATATCAAAGATCCAATTTCTGATATCCAGTTTGAAGGAGAAATCTTCCAGGAAGAAAAAACAATCACAAAAAATGATCGTATGATCCAGACAATGGCCATTTATGATGGTACAGATGCCATGATCATGAAGCGCTTTGAAGGCAGAGGCATTACACGTGAAATTCTTTCCAGCTATGGGGAAGGAAACTATGTGCGTGTGTATGGTTCTATACAGTTTGATAACTTTGCCAAAGATCTTGTGATCATGCCACAGGAAATTGAAGTCTTAGAAAAATCGGAAGAAAAAGATACGGCAGAAAAGAAGAGAATTGAATTCCATATGCACTCCAATATGAGTGAAATGGATGGTGTATGTGATCCTGTCAGTATCGTAAAATATGCATATAACATTGGTCATCGCGGTATCGTGATTACGGACCATGCAGACGTACAGTCATTTGTCAAAGCCTATAATACAGGTGCAGGCCTTGCGAAAAAAGATCCTGATAGAGGATTCCGTGTTGGCTTTGGCTGTGAATTGAATATGGTGGATGACTGTCTAGCCATTGTTAGAAATGGTGTCGATACAAAGATTGATGATGCAGAATATATTTCTTTCGACCTGGAAACAACGGGTCTATCTGCATATTATGACCACATCATTGAATTTGGTGCTGTCAAGATCAAAAACCAGACAGTTGTAGATCGTCTGCAGATGTTTATCAAACCTCCAATTCCAATTCCACCATTCATTTCTCATAAAACAAATATCACAAATGATATGGTCAAAGATGCAAAGCCATTCAGTGAATGCATTGACGAAATCTTAGAGTGGATCGGGGATGGTGTACTTGTTGCACATAACGCAAGTTTCGACTATCACTTTATCAATGAAGAGTTAAGAAGAATCCATCGTTCACCATTAACAAATACAGTCATCGATACATTAGATCTTTCTCGTGCCATTTTGAGAAATCGTAGAGCATACCGTTTAGGGAATATTTCACGTTATTATCACGTGGAATATGATGAAGAAGTTGCACATAGAGCTGACTACGATGCAGAGAGTCTTTCTGGTGTATTTATGTGTCTGTTAAAAGATGCAAAAGATCAGTATGACTGTGTTACGATCAATGATCTGCAGGAAAAGACGCAGGATGATGAAATCTTTAAGAAGGTTAGAAGATCACACATTTGTGCAATTGTAAAAAACCAGGATGGTATGAGAGACTTGTATCGTCTTGTTACGAAGAGTAATACAAAAACACTTGCTGTCATGGGAAAAGCAAGTGGAAAAGAAGGTACAGACGTTGCCGCAGAAGCACGTGTAACACGTAAAGATATCCAGGAACATCGTCATAATCTATTGATTGGTTCTGCATGTTTGAATGGTGAACTTTTTGAACTTGCATGTAATGGGGAAGATGCTCGATTAGAGCAGGCAATGATGTTCTATGACTATATTGAACTGCAGCCATTAGGCAATTACTCTACATCTATTGCATTAGGTTCCATTCCAAACATGACACGTTTGAAACAGGTACAGAAACGTATTATTGCTATGGCAAAGAAGCTTGGCATTCTAGTCATTGCAGATAGTGATGCACACTACTGTACAAAGGATCAGAAAATCTTTAGAGATGTTTATATCATGTCACAAGGTGTAGGTGGTGCAACACATCCTCTCTATATTCGTGATGATGATTTAAGACTTCGTACAAAGAATCCAGATCAGCATATTCGTATGACAAATGAAATGTGCAGTGAATTTGACTGGCTGGAGGATAAAGATCTTGTTCAGCAATTGGTCATTGACAATCCAAATAAACTGTTTGATTCCATTGATGAAAATATTCGTCCTGTTCCTAGTGGAACATTCCCGCCACACATTGAAGCTTCTGGTGATAAACTACGTAATATCTGTCACAAGACAGCGAAAGAAATGTATGAGTTTGAAGGAAAGATACCTGAAGAAGTATCAGAACGTCTGGAATTTGAGCTGAACAACATCATTACAAATGGATTTGATGTGCACTATTACATTGCACACCTGCTTGTAAAAAAGAGCAACAAGGATGGATACGTTGTAGGTTCACGTGGATCTGTAGGATCATCCTTTACAGCTACAATGTCAGGTATTACAGAAGTCAACCCATTAAAGCCACATTATCGCTGTACATGTTGTCACTATGCTGAATGGATCGATGATCCAGAAGTGAAGAGTGGATTTGACTTGGAAGAAAAGAAATGTCCAAAGTGCGGAGGCATTATGAAAGGGGATGGACAGAACATTCCTTTCCAGACATTCTTAGGATTTAATGCCGACAAGGTGCCTGATATCGATCTAAACTTCTCGAATGAATATCAATGGAGAGCACATGAATTCATCAAGGAAGTATTTGGCGCAAATCATGCATTTAGAGCCGGTACCATTGGTACTGTCGCTGATAAAACAGCGTATGGCTACGTCACTGGATATTGTGAAAAGATGCATCGAGAAGATATGCGTCGTGCAATGAAAGATTATCTAGCCAAAGGCTGTACAAACGTTAAACGAACAACTGGACAGCATCCTGGCGGTATTATCATCATTCCTGATGAATATGAAGCAGAAGACTTTACACCAGTGCAGTATCCTGCCAATGATCCAACAGCTGCCTGGATGACAACGCATTACGACTTCCATGATATCCATGATAACGTATTGAAATTTGATATTCTTGGTCACGTTGATCCAACTGCGATCCGTATGCTGCAAAGAATTGGTACCGTTAAACCACTGGATATTCCAATGAATGATCCAGAAACACTTTCATTGTTCTATTGTGATGATGCATTGCATGCAGATCCAAGAATCTATAAAAAAGAAAATGGCGCTTTAGGTTTACCAGAATTCGGTACACGTATTACACGTCGTGTTCTTGAAGAAACAAAACCAGCATCCTTTTCAGAACTTGTCATGATTTCTGGTCTGACACATGGTACTGACGTATGGGCTGGCAACGCGCAATCACTTGTACAGGCAGGGCATCCATTAAACGAAGTCATTGCGTGTCGTGACGATATCATGACATATCTACTGGATAAAAAACTGAAACCATTGGATGCGTTTAAGATCATGGAATCTGTACGTAAGGGAAAAGGTCTTACGGCAGAATGGGAAGAAGACATGAAGGCACATAACGTACCTGACTGGTATATTGATTCTTGTAAAAAGATCAAGTACATGTTCCCAAAAGCACATGCGGTTGCCTATGTTATGATGGCAGTTAGAATTGCGTGGTATAAAGTACATGAGCCACAGAACTTCTATATCCAGTTCTTTACACATCGTTGTGATGCGTATGAAATTGATACAATGTCAAAGGGCATTGAAGCGATTCGTGTGCGTATGAAAGATATTCAGGATCGTCAGAATTCTAGAGATACGATCAATCCAGTCACAAATAAAGAAAAGTCTTTATTTGATACACTGGAAGCTTGTGAAGAGTTATATGCTAGAGGCTACCGTATTTCGAATGTTGATCTGTATAAATCACTTTCTACGGAATTTAGAAGTGATCCAGATGATGTGAAAACAATCATTCCTCCATTTACTGTTATTGATGGTTTGGGGGCCAACGTTGCACGTTCTATTGAAACCGCAAGAAATGAAGCTGAATTCCTTTCGAAAGAAGATCTGGAAAAACGTACACAGCTGTCCGGTACTTTAATTAAGAAGCTGGATGCAATGGGTGTATTAGAAGGGTTACAGGATCTGAACCAGTTATCCTTGTTCTAAAAGGTGTGAAAAATCACACCTTTTTTGATGGTTGAAATAAAAAAAGAGCGATACCTGCCAATCAAGTATCGCTTCCATTTTTATTTTACAATTTCCATGCCAATTGCTTTCTGTACTTTTTTTACTTTTGCATTGGCAATGACATTTGCTTTTTCAGCACCTTGCTGCAATGTCTTTTCAATGATGTCTGAATTACAGATTTCATTGTATTTTGACTGAATGCTTTCTAACAGTTCACAAACACTGTCAGCAACTGCACGTTTGAAATCACCATATCCTTTTCCTTCAAATTCCTTTTCAATTTCTTCAAAAGGACGATCATTGTTCAAGGAAGAATAGATCTGCATCAAGTTAGAAATACCAGGCTGGTTTTCTGGATCATAATGCACATGTGCCAGATTATCCGTCACTGCACCCATGACTTTCTTGCGTGCTGCCTTTAAATCATCTAACAGATAAATGCATCCTTTATTGATGCCGTCAGATTTACTCATTTTCTTTGTTGGATCTGTTAATGACATGATTCTAGCACCAACCTTGCCAACAAGTGGTTCAGGAACCGTGAATAAATCACCATAGCGGTTATTCATTCTTTGTGCAATATCTCTAGTTAATTCAACGTGCTGCTTCTGATCTTCCCCAACAGGTACGTAAGATGGATCATACAGAAGAATATCTGCAGCCATTAAAGCAGGGTATGTATATAGACCACCACTCAAATTCTTTTCGCCCTTTGCCTGTTTATCTTTGAACTGTGTCATACGGTTTAATTCACCCATATATGTATGACAGCACATGATATAGCCAAGTGTAGCGTGTGCTGGAACGTCTGTCTGCAAGAAGATCGTTGCCTTTTCAGGATCTAAGCCACATGCTAGATACAAAGCTACACAATCATGCAGGTTCTTCTGCAGAACTTCTGGTTCCTGAGGAACAGTAATGCAGTGCAGGTTTGCGATAAAGGCAAACATTTCATAATCATCCTGATACTTAACAAATTGTTTGAGGGCACCAATGTAAGAGCCTAGATGCAATTCACCCGTAGGCTTGATGCCAGATAACATTCTTTTCATAATAACCTCCAAATAAAAACGTCTCTTCAATATAGCTGAAGGGACGCAAGAGACGACGTTGCGCGGTACCACCCGACTTATCTCTAAAAAAAGAGATCACTTTTATGAAGGTAAACGATTCACGTATAAAAGTTTGTTACAAAGCTCCAGTACATTTCTATCTATGAACAGTTTGCATCGAACACTGTCTTTCTTTACAGGGAAATAGAAACGTTGCACTTTCTTTTATGTTGTTATTTTATTCTGTTTGACAATTACAATCAAGTGTATGTTATAGTTGTTGACAGATTTGATATAATATTTTTGTTTTTATAAAGGGAGGGTATTTATGATCGTTGTATATACATCACCAGGCTGTGCTTCCTGTAGAAAAGTAAAACAGTGGCTGAAAGATCGCAATCTTCCTTTCATTGAAAAGAACATCTTTAAGACATTATTGAATGATAATGAAATCAAGCATTTATTGATGAGAAGTGAAAATGGTACTGATGACATCATTTCTAAAAGAAGCAAGATCATTCAAGAAAGTAATATTGATATTGATGCGATGAAAACGGATGAATTGATTCATTTTATTAAAAACAATCCAAGTGTTCTCAAACGTCCAATTATCTTGAATGAGAGTAACTTCCAGGTTGGATACGATGAAGAAGAAATTAGTGTATTTGTGCCAAAGGAATTGCGAAATCTTGCAGATCACGTATGTAATCCAGACTGTCCAAACTATAAAACATGTGGAGAGGTACATAAAGAAGCTTAATTGCTTCTTTTTTGTTGTATAATGATACTCATGAAAAAAGTACTAGTAGGATTAAGTGGTGGCGTTGATTCCGCAATCGCCGCATATCTTTTAAAGAAAGACGGATATGATGTTACATGTGCATTTATGCGTAACTGGGACTCTATGGCTAATGATGATTTTGAAGGAAATCCAACGATCAATGATGCTGTATGTCCACAGGAAGCAGACTATAAAGATGCACAGGATGTTGCTGATAAATTAGGTTTACCTTTATTGAGAATCGATTTTATTAAAGAGTACTGGGATGATGTATTTAAAACATTCCTGGATGAATACAAGCGTGGAAGAACTCCAAATCCAGATATTCTATGCAATCGATATATCAAATTTGATTCTTTTATGAAGTTTGCTGAAAGCAAAGGCTTTGATACAGTCGCAACAGGACACTATGCAAAGCTTGGCGAAGAAAATGGGGTACATGTACTGCAGAAGGCAGATGACCGCAATAAAGATCAGTCTTACTTTCTAACAGAAATTCATCGTGAAGTACTTGATCACGTATTATTTCCATTAGGAAGTGTAGATAAGCCAACAGTCAGAAAGCTTGCTGAAGAATTGGATCTTTCCATTGCGAAAAAGAAAGATTCAACAGGTATCTGCTTTATTGGTGAAAGAAACTTCAGACAGTTCTTGTCAAACTATCTTCCAATGAAACCTGGCAATATTATTGATATCAATACAAAGAAAGTTGTTGGTCAGCATGGTGGTGTCATGTATTACACGGTTGGTCAAAGAAAAGGATTGGATATTGGCGGCATTGGTCCATTCTATGTCATTGGCAAAGACGTCACAAAAAATGAATTGTATGTTACAGATGAAGAACATCAAGAGTGGCTCTATTCTACATCCTGCTCTATCATTGATGTAAACTGGCTTGCAGATAGAAAGCTTCCATTAACATGTAATGCAAAGTTCCGCTATCGTCAGCAGGATAATCCTGTCACTGTTTCTTTGAGAGAAGATGGTACACTCATTGCATCTTTTCCTGAAAAGATTCGTTCCGTAACACCTGGTCAGGAAGCTGTCATTTATGATGGTGATACGCTTGTATGTGGCGGCAAGATTGATGTTGTTTATCAGGATGATAAAGATTTAATGAAAGAGATCTTAGATACAGTCAATGCATAATACGTTATCTAACAAAAAAGCAGTTGTTTTCCTTGTATTGTATTTTGGTATCTATCTTCTAGCATTTCAGGACTTTTTCAGTACACTCATCGCAAAGAAATTTGGGATGGAAGTGTATTTCATCAGTAATATCGCTGTTGATCTTTGCATGGTGCTTGCATTTGTTCTTGCTGGCTTGAAATACTATACAGAAAGCTTCAATGTATTTGTTTCCAGTTTGAATGAGAATATCAAGCATATTTTGACAACTGTTGGATGTCTGTTTCTAACAAATATCCTTTTAGCACAATTGATTTATTTCTTTCTGCCAACAGTACAGGCAGACAATCAAATCAATAATGATCTTGTATTCAATGCTGCACCGATTTTCTACATTTTAACGGTAGTAGTATTTGCACCATTTCTAGAAGAAACGATTTTTCGTGGATGTATTTTCGCTAAAATTCGTGAAAAACATGGTTTTCTTTTATCTGCATGTATTTCTGGTGGTGTATTTGGATTTTTGCATGTCGTAGCGTCCTTACTCACACAGAATTATTCCAACTGCATTTTCTTTGTGATATATGCGTTGTGTGGATTTGTATTATGTATTCCTTATGAAGATACAGATACAATTACCACATCGATATTTTCACATATGCTATATAACTTTATGACGATTTTAATTACACTATGGATGAGCTAATTACATTAAATGGCAAAATTACATATGTTCTGTATCGTAATGAAACGAACTTCTATACGGTAGCTAAGTTCCTTGTCAACGATGAAAAAGAACGTCATATCACAATCACAGGCATCTTACCCGAAATTGAGGAAGATGTCCTTTATGATATTCAGGGAACATATGTAGAACACCCAAAATACGGAATACAGTTTCAAGTACAGACAATACAGCAGCCTTTACCAAGTGAAAGGGAAGGTATCATTCGTTATTTATCATCTTCCCAGTTTCCTCATATTGGAAAAAAACTTGCGGAAAGAGTTGTAGAAGCACTGGGAGAGGATTGTCTAGCCATGATCAAGGAAGATCCTGACTGTCTTTTGCGTGTACCTCGTTTAAGTAAAGCACAGTATGAAAGTATTGTGAGTGGCATTGAAGAAGATGACAGTGGTCTCCAGCAGCTTGTCTCCTTTATGAATATTCATGGCATTGGTATTCGTAATCTGATTCGTATCAATCAGAAATATGGCAAAGATGCTTTAAAGCTGATCAAGGAAAATCCATACCGTGTCGTTGAAGAACTGGATGGGTTTGGATTTGCGACTGCAGACAAGATTGGGAAAGAACTTGGCTTTGAAAAGAATGATCCAAATCGTCTGCATGCGTATCTGATTGCTTTGTGTGAAATGCTTTGTATGAAGAACGGGGATTCTTATATTCCAGAAGCTTTGTTAAAGGAATCTTTTCTGAAGAAGACAAAAGAGTTTGCAGTTGATTTTGAAGAAGTCCTGGATAGTTGTGTGTTATCTAGAGCATTGATTAATGATGATGGCTGTATTTATCCAAAAGCACAATATGATGCAGAAACATACATTGCATCCTTTTTATCTGCATTTCCATATAAGACATTAGAGCCTTGTGATGATGAAGAAGTCAAAGATGCACTGAAAGATATACAGAATACCATTGGCATTACATACGATGAAACACAGATTCATGCCATTCATACATTATTTGATACGCCTGTATCAATTATGAGTGGTGGGCCTGGAACAGGAAAAACAACGGTTGTACGTGCCATTGTAGAACTGTTAAGAAAAATGTATCCAAACTGTATCATTGAATGTTGTGCTCCAACAGGCAGAGCCGCAAAGCGACTATCGCAGCTATGTGAAACAAAGTCATCTACAATTCATTCTCTTTTACAGTGGAATCTGGAAAGTAATGAGTTTAAAAAGAATGAAAAAGAACCACTCATGTGTGATGTACTTATCATTGATGAGTTTTCTATGGTAGACAGCTATTTATTTGCGAATCTTTTAAAAGCGAGTCATAACGTTAAAAAGATCTGTATCATCGGTGATGAAGATCAGTTGCCATCTGTTTCTCCTGGATGTGTATTAAGAGATCTGATTGCATCCAATGTCATTCCAACTGTCCGTCTTGAACATATCTATCGTCAGAAAGGTGACAGCAGTGTTATTACTTTATCCAAAGATTTATTAGAGAATCGTATTGATTTCAATACATATGAAAAAGGTGTTTTGTTCTATGAAACGGATGAAATCAATATCAAGAACAGTGTTCTTCAGATTGTAGAGAATTGTCTAGAAAAAGGCTATGAGTTATCAGATATTCAAGTATTATCACCAATGTATGCGGGAAATGCGGGCATTACCGTATTAAACCAGGCGCTTCAGGAAACGTTTAATCCAAAGACAGTTGATAAGAATGAAGTACGTCTAGGCTATATTACATTTAGAGAAGATGACAAGATTCTGCAGTTGAAGAACCAGCCTGATGATGAAGTTTCAAATGGTGATATTGGTACGCTTGTAGAAATTGTAGATGCGAAAGAAACAGAAGACAAGAAGACAACAATTGTTGTGGATTTTGATGGTACATTTGTGGAATATAAACCAGAAAGTTTTGCAAATATTACACTTGCATATTGTATTTCTGTTCATAAGTCACAAGGCAGTGAATATCCAATCGTTATCATGCCTTTTGCGAAAAACCAATGGATTATGTTAAATAAAAAGTTAATTTATACAGCGATTACACGCTGCAAGAATACTTTAATTCTCATTGGAAACAAAGAAGTGTTTTTCCAAGGATGTAATGTGGAAGAGAGACATCAAAGAAATACACGACTTGTACAAAGAATTGAGTTGAAATGTAAAAAAGTAAATCGAAAAAAAATTTTTGACGAAATATTGTTCAAATGAACAATATTAACAGAGTTATCTGAAGTTTTAAAAATACGATAGTTTTGTTCGTTTTTTCAAAAACAGTTCGGAAATATTTTGAAAGAGAATCTAAATCTTGTATATGATTCAGCAAAACTACAAGAATATGAAGAATGGGTGCTTTAGATGAATGAGACTATTACATATAACAACCAAAATGCAGAGGAATACTTCAATAATACAGTTAATGTTTCAATGCAGGAATTATATGACCAGTTTGAGGCGTATTTAAAATCTAGAGATAAGATTTTGGAAATAGGCTGTGGAAGTGGGAGAGATTCTAGGTATTTCTTATCGAGAGGATATGATGTTGTTCCTGTGGATGGCTCAATGGAATTATGTCTTTTAGCAGGAAACTATATTGGCATGGATGTTCGAAATATTACTTATGAAGAGTTGGATTACAACAATGAGTTTGATGCAGTATGGTCGTGTGCTTCATTCAATTTTATTTAGCTTCTACATTAATGCAGGAAGAAAGAGTTATTAAATTGTGTATATCCATGCACAGCCAGTCTGGTATAACGTGCAAAATGTGCAAAAATATGATATAATTAACTTGAATACGTCGATTCGGTTTTCCAAAATTGAAATAATAATGAATATAACAAGGTAGCCGAATTCGGCTACCTCTGATGAAAGAAAGGAGACAGGATAATGACAATTCCAAAATATAAATATGAAGAAGTTATTAAATTTTGGCATAATCAGAGCTTGAAAAGCAAAGAAGATTACATGAATGTTTTAGAGAGCTTTAGTGTTTTATTTGCATATAATTCAGGAGCTATTGAGAACGACAAGGTAACATATCATGACACTAGAGAAATCTTTAATAATGGAAAAATAATAAACTTTACGGGTGACTTAAAAACCCTGTTTGAAATAAATAATCAAAAAGATTGTTATGATTATCTTCTGGAGAAAATAGTTGAAAAATCACCAATAACAGAGGAATGTATAAAAAAAATCCATAAGATTTTAACTAAAAGTACATATGATGAGAGAAGATATGTGATAAACAAAGAGAGGCCTGGTGAATATAAAAAACATGACTATGTAACTGGCATTAACGAAGTTGGCTCGCCAGTTGAGGATGTCAAGAATGATGTAAAAAATCTTGTGGAAGAAATCAATTCTACCAATCCAAAGAAAACGGAAGAGATTATAAAAACTGCCGTTTATACGCATAATGTTATTGAACAGATTCATCCATTTGCTGATGGAAATGGAAGAGTAGGAAGAGTATTAGCAAATTATATATTAATGATTAATGATCTTCCACCAATTATCATTTATAACGAAGATAAAAAATACTATTATGCTGCATTAGAAAAATTTGATTCAAAAGAAGATATTAGTTCGATGACTGAATTTTTTAAATACGAAATGGAAAAAACTTGGGAAAAAACTCTTGATAAAGCCAAATTGGAAAATAATACGAGAAACTCAAGGCTGCATGATTATTTAGATGATAAAGATATAGCTGATGGTTTAGATGATAAAGATATTTAATAATAGGTAGCCGAATTCGGCTACCCAGCAATATTACATGTGGATTCAGATAAACTCTTTGATGTTTTTTCAAGAATAAAAACATCGCTAAAAGATAAAGGGTAATATACGCATCATGGTAATATGGACATAAGGAACGTATTGATAATGGAAAGCTTTATTTTGATTTGAATGAAAAAATATAATTGACCACTTGATTCAATAAGTAATTTATTGTACATATACGTGTACAATAAAATGGTATGTCAGATATAGACTTTATATACGAGGTAAAGTTCTATGTCTAAATACAAAAACAAAAAACCATCTTTAATTGATTTCACCAGGAAATATGCTAATAACGAACCGTCATGTGAAGAGTTCTTCTTCAAAGCTAAATATCCTACAGGCTACTACTGCGAAAAATGTATGAAGCAAAAACAATCTTGGATGGTTTGGAAGATGTAAAATCTGGAAACACTGTAGATGGAGACACTGCAATTTCTAGTATCAGGAGCAAATATGATATCTAAATTTTGATATTTGCTGAGCAAATGATCAAAGAACTTAAGCAAGATTCCAAATTTCGTAAAAGATCATCGTGATTCAGAAAAATTCACTAGAGGTTTAAAAATGAACGATGTAGAAAAAGCATTGAACATTGCTAAAAAAGCACATGCAGGACAAATAGATAAAGCAGGATGCGAATATATCAATCATCCTATCCATGTTGCAGATTCTCTAAATACTGAAGAAGAAAAAATTGTTGCGTACTTGCATGATGTTTTAGAAGATACGTCAATGACCATTGAAGATCTAGCCAATGAAGGATTCAGCGAAACAATCATCCAGGCAATTGATACAATCACAAAAAAGAAAAACGAATCATATGAAGAATATGTTCAAAAAATAGCAGAAAATCCTCTTGCAAGAAAAGTAAAAATAGCGGATTTAAAACATAATTCTGATTTAACTAGATTAAAGAAAATCACAGAGAAAGATATTGCAAGAGTTGAAAAATACCAAAAATGCTTAAATTATCTGCTGGAAGTAGAAAAGCAGTCATCAGTAAAATGATTGCTTATTTTATTATTTCAAACAGTGATAAAAATGTATGTTTTATGCACGCAAAACATAAAAAACAGAAATTAATTTTAGCTTGACATATTCAAATAATGAAATATCATTAAATTTGCAAATCGATGAGAAAGACAAGTAACGTTGTATATTGTGTCTAGAGAGAAGCTGTCAGGTGAAAAGCTTTCAGATATACAAAACGTGAAGCTACTTTTGAGAGTATGAAAACATACCGTTATCCACGTTACGGATGAAATTAAGGTGCACATATTACATATGTGAATCAGGATGGTACCGCGTTAATGACGTTCCTGTAATATACAGGAACGTTTTATTATTGGAGGAATGTATGAAAAAGAATTTATCAGGAAATCAAATTCGTCAAATGTTCTTGGATTTCTTCAAATCCAAAGGATTCATGATTGAACCAAGTGCTAGTTTGATTCCACACAACGACCCAACATTGTTATGGATCAATGCTGGTGTATCCACTTTAAAGAAGTACTTTGATGGTACAGAAAAGCCAGCTTGCCCACGTATCGCAAACGCACAGAAATGTATTCGTACAAACGATATTGAAAATGTTGGTAGAACTGCACGTCACCACACATTCTTTGAAATGTTAGGAAACTTCTCTATTGGTGATTACTTCAAAAAGGAAGCAATTCCATGGGCTTGGGAATTCTTAACAAGTGAAGAATGGATCGGCATGGATAAAGAAAGACTCTACGTTACAGTTTATCCAGATGATCAGGAAGCATATGACTTATGGGTTCAGGCAGGTATGATTGAATCCCATATTTCAAGAAATAAAGACAACTTCTGGGAAATCGGCAGAGGACCTGGTGGACCAGACTCAGAACTTTACTACGACCGTGGTGAAAAGTATGATCCAGAAGGTATTGGTGAAAAGCTGTTCTTTGACGATATGGAAAATGATCGTTATGTAGAATTATGGAATATTGTATTCTCTCAGTATGACTGCAGACCTGGTGAAATGCCAAGAACAGAGTACAAAGAACTTCCACAGAAGAATATTGATACAGGTATGGGTCTTGAACGTCTTGTATGTTTCTTACAGGAAGGTGAAACAAACTTTGATACAGACTTGTTCCTTCCTATCATTCACGCTACAGAAAAGTATGCGAAGCATTCTTATGACGAAGCTGAATACAAGATGGCTTATCGTGTTATTGCCGACCATATCCGTACAGTTACATTTGCATTGGCGGATGGTGCAATGTTCTCTAATGAAGGTAGAGGCTATGTATTAAGACGTGTTCTTCGTAGAGCTGTTCGTTATGGTATCAAGCTTGGAATTGATGGCAGCTTCATGTATAACCTTGTACAGGTTTGTGCAGATAACATGAAAGACTACTATGGATATGTTGAAGACAAGGTTGCTCTTGTTTCAAAGCTTGTTAAGAATGAAGAAGAAAGCTTCCATAAGACACTTGCAAATGGTGAAGCTTTATTGAACGATGCATTAAAAGAACATGCTGATACAAAGCAATTGCCAGGTGAAGTTGTATTCAAGCTATACGATACATATGGATATCCAAGAGAATTGACAGAAGAAATTGCTTCTGATCAGGGATATACAATTGATGAAGCTGGATTTGAAAGAGAAATGGAAGCACAGAAAGAACGTGCTAGAGCTGCAAGAGGTGCTGAACAGTCTATGCATGGTCAGTCTAAGGATTTGATGGATTTCACAGAAGAAAGCAAATTCACAGGCTATACAGATTCTCATTCAACAGGTAAAGTCATTGGCTTATTCAAGGATGGCGTAAAGGTTGATTCCTTGAGTGACAGTGGTGATGTCATCTTGAGTGAAACTTGCTTCTATGCTGAAAGCGGTGGTCAGTGTGCTGATACTGGTAAAGTATGGAATGATACATTCAAAGCAGATGTAACTGACGTACAAAAGGCTCCTCATAAGCAGCCATTACACCATTTAGAAAACATCGAAGGTACACTGCATGTTGGTGATACTCTCGAAGGTGAGTATGACTATGCTGCTAGACAGCGTACACGTGCAAATCACTCTTCCTTACACTTACTGCAGGCTGCATTGAAAGAAGTTCTAGGTGATCATATTGCACAGGCTGGTTCTTACAACTGTCCTGAATACGGAAGATTTGACTTCACACACTTTGAAAAGCCAACAGATGAACAGTTAAGTGAAGTTGAAAGAATCGTCAACGAAAAGATCAATGCTTCTCTTCCAGTAACTACAGAAGTATTAGCAATTGAAGATGCTAAGAAGACTGGTGCAACAGCTCTATTTGATGAAAAGTATGGCGATGAAGTTAGAGTCGTATCCATGGGTGATTTCTCTAAGGAATTCTGTGGTGGTACACACGTTGACAATACAAACAACCTTGGCTCATTCAGAATCGTTTCTGAAGAATCTATCGGTAGTGGTGTTAGACGTATTACTTGTGAAACAAAGATGGAAGCATATAACTCTTTCAAGAGTGAAGAAGAATACTTGAAGGAAACTGCTGCCTTATTAAAGATGAAGAGCTTTGATGGCTTGCATGAAAGAATCCAGAAGCTATTGGAAGAAAATGCATCCTTGAAGAAGCAGATCAGTGAAGCTGAAAGTAAAGCAATGGCTTCAGAAGCTGATTCTGTATTAAGCAAGGCTGAAGACTACAATGGAATTCAGGCATTATTCTTGAAACTGCAGGGTAAAGATACAAAGGGATTAAAAGAATACGCTGAAACTTTGAGAAATAAATTAACAAATGGATTTGTATTTATTTCTAATGAAGTTGATGGCAAGACAACTTTCGTATGTGCTTCCAGCAAGGAAGCAATCCAGAAGGGTATCAAAGCAGGTGATATCGTGAAGATGGCTGCTACAATGTGTGGCGGTAATGGTGGCGGTAGACCTGATATGGCACAGGCTGGTGCAAAGGATGCTTCCAAGATTGATGAAGCAATCCAATCCATTAAAGAAAAACTACAATAAGTGGTAAAAGAGAGCATTCCGCTCTCTTTTATTGTTTCTTAAGATTTTCCTTTATTTCTCATAATTTTTGCTTTCGGCTTTCTATACAATTTGTGTATTTTAGAGTAGAATAGAAGCAATAAGGAGGATTCGATTATGACTCAAAAAAATGTTACAGAAACAATTAGCTTTTCAGCAGAAGAATTAAGACGTGAGAATATCCGTGAAGTATTAAAACATGTTGAAAAGGCATTAAATGAAAGAGGGTATAATGCAATCAATCAGCTTGCTGGATACCTGATCAGTAATGATCCTGCTTATATTTCCTCTCATAACAATGCTAGAAGTGTCATTCAATCCATTGAACGTCATGAAATCATTGAGGAACTCGTTCGTTTCTATTTAGAGGAGCATGATAAATGAGTAAATACCTTGGACTAGACCTGGGTAGTGTTACTTGTGGAGTTAGTTTTTCTGAGACTGGATTTATCGCATCCACTGTAAAAACAATACGCTTTAAACCAGATGACTACGATACAGCGATGGATCGTGTATTAGAAGTGGTGGAAGAAATGAAGCCAGATGTCATCGTACTTGGACTACCATTGCTTGAAAATGGAGATGTTGCGGAAAGAGCTCAAATCTGCCTGGAATTTGGAAAAGTTTTAGAAGTTGAAAGTGGAATTCCTGTAAAAATGCAAGATGAAAGAAATACAACACAGGAATCTGAATCAATTCTACTGATGGCAGATGTTTCCAGAAAGCATCGTAAAAAGAAAATCGATCAGTTAGCTGCTGTTCAAATTTTACAGCGCTATCTAGATTCACATTGAAAGGCGCAAAACGCCTTTTGCTTTGATAGGAGAATGAACATGGAAGATACAAAAATTATGACAATCACTGACGAAAATGGTCAAGAAAAAGAAGTTGAAATCATTTTAACTTTTGAAGATGACAAGAGCAAAAAGAAATATGTTCTATTTACAGATGCTAATACAGAGGATGGTAATGTATATGCATACAGCTATGATGAAGATGGCAATATGATTGACATCGAAGATGAAGAAGAATGGAACATGTGTCAGGAAGTATTAGGTGCTTTTTTAGAGGAAGATGAATAATGGCTGAGGATAACACAAGAAAGGATCAAATCATCGACTATGATGAACTCGATGAATTGCCTGATGTTGTTCTTGGTGAACAGACACTTGCCATGCGTAAATTACGTGAAAATGGCAAGCCAGTTGTAGATACAAAACCAAAGCAGCAATCTAAGCAGAATAAGGCTTTAGATGAAGTAAATGTATATGATCAGACAACAGGCATTCCTAGTGTAGAAGAATTGCTGAAACAGAAGATTGAACAGTCTGAAATGCCAAAAGCTGATTCTGCACAGGATAAAACAGTTGTTTTAGATCAGCCTGTGGATGATGATCTTCACTTAGAAGAAATAAAAAAAGGGCAGAAATATAGAAACGGAACAAGAATTGACTATCTTGGAAATGAAGTTGAAATTGAAGACTTCAACCCAAATACTGCACGTTATAAAATCGTAGATAATGGCAGAACAAAATGGGTAACAGATAAGAATCTGAAGCTGATTGATCCTGAAATTCCTGTTTCTCTGCAAGATGAAGATCCTGGTGTAAATGATGAATTGTCTCCTGTTTTAGAAGAAGAAAATCAGAAAACAAAAGTGATTCCATCAGAAACAAAAAATGAAGATGTCAATGCATTGGATTCTGTATACGAAGGTACAGCAAGTATCCCAAAACATGCTAGAACAACAAAACAAAGAGTCATTCCAACAAATCCGGTTCCATTTGAAGAATTATATAAAGAAGCATTTGTTTCTGGTGGTGAAACAGATGAAGAAAGGGCAATCCGTATGAAGAAGAGAAAAACAACACCAATGATTCAAAAAATCGTTACTGTTATTATTGTTGTTCTTTTGGCAATTCTTTGTGCTGGTGTCTATTTGATCTATTCTGGTTTACAGCCAGTGACATCTACAAGTGAAGAAGTGAAGTTTATGGTAGAAGATGGCTTTACTGTAAAAGACGTTGCGAAAAAGCTGCAGGAAGAGAACATCATTAAAAATGCTGATGTTGCCTATACTTATGCAAGATTGAATCATTTGACGGATGTGAAGCAAGGTCTGTTTACATTAGATAAAAGCTGGGGTATCAAGCAGATGTTTACGTATCTGAATGATCAGAATGCTGCTAGAAGAGATCAGGTTTCTGTGACTGTGATTGAAGGTGACTGGGCAAAAGATGCTGCAAAAAAATTCAGTGAAGTTACAAATGTTTCCAGCGATGACTTATTAGCATTATGGAACAACAAAGACTGGATCGTATCACAAAAAGAAAAATATCCATTCTTGACGGATGACATGTTTAAGAGTGGTGTTCGTATCTATCTAGAAGGATATCTTGCACCAGATACATACTATGTCAATAAAGAAACAACTGCAGAAGAAATCACAACAACACTTCTTGATCAGTCATTGACAATCTTTAATAAATATAAAGATCAGATTGCATCAAGTAATCATAGCATTGCGGATATCTATACGATGGCATCGATTATTCAATATGAAGCTGGTACAAATCCTGAAGATCTTGCTAAGGTTGCTTCTGTATTCTATAACCGTTTAGCACAAGGTATGAAATTACAGAGTTCTGTAACTGTATGCTATGCAATTGACTTTGATAAGCTGGAAGATAACTGGCAGGCTTGTGAAGTGAATCCAGATTTTGATTCTCCATATAATACATACAAGTATGATGGTTTAACACCTGGTCCAATTGAAAATGCTGGAGAAGCAGCAATCAAAGCTGCTATTTCACCTGCAGATACTGATTATTTGTATTTTATGGCTGAAGTTTGTCCTGGTGGAGATGGTACAGTGCATTATGCAAAAACATTGGATGAACATAATGCAAATGTATCTAAATATCTAAATTGTTATTAATATGAAATACAGTTCTTGTGTTTACTTAGTAAAAGATGAACAGTGGCTGTTCTTAAAGAGAAACAAGAAGAAAAATGATGTCAATGCCAATAAATATATTGGGGTTGGCGGAAAGATAGAAGAAAATGAAACGATGGAACAATGTGCATGCAGAGAGGTGTTTGAAGAAACAGGCTTGCATGTACATGCATTGGAACATTATGGAACCATTCGTTTTCATTATCCGCATTTTGAAGATGAAGTATGTGAGATTTATTTGTCATATGATTTCAGTGGGTCAATACATCCTTGTGATGAGGGTGAGCTTGTATGGATTCCACAAGATCAGATTTTTACGCTTGATCTATGGGAAGGTGATGTCCTTTTCCTAAAGAAGATGTTACGAAAAGAACATTTTGACTTTGATCTTACATATGATGCATCGGATCATTTAGTACGATGCGTGGAGAATACAGTATGAAACCATTAATTATAGGAATTGCTGGTGGTTCTGCCAGTGGAAAAACATCCATTTCTAGGCATATTCAGGAAAAATTTTCTGATTTGACTAGAGTACTTGTCATTCGTCAGGATGATTACTATAAGGATCAGTCTCATAAGCCCATGAGTGAAAGAATCAAGACAAACTATGATCATCCAAGTGCTTTTGACAATGATTTACTTGTACAACAGGTACATGATCTGATGGATGGAAAGCCTATTGAAAAGCCTACGTATGATTTTGTGAATCATACAAGAAGTGATGTGAGTGAATGCTGCTATCCTTGTGATGTTTTGATTCTTGAAGGTTTATTCATCCTGGAAGATGAAAATCTTAGAAATCTATTGGATATTAAAGTATTTGTTGATACGGATGCAGATATTCGTTTTATTCGAAGATTAAATCGAGATGTGCAGGAACGTGGCAGAACAATGGAAAGTGTTGTAAATCAATACATGTCTACGGTTCGCCCAATGCATGAATCATTCATTGAACCATCAAAACGATTTGCGGATATTATCATCCCTGAAGGTGGTGCAAATACCGTCGCAATTGATTTGTTAAACACAAAAATTTCTAGCATACTGACAAGTGAAATGCTATAATACGAAAGCATGTAAAAAGGAGTAGAACAATGGCTGAAGAAAATAAAATCTATGTCACTGAAGAAGGTCTGAAAAAATTACAAGATGAATATGATAATCTGGTTCATGTAGTCCGTGAAGAAGTTAAGGCTGAACTTGCGGAAGCTCGTTCACAGGGTGACTTGAGTGAAAACGCTGACTATGATGCTGCTAGAGAAAAGCAGGCTGAAGTTGAACATCGTATCCAGGAATTGGAAAACATGTTACAGGTTGGACATTATGAAATCATTTCTACACAGAAAAAGGGTAAGAAGAATGTTCAGATTGGTAGCACAGTTATATTGAAGTTCATGGATACTGAAGAAGAAGCTCAGTATCATATCGTTGGTTCAACAGAAGCTGATCCATTAAATGGTAAAGTATCAAATGAAACACCTTTGGCACAAGCTATCTTAGGAAGCAAGACTGGAGATGTTGTTACTGTTGAAGTTGCTAAACCTTACAAGGTTACAATTCTTAGCATTAAATAAGTTGGAATTTTTCCAACTTTTTTTTTGGAACTTTAGGAAAATTTGTGAATAACTATATTGTAGGAGGTTATGTTATGAACCAGAATAACATTCACAATGTAGAGCATTCTTATCAATTTCATCATGTTTTCTTTTCTGCGAAAAATGAATACAAAATTATTCAATGGATTGAATCCATCACACATCGTAAAATTCATTCGATAAAAAAACATATTTTAACTGATGCTGAAGATGAGGATGATTCTGTTGTATTTGAAGTTGTTTTTGAGGGATCAGACGAGGTATATACCGTTATCATTAAACTAGGGAAAAAACATTCATCTCATCAGAACATAAATCAAAATAAGCAGAACGCCTATGAAAAAGCAGCTATTGATTTTCGCCCTTCTTCTTGCTGGAATTTTAAGTGTTGATCTTACACCTGTATCTTTTTCTGATCCTGAAAATACAGAAATTCATGTTTCTATCAAAGGTGCCGTTGAAAAAGAAGAAACAATCACGTTAAAACAATATGCAACGGTACAGGAAGCAATTGACCAAGTCGAACTTAAAGAAAATGCTGATATTTCTTCTCTCAACCCAAACATGATATTAAAAGATGCAGATGTATTATCAATTCCATATCAGACAAATGCAGGAGAAGTTCCACGCATTTCTATCAATCAGGCAACACGTGATGAATTGCAGCAATTAGATGGGATTGGTCCATCAACTGCAGATGCTATCATTCAATACCGAGAAGAACATGGCTTGTTTCAGACAATTGAAGATGTCATGAACGTGAAAGGTATTGGAAATGCAAAGTTTGAGAAAATCAAAGAGAAGATTACGTTATGACCTCGTGTAAGAATCACTGCGTATTTTTATCTCTTCTATTATTTCTTTTTGCATTGTGTTATCAAAGAGTATTTGTATTGGCGCTTTGTTGCTGCATTGTTCTTTGGATGCTTCGAACAAAAGATAATAGTTTTATATTTGTATGTATTGTATTCCTTTTGTTTTCTATTCCTCGCAGCAATACAAAATATCCTGATATACAGGAGGCAAATGCAATCCAGGTTTCTTCTTCATATGCAATTTTAAAAAATGGAAATCAAAAGATCATTGTTTATACGAAAGAACCTTTACTTTTTGATGCAGCATATACAGTGACTCCTGAATTTCAAAAGGTTGAAGAATCCTGTCATACATATGGATTTTCGTATTCACGCTGGCTGAACAAGCAGGGAATCTATTATGCAGTAGATGAATCTTTCATTACGTTAAAAAAGGAAAACGTTTCGCTACGAAGATGGATGCAGAAAAAAATTGCTGCTTTAGAAGATACCTCGATACGATCATTATTGAATAAAAGCTTATTAAATCTGAAAGATACACAAGAAAATTCATGGATGAAAGAAGCAGGCTTTTCTTATATTTCGATATTGTTTGTGTTTCATGTAATGTGTAAATATGTTATGCATGAAAAACAGAAAGATGTCGTACTCACTGTAATTACAATTCTTCTATTAATTGTATATCGCTTTCCTTTGATTCTAGTTGAAAACCTGTTATTTCGCGTCTCTCGCTATTTATCCATGTCAAAACAGAAGTCTACTTCACTGATTACGATGTTTATTATGTTTTGTTATCCTTCTGAGATTACTTCTGCATCTTTTCTGATTCCATCTCTCTACCATTATTCATTTTTGTTTGATGAACATAAAAAAGAAATATTGTTTTTGCTGATTTCGATCATACAGAGCATTTTATTTCAGACAATCAATCCATTACGTTCCTTCCTGTATCCTTTGAACATGTTCCTGCATGGTTTCTTCTATCTGTTTTCTCTTGTTCGTTTCTTTACGCCCATTGATTTAGTTTCTTTGATTGCTTCAGCATTGCAGTCGTTCAATACATTGATGAATCTGTTTTCTTTGAAAGGATCAATTGTTGGAGTTGGATGTATTTTATATATCATCATTGTTAGTATGTTTCGTCATAAAGTGAAAGCAGCAATTGTTTTGTTATACGTATTTCAAATAACTGGATTATTTCATCCATGTATGGAAATGACAATGATTAATGTTGGACAAGGAGATGCCATCTTGATTCGTGCACCATTGAATAGTGACAATATCTTGATTGATACTGGTAAACCATCCGCATATAACTCTTTAAAAACATATCTGGATGCGAAAAGTATTTATGTCATGAATACACTGATTATTACACATAATGATAATGATCATAGTGGAAACAAAACAAACATTCAAAAAGACTATGTAGTAAAGCAATGTATTGAAACACACCAAAATACAATACAGTCTTCAATATTCACACTTCAGGATATCAATGAAATACAAAGTGAAGATGAAAATGACAGTTCCATTGTCAATGTCATGAACTTTAATGATAAACAGGTTTGTCTGATGGGGGATGCATCGACCAAAACAGAAGAAGAAATCATCCATAAATATCCAACGTTATCTTGTGATATTTTAAAACTTGGTCATCATGGTTCTTCTACATCATCTTCTAACCAGTTTTTAGATATTGTGCGGCCAGAAATTGCCTTGATTTCATCAGGTGCCTATCGCATCTATCATCATCCAAGTGAAGAAACGATACAGAAATTATTAAAACGTCATATTCCATATTTTGATACAAAAACGAGTGGAGATATTACTATTCTTTGTTTTTGGAAGATTCGTGTTTTTATTACATCGAGATTTGAAATAGGTCTGATATAATAGATGCATGTCAGTTTATATTTATTGTGGTGAAGATATCTATCGTATTGAAGAAGGCTTGAAACTGCTTTTAAACAAGAGGCATATTGATGCAGATCATACAGTTACAATTGACGCGACAGACAAGCGTTCTTTTACGATTGAAAGTGTACTTGTTGAATGTGATTCTTTTTCTTTGTTTGATGATGAATGTAAAGCCGTTATCGTGAAAAATCCTTTCTTTCTTTCATCTAGTTCTAAGGAAGCTGAAAAGCCTTCAAAAACAGATACACCCGCAGTCAAAAAAAGAAAAGAAAATGAAGCGGCAAAACGTGATCAAAGACTAAGTTTACTGGAAAAGTATTTGTTAAATGAAAATCCAAATACAATTCTTGTTTTTGAATGTCATGGATATCAAGCCGACTCTAGAAAAAAAGATTTCAAGCTTTTAGAAAAGTACAATGCACAAATTGTATCCTTCAGAAAAATGGATGAAATGGAATTTCAGAAATATGTTGATCAGAATCTCAAGCAGAAAGGAATTTCATTGACTGCTGAAGCAAAAGCAGAACTTCTTTTACGCCTCGGTGGAGATACAATGTTGCTCCATTCTGCAATTGAAAAATTAGATCTTTATGAAGAAAAAAATCTAAATCTGAATGATATCAAGCATCTAGTTTCTTTAAATTCAGATGTGAATATTTTTCAATTGACAACTGCATTTACACAAGGAGATTTAAAAGGCTGTATGGAAGCAGTAGAAGATATGCTTCTTGCCAATTACAACTATACAGTCATGATCAGTATGTTATCCAAAAGATTACGTACGCTGTATAATATGTTGTTGTTGCACGAATCTGGATATTCCAATGATGAAGTTGCAACGAGAATGCATGTGAAAAGTGGGTTTGTATATTATGCATTAAAAGATGCTTCTCATTTTTCATCAAAGCAGATATTATCTTACTTAAATGAACTGGCTAATATGGATCAAGGAATCAAGCAAGGTACATTAGATCCAAAAAATAGTTTTGAAAATTTTTTAATCAGAAACGGAAAGAGGAAACATGCAGGGTATCAAAGAGCTTTTTAAAATTGGAAGAGGACCATCTTCTTCACATACACTTGCGCCTGAAAGAGCGTGCAAGTTATTTCTAGAGGTCAATGGAACATATCCAGGATATCTCGTAGAGCTTTATGGGTCATTATCTTTAACAGGAAAAGGCCACCACACAGATAAGATCATTGAGGAAACATTAGGTGGCAATTGTAAAGTTGTCTTTAAACTTGACTGGGATGAAAGCTTTCCAAATGGTTTCTATGTATATGGACTAGACGCAGATGGTAACAAGCAGGTAAAATGGACTGTCTTCTCGATTGGCGGTGGAAGTATTCAAATCAAGGAACATCCTGTCAATTACAATGATGAAGTGTATTTTGAAACTTCATTAGAAGAAATCTATCAGGTTTGTGAAAAAAATCATGAAACTTTAATGGAATATGCTCAAAGACATGAAAGTGATATTCGTGCGTATTTGTCTGATATTCTAGACGCAATGTGTGCTTGTGTGAAACGTGGATTAAGTGAAGAGGGCATGCTTCCTGGTGAATTGCAGATGCGTCGTTCTGCACATGATCTATATTTACAGGGATTGCACGCAAACATGTCTGATCAAAGAGATATTCGTTTGATGTCATATGCATATGCGGCAAGTGAAGAAAATGCTGCAGGGCATACATGTGTTACTGCACCAACACTTGGTGCATGTGGCGTACTTGCTGCGTTTATGTATTACGCATATAACGATTGTGAAATCACAAGAGAAAAATGTATTGATGCATTGATTATTGCAGGTATTTTTGGAAATGTTGTAAAAACAAATGCTACGATTTCCGGTGCAGTTGGCGGATGTCAGGCAGAAGTAGGTACTGCCGTATCTATGACTGCTGCTGCCTGTGCATATTTAGAAGGCCTGCAGCCTTCTCAGATTGAATATGCTGCAGAAATTGGTATGGAGCATAATCTTGGCTTGACTTGCGATCCTGTTCTTGGATATGTCATGATTCCATGTATTGAAAGAAATGCCGTTGGTGTTAGAAGAGCAGTCGATTCTGCAAATCTTTCGAAGTATTTATCTAGAGTCAGAAGTCATCTTGTATCTTTTGATATGGTCGTAGAAACAATGAAAGATACAGGCTCCCAGCTGCCTCGTTCCTTGCGTGAAACGGCAGAAGGAGGATTAGCAAAAGAGTGGGAGAAATAAAACATATTATCCATCCATTTGAACCAGTTTATGATACTTCTAGTAAAGTATTGATTCTTGGTTCTTTTCCATCTGTTGTTTCTAAAGAGAAAAACTTCTATTACATGAATGCAAACAATCGTTTCTGGAAAGTCATGGAAGCTTTATTTCAAGAAGAAATACATGATAAAAAACAATTTTGTCTTGATCATCATATAGCATTATGGGATGTTATTTATTCTTGTACAATTGAAGGAAGTTCAGACTCTTCCATTCAGAATGTGCAGGTCAATGACATTTCAACACTATGTCAAAAATCAAATATTCAAGCGATATTTTTAACAGGCAAAAAGGCATTTCAGCTATATGGGAAATATATTCATTTAGACATAGAACATATCTACTTACCATCAACAAGCAGTGCAAATGCAAGAATGCATTTAGAGCAGCTTGTAGAATCGTACAAAGTTATTTTGGAGAAGTTATGAAGAAAGTTGAACTATTAGCACCTGCAGGAAATATGGAAGCTTTAAAGGCTGCAGTGAATGCAGGGTGTGATGCGGTATATCTTGGATTGAAATCTTTTTCTGCAAGAGCATTTGCAGGAAACTTTTCTCATGAAGAATTTATAGAAGCCATTCATTATTGTCATACAAGAAATGTAAAGATCTATTGTACGATCAATACAATGCTTTATGAAACAGAAATAGAGAATGCTAAAAAAGAAGTCGACTTTCTGTATGAAAATGACTGTGATGCAATCTTGATCCAGGATCTAGGACTGTTCCATTATGTTAGAACATGCTATCCAGATATGCCTGTTCATTGTTCTACACAGATGCACATCCATAATCTCAAAGGTGTTGAATTCATGAAGAATCAAGGTGTTGAAAGAGTTGTTCTTGCTAGAGAAACACCAATTGAAATCATTCAGCAGGCTTGTCAAATGGGTGTTGAAATTGAAGTGTTTACGTATGGCGCAATCTGTATTTCTTACAGTGGTCAATGTATGATGAGTGCCAGCGTGAAAAACAGAAGTGCAAATCGAGGCATGTGTGCACAATGCTGCAGACTGAAATATACGCGTGAAGATGGCTCTCACTTCAAAGAAGGAGATTATATTCTTTCTCCAAAAGATCTGAATGTCATCGATCAGCTTCCTTCATTACTTGATGCTGGTGTATCTTCATTGAAAATTGAAGGCAGAATGAAGAGAAGTGAATATGTATATCTTGTCATTAAAACATTTAGAGAAGCAATTGATGCATACTATGCAAATAAAACATATCATGTATCCAGTGAACGCTTAAAACAACTGGAAGAAATGTTCTATCGTGGATTTTCCAATGGGCATTTATTCCATGATGATGTTACGAAGCGCATGAGCCAGTATCGTCCAAACCATCAAGGGATTGCTATTGGTAAAGTATTAGCGTATCGCAATGGTCGTGTACAGGTGAAATTAAGTGATGATCTGTACCAGAATGATGGTTTGAGAATTATCAATGAACCACATGATACAGGCTTATCTGCTATCAAGATCTATAAGAATGATTTGCTTGTAAATCACGCAAAAGCAAACGATATCGTATGGATCAGCTGTCCAAGTGATCCTGCACCAAAAAAAGGACAAATCCTGCGTAAAACAACAGATACGCATTTACTAGACTGGATCCATACACAGATGGAAGAACATCCTCGTTTGATTCCATTACGTATGAAATATCGAGCATTGACTGGTCAGCCATTTGAAGTCATTGTAGAAGATGAAAATGGTCATGTAGCAAAGGCACAAAGTGATTCCTTCATTGAAAAAGCAAAAAATGCTGCAGTTACAGAAGATAAGATCATACGTTCACTTTCTAAAGTAGGAGAATATCCGTATGAAATTGTAGATATACAAGGAGAAGCTGAAGATATTTTCTTGCCAGTTTCTATCATGAATGACACAAGAAGACGTGCGTTGCAGCTGCTTGATGAAGCAAGAAGCACATATCGCAACAATGCTGGAAAACAGCCATATCATCTAGATTTAAGTGAAAACAAAGATGTATTGTCTAGAATCATCTATGAATCTTCTTCTGTTGATTTCAATAATAGCGATATTCATCACATGCATCATTTAGATGTCATTGATGAAGATAACAAAGAGAAAAAGGCATACAGTGATGTACTGATCAGCAGTGTATGTGATTTAAATAATACATTAGATCATTGTATTGCTTCACCAACAATGAATCTTGCCAATTCATATGCCTTGGCGTATGTGTTATCACAGGGTGTCAGTGGTGTTGTATTTTCCTCTGAAATGGACAATGAACAAATCAAACAGGCTCTAGATGCATTTACAAAACGTTATGGCTTTCTTCCAAAAACATATCGTCTTGTATATGGAAAACGTACTGTCATGTATATCAAAGACCGTTTCGTCAATGAAGATATAAATGCAATTAGAGATTTGAATGATCTTGTGTATGAAGTCAAAAAAGAAAACAAAATTACTACGATCCATGAACCAACACTCTGTGTTTCCAAGAACCCATATTGTTATGGTTCTTACTTGATTGTTGAAGGGAAGAATAGTATAGATATTCTAGAGGAAAGCTATGAAGAAATTTCTAGAAGAGTTTAAAACATTTGCATTAAAAGGTAATGTCATGGACATGGCTGTCGGCGTCATTATTGGTGCTGCATTTCAGGCAATTGTTTCTTCACTTGTATCGGATATTATTTCACCATTGCTTGGATCATTTGCGGGAATGAATTTTGATTCCTTATCTGTATCAATCAATGGTGCTACACTAGCATATGGAAAGTTTATTACTGCAGTGATCAACTTTCTCATCATGGCACTTGTATTATTCATGATTGTGAAAACAATCAATAAAATTTCTTCCATGTTCCATGAAGAAACGATTGAAGAAGAGAGTGAACCTAAAAAGAGTGATGAACTGATTGCTTTAGAAAAAATCGTTTCTTTGCTGGAAGAGAAAAAATAAAAAAATGAAACTGTTTTGTTTAGGAAAACTTCTTAAATCAAACAGTTTTTTTGAATGAAAAGTGTATCTGAAAACGCAATGAAATCTTGTGTATTTTTTAACAAATCAAGCGTTTGTAAAAAGCTTTGGAAATATACGTTTTCCATTTATTTTATGCGCTTTTTTTGATATAATCGTCTGTGGTCTAAAAAGGAGTTATCAATGTTTTTAAAAAGAATTGAAATGCAAGGTTTTAAAAGCTTTGCGGATAAGACAATCATCTCATTTGATAATCCAATTACAGGTGTTGTTGGACCAAATGGCTGTGGTAAATCAAACATCACAGATGCAGTTCGTTGGGTCCTGGGTGAACAAAGCGCAAAAAGTATGCGTGGTGAAAAAATGAATGATGTGATCTTTGCTGGTAGTGCAGATCGCAGAAAACTCAACATGGCAGAAGTTACGCTTGTTTTTGATAACAGCAATCATATTTTAAATAGTGAAAAAGAAGAAATAGAAGTGACAAGAAGATTGTTCAGAGATTCAGGAGATGCTGAATATCTGATTGATCGTAATCACGTACGTCTAAAGGATATCGTAGATCTATTTTTGGATACTGGACTTGGAAAAGATTCCTTATCCATTATCTCGCAGGGTACAGTTGTTTCCTTTGCAGATGCAAAACCACAAGATCGTAGAGGCATCTTTGAAGAAGCAGCTGGTGTAGCAAAGTACAAAAAGAGAAAACTGGAAAGTTTATCAAAACTGGAACGCACAAAAGAAAACCTGGAAAGATCAACGGATATCTTAAATGAGCTTGAAAAGCAGGTTTCTCCTTTAAAGCGTCAGGCACGTAAAGCTGAACTGTATCGTGAAAAAAAGGCACGTTTAGAAGAAATTGAAATATCTGTATTGGTAAATGAAATTGATGATGCAAATAAAGAAATTGAAGCTTTAGAAAAAACTTTATTTGATGTAGAAACAAAGGCAACAATGTTTTCTACAGATATTCAAATATCAGAAACAAAATTACAAGATGCAAGAAAACAGATTTCTGCATTGGATAAAGAAGTACAAACATTACAGGATGAATTAATGCAGAACTTCAATGATGTATCTGCATTAGAGTCTCGTAAGACAGAACTCGATGAAAAACGAAAATATATTGTCGAGACTGGAAGTAATGAACAGAAAGCAAAAGAATTAAAAGAGTTAGTCGATGCGGCAAAAATTGAATACGAAGACCGTAAATCTAGACTGGATGCTTTAAATACTGAAATTCGTCTGTATTCTGAAAAGCTGAATCAGGCTGCTACTAATATCGTAGATAAATCCAGCATTTATGATCAGGCATCCAATCGTTTAAGATCTTTGGAAAACAGAAAAAATGTTCTGGATTCTTTATTACGTAATCCATTCAATAACCAGCAGGGTATCAAATCTATTATGGATCATGCAAATGCATTGCATGGTATCTTAGGTGTCATTGGTCAGGTATTGAATGTGAAAGATGGCTATGAAGAAGCAATTTCCACGTCTCTTGGAGGTGCAATGAACAACATTGTGACGCAGGACGAACAATCCGCAAGAGATGCCATTCGTTTCTTGACAAGAAATATGAGTGGTAGAGCTACATTCTTGCCTTTGAATGTCTGCAAGCCTCGCTATGTACGTAAAGAAGATCTGATTATCTGTGAAAATACAGAAGGATATTTAGGAACAGCTTCCTCTTTTGTTGAAAATGATCCAAAATTCAATCCTGTTGTAGATAATCTTTTAAGCAATGTTCTGATTGTGGATTCCATGGAACATGGTAACCGTTTATCAGCTCTAACAAATCGTTTATACAAGATCGTTACGCTGGATGGAGATGTCATTCATCGTGGCGGTTCTATGACGGGTGGCAAAACAAAGCACAACACAAATCTTGTCACAATGAAAAAGGAAAGTGATGAGATTGCTGAAAAGCTTGATGCTGAACGAGCACGTGTAGCGCTTGCTAGAAAAGAATATGATCAGGCGAATCGTGAACGTGAAGAAGCCGCAAGATACCTGCAGGAAAAAAGATATTCTGCAGCTGCATTAGAACCAGTTGTTGATGCAAAGCAGGCAAAATATGAAAAGCTAAGCAATGATCTGTCTTTATTGTCACCGAATCAGGTAGATGATAGTGACGCTACACAGGCGCATGCAGATGATCTCGTTGTTAGATTGAATGAAGCATATTCAAGAAGAGATACGATCACAAATGAAATCAAAGTAAAACGTGAAAGAAGAATCTCATTGAATACTGATATTGAACGAAAAGAAGCACAGCTTTCTCAAATGCGTAAAGATTTGAAAAATGCGGAAGATTCGATTGCCAATATCAAAATTGACAGATCTAGATTTGAATCCAGAATGGAAGCAAATTTACAGCGTCTTGCAAGTGAATATCAGCTGACATTTGAATTTGCAAAAACAAAAGTGGATGGCGAAATCATTGAAAATGCAAAAGAAGAAGTTGCAAAGCTGAGAAGCGAAATTGAACATCTTGGCAACATTAATATGAATGCTCCAGAAGAGTATTCTGAAGTGAATGAAAGATATGAAACGTTAAAGAAGAATATCGAAGAACTCACAATGAGCAAAGATAAGATCTTATCCGCAATTGATGAAATGGATACGATCATGAAGAAGCAGTTCAAAGAAACATTTGATGCGATCAACAGTGCATTTGATGATATCTTCAGAAGTTTATATGGCGGTGGAAAAGCAAAATTAATTTTGCTGGATCCATCGGATATCTTAAATACAGGCATTGACATTGATGCGCAGCCTCCAGGAAAAGCTGTACAGAATAACATGTTATTCTCAGGTGGTGAAAAGAGTTTAATTGCCTTGTGTGTATTATTTGCGATATTAAAGATTAAACCTGTACCACTTGTTATTCTAGATGAAGTTGAAGCTGCCTTAGATCCAGGTAACGTAGAACGTTTTGCTTCCTTCCTGCATAACTACACAGATCGTACACAATTCTTAGTTGTCACACACCGTGTTGGTACAATGGAAAAAGCAGATGTTCTATATGGTGTAACAATGCAGAAGCAAGGTGTTTCTCAAATGTTAAAGGTTGAATTAAAGGAAGCTGTGAATCTCGCAGATACAGGAGAAAGTGCATGAGTTTTTTAAGCAAACTAAAAGAAGCTTTTTCTAAAAAAGAAGATAAAGCGCAATATTTAGCTGGATTTCAGAAAACAAACGAAACATTCGGCGATGCTTTAAGCAAGATGGAATATGAATTCCATGGATGTGATGATGATTTTCTGGAACAGTTAACAATTATTTTACTGGAAAGTGATGTTGGAATTGAAACTGCAGATTTGATCTGTGATAAGCTCAAAGAAAAATGTAAAGATTTCCCATCACTCACATTCCATTGGACAATGAACTTCTTAATGGAAATCATGAAGGAAATCTATGATGAATATGAAGATGTTCCTGTACAGTGGAATGAAAACGGAACAACAGTATTCTTCTTAGAAGGTGTCAATGGTTCTGGCAAAACGACAACTGCAGCAAAGCTTGCCTATATGTGGGTAAATCAGGGTAAAAAAGTTGCCTTTGTTGCGGCAGATACATTTAGAGCTGGTGCAATTGATCAGCTTGCTGAGTGGGGGGAAAGACTCAACTGTCCAGTTATCAAGGGCAGAGAAAATGGTGACCCTTCTGCAGCAATCGTAGATGGCTGTCGTTTTGCAAAGGAAAAGGGTGCAGATATATTGATTTGTGATACTGCAGGCAGACTGCAGAACAAAGTCAATCTCATGAAAGAACTTGAAAAAATGAATCGTGTCAGTGCACGTGAAATTGAAGGGGCACCACATAATACATGGCTTGTATTAGATGCTACAACTGGACAGAATGGTTTATCCCAGGCTGAAGTATTTGCACAAAGTACTAAGCTGACAGGCATCATTTTGACAAAGATGGATGGTACTGCAAAGGGTGGTATTGTCCTGGCAATTAAACATAAATTACATGTGCCTGTATTGTATCTAGGTCTTGGGGAGCACCCAGATGATCTGAGACCATTTGATTTAGATTCTTATCTATACAGTATCTCTGAAGGACTGAACCATAATGGATAAGTTCGAAATGAATGAATTACTGGATTTCTATGGTGGCTTACTAACAGAAAACCAGCAGAAGATTTCAAATGATTATTTCAGAGAAGATTATTCATATCAGGAAATTGCTGAAAACATGAATATTTCAAGAACAGCTGTCTATGATACGATCAAGCGTGTAAAACAAGAATTGGAAAATTATGAGTCCATTCTTGGCTGCAACAAAGCATATAAAAACAGATGCACTATTTATAAAAAAATCGAAGAAAGTACAACAGACGAAAATGTACTTTCTTATATCAAGGAATTAGAAAGTAATGAAAATGGAGGGTATTATGAGTAAAGTTATCGCAGTGAATTCTGGTTCTTCTTCTTTAAAGTTTCAGGTATTTGATATGCCTAGTGAAACTGTATTAACAAGTGGTCAGGCAGAAAGAATTGGTCAGGAAATGGGTGCATTTACAATTAAAGTAAATGGCGAAAAGAAAACACAGGAATTACCAATTGCAGATCATCAGGTAGCTGTTGATTTAATGTTAAAGGAATTGGTTGAAAACAATATTGTTGCTTCTTTAGATGAAATCAAGGGTGCTGGACATAGAATCGTTCAGGGTGGTTCTTATTTCTCTGGAAGCGTTGAAGTAAATGAAGATGTTGTCAATAAGGTTGAAGAATTGAGTGACCTTGCTCCATTGCACAATCCAGCACACTTAGTATGCTATAGAGCTTTATGCAAGGCACTTCCAAACATCAAGCATGTATTCGTATTTGATACAGCTTTCCATCAGACAATGACGGAAGAATCCTACTTATTCCCAGTACCATATGAATGGTATGAAAACTATAAAGTAAGAAGCTATGGTGCACATGGTACATCTCACTGGTATGTTAACCGTAGAACTGCTGAAATCTTAAACAAGAACGTTGAAGAAATGAACATGATCACATGTCATTTAGGAAATGGAGCTTCTATTACAGCAATCCGTAACGGTAAAGTCATCAACACATCTATGGGTCTAACTCCACTTGGAGGTATCATGATGGGTACACGTTGTGGTGATATCGATCCAACAGTTGTTTTCTACATGGAAGGAAAATTACATGCTACTCCAGAAGATATGGATAACTACCTCAACAAGAAATCTGGTATGTTAGGTGTATCTGGTATTTCCAGTGACTGTAGAGATATTGAAGCTGCATATAACAAGGGTGATGAAAGAGCAATTCGTACAATGAATCTTTACATCAACCGTATTGTCAATGTTGTTGGTGGCTACTTTGCACAGTTAGGCCATGTTGATGCAATTGCATTTACAGCTGGTATTGGTGAAAATGACTCTTTAGTTCGTGAAAAGGTATGTCAGGGTCTTGAAGAATGTATGGGACTTTCCATTGACTATGAAGCTAACAGCAAGTGTCATGGAGAAGAACTTGTGATTTCCAAGGAAGATTCTAAAGTTGACGTTGTTGTATGTCCAACAAATGAAGAACTTGTTATCGCAAGAGATACAGTGCGTATTTTAGGTCTTTAATATGGACTTCTCTGTATTACTTGAAGAAATTAAACAGGCAGATACGATTACGATTTTTCGGCACGTATCACCAGATTGTGATGCGGTTGGATCACAATTTGCATTGAAAAACTGGATTGAAGAAAACTTTTCAGAAAAGCATGTATATGCTTGTGGCAATGAAGTTACACATCAGGCTGAATGGCCTGAAAATGATAAAGTCAGTGATGAAATCATTGCTTCATCCATTGCCATTGTACTTGATACTGCAAATAAACAACGTGTAGATGATGAACGTTTCGCCCAAGCTTTAAAAGTCATTAAAGTAGATCATCATCCAGATCGTGAACCATTTGGTGATATTTGTCTCATCAATGATTCAGCTGCAGCAACATGTGAAATACTGACATTTTTCTTTGATGCATGTAAAGAATATGTTTTTTCACAAAAGACAGCAGAATATTTATATCGAGGATTATTGACAGATTCTTTAAATTACACGACAAACAACACAACACAAGAGACATTAAAAGCAGGTGGAATTCTTGCTTCTACTGGCTTAGATTTATCAAAGATTTCTCATGATGTATTTGATAATAGTATTCGTGGATTCAAGTTTACGGGATATATCATTTCTCATACAGAAGTGGTGGATAATGCATTTGCCTATGTCATTATTGATGAAGAAACATATACTTCATTTGGTTTAGATGCTTCTGAAGCACGTAGTTTTGTTGGTAAATTATCAAATGTCAAAGATTTCTCAGTCTATGCTGTATTTACAACAAAAAAAGATGCATCTGGCAACACATTATATGATGGATCACTTAGATCTAAAAAGAATAGAATTAACGACATTGCTGAAAAGTTTGGTGGAGGAGGACACGCCTGCGCTGCTGGTGTGAAGAACCTGACACAGGAAAACATGACAAATATACTGAATTTATTAAGAAAAAGAATCTAAAAAAGTTTATTTGTCAAGTATTGTATAAACTTAATAGCATGATAGAATAGTTTAGCCATAAAGGAGGATATATTATGGAAGTTGTTAACAAGAAAGTACTCGCTGACAAAGTCGCAGAAGAAAATGGAATCACTAAGAAGCTTGCTTCTGAAGTAATCGATACATTATTTGCTACAATGACTGAAGCATTAAAGGACGGAAAGAAAGTAGATATCACAGGATTTGGAAAGTTCGAAGTTAAGCAGAGAGCTGCTAGAACTGGAATCAATCCTCAGACAAAAGAACAGATCCAGATTGCTGCTACAAACGTTCCTGGTTTCAAGGCTAGCAAATCTTTAAAAGATATCGTTCGTTAATAAACATATCGGAAGAGGGAAACCTCTTCTTTTTTTATGCATGAAAAAAGCTCATTTCACAAGAATTGAGCTTTTAAATAGATTGATTCTGTTTTAATCGTTTTAATACATCTTCTAGAATTGGAGAAGGAACGAAGTCACGGATATCACCATCGTTCATCGCAATTTCTTTCACAGTAGAAGAAGAAAGGAATGTGTATTCTGGTCGAGCAATCAAGAAGAAAGTTTCAATAGAAGGGTTGATCTTCATATTTGCGGTTGCAGTAGCCAATTCATATTCATAGTCAGAAACTGCGCGAATACCACGGATCATTGTTTTTGCACCAATACTCTCAGCAATATTGACCGTTAATCCTTTTCCACTCATTACAGAAATCTTAGATGCATTTTTTAGCGTATTTATGCTTTTTTGAATCATCTCAATTCTTTCTTCAACTGTAAAAAGGTTCTGTTTTCTTGGATTCTGATTAATCAATACGACAACTTCATCAAAGATATTTGCTGCTCGTTCAATAATATCTAAATGTCCATTTGTTAATGGATCAAATGTTCCAGGATAAACTGCTTTCATAATTTCACCTCGTATGTCTACTGTAAAGTCAGAAAACTGTTTTGTAAAGAATTTTTGGATGTAAGCGCTTAGAGTTGTGTACTTTGTAAAAGGCTTTCACAAAGTGTTAAATTTTTCACAAATTACTTCGGAATATTATTGAAATTGAATTGTGAATAGTTTAACATAATGTAGATAAAGGAGATTTTACAAAAACTATGAGTAAAAATTTCAGTGATTTAATTGCTAAAGCTAAATCTGGTGAAAAGAAAATTTTATCAGTAGCAAATGCGCAAGATCATGCGGTACTTGAAGCTGTGGATGAAGCACACAAAGATGGTATCGTAGATGCAATTCTGGTCGGAGATGAAGCAAAGATCAAAGAGATTGCAAGTGAAATTGGAATGAATCTCGATGAATACAAAATCGTCAACGTTCCTGATGTTACGGAGGCTACACTTGTCGCTGTCAAATATGTACACGATGGTGAAGCAGATATGTACATGAAAGGAATTGTACCAACAGCTACATTCTTAAAGAGCGTTCTCAATAAGGAAGTTGGTTTAAGAACTGGCAAGACATTGTCTCATGTAGCTGTATTCAAGGTCCCTACAATTGATCGTTTATTATTCTTAACAGACGTTGCTTTCTTACCTTATCCTGATGTAGAAGCTAAGAAGCAGATCATTAACTATGCAGTAGATGTTGCTAGAGCATGTGGTGTAGAAACACCTAAGGTTGCTCCACTTGCTGCAGTAGAAGTTGTTAATCCTAAGATGCAGAACACAGTCGATGCAGATGAACTTCGCAAGCTCAATGAAGCTGGTGAAATCAAGAACTGTATCGTTGATGGTCCATTATCATTCGATATCGCAATTGATATTGAAGCAGCTAAGGAAAAGGGTGCTGAAAATAGACCATGTGCTGGATGTGCTGATATCTTATTATTCCCTGATATTCACGCAGGTAATATCACATATAAAGCTATCGACCATTTGGTTCCAGATGTTCAGATTGGATGTATCTTAACAGGTACAACTGCTCCAGTTATCTTGACATCTAGAAGTGATACAAAACAGGTTAAGATCAATTCTATTGCACTTGCTGCAGTATTAAGTGATCACATGAAGAAAGTGAACGGTTAATCTATGGGTAAAAAAATTCTAGCAATCAATCCAGGTTCTACTTCAACAAAGATTGCCATCTTTGATGACGAGACTTTGGTAAACGAAACTGGCTTAAATCATCCAGTATCTGAAATGAACAAGTTTCCTACAACATTCTCTCAGCTGGATTTCAGATATGAAGTGATTATGGACTATTTAAAATCCATCAACTTCGATATCAATTCATTAGATGCATGTGTAGGTAGAGGTGGTTACCTCCATCCAATTACAGCTGGTACATATACAGTCAATGATGCAATCAAGCATGACTTGGAAATTGCATTGAATGGTGACCATGCTGCAAACCTTGGTGGTCTACTTGCTCGTAAGATTGGTGAACAGGTTGGATGTCCTAGTTATATCGTTGACCCTACAGCAGTTGATGAATTACAGGATGTTGCTCGTTTATCTGGTATGCCAGAAATCAAGCGTGTATCTAAGATCCATGCTTTGAATATGAGAGCCGTTGCTCGTGAATATGCCAAGAGCATTGGCAAGAAGATGGAAGATCTTAATCTTGTTGTTGCTCACATGGGTGGTGGATGTACAACTGGTGCATTATCTCATGGAAAAATGATTGACATGTTCAACGGTCTTGATGGTGATGGTGCTTTTGCTCCAACACGTTCTGGTGCTGTTCCTGTTGGTGATCTGATCAGACTATGCTATTCAGGAAAATATGCAACAGTTGATGACATGATGAAGCGTGCAGTTGGTGATGCTGGTATTGCAGCATACCTTGGTACTGCTGATATGCGTGAAGTTAACAAGATGATTGAAAATGGTGATGAAAATGCAAAGCTTGTTAAAGAAGCATTTATTTATCAGCATGCAAAGGATATTGGTTCCTTATCTGTTGTTATGAAGGGTAAAGTTGATGCAATCTTATTAACAGGCGGCATTGCTTACGGTAAAGATATTACAGATGCGATTGCATCCTATACTGAATGGATTGCACCTGTTGTAGTTATTCCTGGTGAAAGAGAAATGATTGCTCTTGCACAGGGGGCATTAAGAGTATTGAATGGCGAAGAAGAAGCCAAAGAATACGAAGCTTGGTAAATAACCATTTAAGGAGGATAAAAAAATGGCTAATAAAAAAGTAGTAATTGCTAGTGCATGCAGAACAGCTATCGGCAAGATGGGCGGTGTGCTAAGTACAGTTCCTGCAGTTGATCTTGGTGCAACTGTTATTAAGGAAGCTGTAAAAAGAGCTGGTTTAAAACCAGAAGATGTTGATCATGTTTACATGGGTAATGTTATCCAGGCTGGTCTTGGACAGAACCCAGCTAGACAGGCTTCTTTAAAGGCTGGTCTACCTGTTACTACACCTGCAGTCAGTGTTAACGTTGTATGTGGTTCTGGTTTGAACTGCGTAAACATGGCTGCTGATATGATCATTGCTGGAGATGCTGATATCGTTGTTGCTGGTGGTATGGAAAACATGTCATTGGCTCCATATGTATTACCACATGCTAGATTTGGTTACAGAATGAACACACCTAAGGATGGTCTTGTAGACGCAATGGTACATGATGCTCTTTGGGATGCATTCAATGACTACCACATGATGGTTACAGCTGAAAACGTAGCAAAGCAGTGGAACTTGACAAGAGAAGAATTGGATGAATTCGCAGCTAACTCTCAGAACAAGGCTTGTGATGCTAGAGACAATGGACGTTTCAAGGATGAAATTGTTCCTGTAGAAGTTAACATGGGCAAGAAGAAGGGTATCGTTGTTGTAGATACTGATGAAGGTCCACGTGAAGGACAGACACCTGAAGTATTAGCTAAGCTAAGATGCTGCTCTGGTGTTGAAGGTGGTGTTGTTACTGCTGGTAACGCTTCTGGTATCAATGATGGTGCTGCTGCTCTTGTTATCATGAGCGAAGAAAAGGCTAAGGAATTAGGTGTTAAGCCATTAGCTACATGGGTAGCTGGTGCATTAGGCGGTGTTGATCCATCTATCATGGGTGTTGGTCCTGTAGCTGCTACAAATAAGGTTTTGGCTAAGACAGGTCTTAAGATTGAAGATTTCGACCTTTATGAAGCTAACGAAGCTTTCGCAGCTCAGTCAGTAGCTGTTGGTAAGGATCTGCATTTTGACTTATCTAAGTTAAATGTTAACGGTGGTGCAATTGCATTAGGTCACCCAGTTGGTGCTTCAGGTGCAAGAATTCTTGTTACATTACTATATGCTATGCAGCAAAGAGATGCTAAGAGAGGCTTAGCTACACTATGTATCGGTGGTGGCATGGGATGTGCTACTGTTGTAGAAAGAGACTAATTGAATGGGATTCGTTGATTATGAAGTAAATGGTCAGGTTGGTGTCATTACAATCAATCGACCAAAAGCATTAAATGCTTTGAATAGTGAAGTTTTAGATGATCTAAACGCTGTATTTGACGGTGTTGATCAAAGTGAAGTACGTTGCTTAGTATTAACTGGTGCAGGCGATAAGAGCTTTGTTGCTGGCGCTGATATCGGTGAAATGAGCACACTTACAAAGGAAGAAGGAGAAGCATTCGGTAAGAAGGGAAATGATCTCTTCAGAAAGATTGAAACATTCCCATTACCAGTAATCGCTGCAGTCAATGGATTTGCTCTTGGTGGAGGAAATGAAATTGCAATGAGTTGTGATTTCAGAATCTGCAGTGATAATGCTGTATTTGGACAGCCAGAAGCTGGTTTAGGAATTACTCCTGGTTTTGGTGGAACACAAAGACTTGCTCGTCTTGTTTCCCCAGGATATGCAAAGCAGCTGATCTACACAGCTAGAAATATCAAGGCTGATGAAGCATTCCGTATTGGACTTGTAAATCAGGTTACAACACAGGAAGAATTACTTCCTACATGTTTGAAACTTGCTAGTGTCATTGCTGGCAACGCTCCAATTGCAGTTAGAAACTGCAAGAAGGCTGTCAATGATGGCTTACAGGTAAATATGGATGAAGCAATCGTTGTTGAAGAAAAACTATTTGGTGATTGCTTTGAATCTTACGATCAAAAAGAAGGTATGGCTAACTTCTTACGTAAGAAGGATGATCCAGCTAAAGTAAAGCACGTTGCTTTTCAGAACAAATAAAGGAGATTTTAAAATGAAAGTAGCAATTATTGGCGCAGGCACAATGGGCCGCGGTATCGCTCAGACATTTGCACAGTGTGCAGATGTTGAAAAGGTTTACCTCTGTGATATCAAGCAGGAATTTGCTGATGGTGGTAAAGCTAACATCAAAAAGGCTCTTGATAAAAGAGTTGCTAAAGGAAAGATGGATCAGGCTGCTGAAGATGCATTACTTGACAAGATCGTTACAGGTCTAAATTCTCAGGCTGTTGATCCAGATCTAGTTGTTGAAGCTGCTCTTGAAGTAATGGACATCAAGAAAGCAACATTCAAAGATCTTCAGGAAAACATCGTTAAGAATGAAAACTGCATTTATGCAACAAACACTTCATCTCTTTCTGTAACAGAAATTGGTGCAGGTCTTAAGAAGCCAGTTATCGGTATGCATTTCTTCAACCCAGCTCCAGTTATGAAGCTCATTGAAGTTATCAAGGGTGCAAATACTCCTGATGAAGATGTAGCTGCAGTTAAGGAAATTTCTGTTAAGCTTGGCAAGACTCCAGTTGAAGTTAACGAAGCTCCTGGATTCGTTGTTAACAGAATCTTGATTCCATTAATCAATGAAGGTATCTTCGTATATCAGGAAGGTATTTCCGATATCGAAGGCATCGATACAGCTATGAAGCTTGGTGCTAACCACCCAATGGGACCTCTAGAATTAGGTGACTATGTTGGTCTTGATATCGTTCTTGCTATTATGGATGTTATCTACAATGAAACAAAGGATCCTAAGTACAGAGCTTGCACAACACTCAGAAAGATGGTTCGTGCTGGTCATTTAGGATGCAAGACAGGTAGAGGTTTCTACATCTATAACGCTGATCGTACAAAGACACCAATTGATAAGAAATAAGATTGTTTGTTACTAGCTATGGCTAGGCCATAGCTAGTTTCAATATAAGGAAATTTGGAGGATAAAATAATGGATTTCCAGCTTGATAAGAAGCATACTATGGCGCAATCCTTATTTAAGGATTTTGCCGAAAAAGAAGTAAAGCCTCTTGCAATTGACACAGATGAAACAGAAGAATTCCCACGTGTTACAGTAGACAAGATGGCAAAGAATGGTTTCCTTGGAATTGCTATTCCTGAACAGTATGGAGGCCAGGGATGTGACCCATTAACATACGTTATGTGTGTTGAAGAACTCGCTAAGGTTTGTGGTACAACATCAGTTATCGTATCTGCACATAGTTCTCTATGTTGTGATCCTATCTTACATTATGGTACAGAAGAACAGAAACAGAAGTATCTTGTTCCATTAGCTAAGGGTGAAAAGCTTGGTGCATTCGGTTTAACAGAACCAGGTGCTGGTACAGATGCTCAGGGTGTTCAGACAAAGGCTGTATTAAGTGAAGATGGAAAAGAATGGATCTTAAATGGTTCTAAGTGCTTTATCACTAACGGTAAAGAAGCTGATGTTTATATCATCATTGCTTATACAGATGTTGTAGAAACAAAGAGAGGAAAGCAGAAGAAGTTCACAGCTTTCATCGTTGAAAAGGGTACTGAAGGTTTCACATTTGGTACAAAGGAACATAAGATGGGTATCAGAGGTTCTGCTACTTATGAACTTATTTTCCAGGACTGCCATATTCCAGTTGAAAACCAGTTAGGTCCTCGTGGTAAGGGATTCCCTATTGCTATGGGTACACTTGATGGTGGACGTATTGGTATCGCAGCACAGGCTTTAGGTCTTGCTGAAGGTGCATTAGATAGAACTATCGCTTACGTTAAGGAAAGAAAACAGTTCGGTCGTTCAATTTCAGCTTTCCAGAACACACAGTTCCAGTTAGCTAACCTGGCTACTGAAGTTGAAGCTGCTAAGCTACTCGTTTATAGAGCTGCTGAAGCTAAGAGAACTAAGGATCGTTTCTCTGTAGAAGCTGCACAGGCTAAGCTATTTGCTGCTGAAACAGCTATGGACGTAACAACAAAGTGCGTACAGTTACTTGGTGGTTATGGTTATATCAGAGAATATGAAGTTGAAAGAATGATGAGAGATGCTAAGATCACTGAAATCTATGAAGGTACTTCTGAAGTTCAGAGAATGGTTATCTCTGGAGATCTTCTTAAGTAATAGAAAGGGATATCAAACATGTTTAAAATCGTAGTTTGTGTAAAACAGGTTCCTGATACAGCTGGTGGAGTTAAGTTCAAAGCTGATGGAACACTGGATAGAGGTGCAATGCTCGCTATCATGAACCCTGATGACAAGGCTGGTCTAGAAGCAGCTCTTCGTATCAAGGAAAAGGATCCAGAAAATGTTAAAGTTACACTATTAACAATGGGTCTGCCAAAGGCTGAAGATGTATTGATCGAAGGTATCGCAATGGGTGCTGATGATGCATTACTTGTTACTGATCGTGTACTCGGTGGTGCTGATACTTGGGCAACATCTTCTACAATTGCTGGTGCATTAAAGAATATGGAATATGACCTCATTATTACAGGTCGTCAGGCTATCGATGGTGATACTGCTCAGGTAGGACCACAGATTGCTGAACACTTAGCTATTCCAACAATTTCTTATGCTAAGGAAATCAATTGTGATACAGAAAACAAGACAGTTGAAGTTAAGAGAATCTTCGATGATGGATATATGATGGTTAAGGCTCAGTTACCAGCATTAGTTACATGCTTAGCTGAATTGAATGAACCAAGATATATGACACCTGGTAGAATCTTCTATGCTTTAGATCATAAAGATGAATTAATCACTGTTTGGGGCAGAGCTAATCTCGATGTTGATGATTCTAATATCGGTTTGAAGGGTTCTCCTACAAAGATTGCTAAGGCAAGTGATAAGGTTGCTAAGGGCAAGGGAACAACAGTTACACCTGAAAGCCCAACAGATGCTGCTGATTACATTTTAAATGTACTTACAGATAAGCACGTTATCTAAGAAGAAGAGAGGATAAAACAATGATTGAAAAGAATCTTGAAGAATACAAGGGCATTGCAATTTATGCTCAGCAGGTAGACGGAAAGCTTTCTAACATTGCCTTAGAACTTCTTGGTAAGGCTAGAGAGCTTGCAAATGATTTAGATGACAAGACAGTTACAGCTGTATTAATTGGTGAAAACGTTGGTGGTTTAACTGATGAACTCGCTAAGTATGGTGCTGATCGTGTTGTTGTTATCGACGATCCTGAATTAAAAGACTATAGAACAGAACCATACACACAGGCATTAGCTGGCTATATTAACGAATTCAAGCCTGAAATCGTTCTTGTTGGTGCTACAGCTATTGGTCGTGACCTTGGTCCTAGAACAAGTGCTAGAGTTGAAACTGGTTTAACAGCTGACTGTACAGTACTTGAAATTGGTGATTTCCCACTCGTAGCTGCTCCTGGTACAGAACAGAAGCATAAGCAGTTATTAATGACACGTCCTGCATTCGGTGGTAACACAATCGCTACTATTGCATGTCCTGATCACCGTCCTCAGATGGCTACAGTAAGACCAGGCGTAATGCAGAAGATTGCTCCTATTGCTGATGCAAAGGCTGAAGTTGTTAACTGGAAACCAGCATTAGATAAGAACAACTGCTACGTAGAAATCGAAAAAGTTGTTAAGGAAGTATCTAATGTAGCTGATATCGCTGAAGCTAAGATCCTTGTATCTGGTGGACGTGGTGTTGGTTCTGCAGAAAACTTCAAGCTATTAGATGATCTAGCAGAAGTATTACATGGAACAGTATCATGCTCACGTGCTGTTGTAGATAACGGATGGAAACCAAAGGAATTACAGGTTGGTCAGACAGGTAAGACTGTACGTCCACACGTATATTTCGCAATTGGTATTTCTGGTGCTATCCAGCATGTAGCTGGTATGGAAGAATCTGACATTATCATCGCTATCAATAAGGATGAAACAGCTCCTATCTTCGATGTAGCTGACTATGGTATCGTTGGTGATTTGAACAAGATCGTTCCACTACTCACAGATAAGATCAAAACTGCTTTAGCAAGCAAAAACGCTTAATTATTGTTACGTAAAGCTATCTTTCATAAGATAGCTTTTTTTATATTTTGTGTAATAATAGATATTGTAATTGAGGTTAAATATTATGAGTGAATACGCTGAAGTAATTCGAAAAACTTTTTCCATGGGGGATCAGGAAAGAGATAAAAACAACACAATCCCCAAAAATGTTACTCGCTACACAGATATTCGATATGCAGATCGTGATGAAAAATGGAATTTATTAGATGTATATCGTCCTAAGGATATTGAAGGAAAACTTCCTGTTATTATGAGTATCCATGGTGGTGGATGGGTTTATGGTGATAAAGATGTGTATCAATGGTACTGCATGAATCTAGCACAACGTGGATTTGCGGTAGTCAACTATTCTTATCGCTTAGCACCAGAATATCAATATCCTGCTTCTTTTGAAGATACATCTACTGTAGCACAATGGATCATTGATCATTGTGATGAATACGGATTTGATACGGAACATATCTATGGTGTTGGAGATAGTGCTGGTGGACATATGCTTTCTTTATTTGCATGTGCATTAACAAACCCTGAATTTCATGTGCCTTATACATTACCAGAAGGGTTTTCTTTCAAGGCAATTGCATTGAACTGTGGTGCCTATGAAATGAAGAAAGAAACGCTTGGAGATACAGAAAAGCTAATGTACGATTATCTTCCTGAACATGGAACAGAAGATGAATATTTTAATATCAGCAGTGTAAACTTTATTACACCTGCTTTCCCACCAAGCTATGTCATGACATGTCCTGGAGACTTCTTGAAAGATGCACCAGATGTTTTAATTCCAGTATTAAAGAAGAATGCGGTACCATTCATGTATCGTGTATTTGGAAATCAGTCCAATCCATTGGCACATGTATTTCACTGCAATATTAATTTGCCTGAAGCAAAAATATGCAATGATGAAGAATGTAATTTCTTCAAAGAATTTTAAAAAAGAGGAAAAAGAGAGAGTTTATTTATTATGAATCAGATGGAATTTCCAGTCATTACGATTGCTAGAGAATATGGAGCTGGTGGCAGAAGTGTAGCTTCTTTATTAGCTGATAAATTAAATATTCCTTGGTATGATAAGGATTTTATCATTACTACTGCAGAGAATTCTGGGTTAACAATTGAACAGATTTCAAAAGACTCTGAAGAGATAGGAGATCGAGAAAAGTTTATTGATACGCTCATTGGAGGCGGCAGCATGCATGATAAAGTCTTCTATGCACAAAGAGAAGTCATTATTGATCTTGCACATAAACCATGCATAATTATTGGTCGTGCTGCAGAAGCAATCTTAAAAGAAGCTGGACTTCCATCCATTGATATATTCTTATATAGTGACATGAATAACAAAGTAAAACATGCTAAAGAACTAAATGAATATGGTTCTATGGATGTTGAAAAATATGTCCAACTAAAAGATAAAAAAAGAGCAAATTTCTATAAGCAATATACTGGAAAAGAATTTACAGATAAGCATAATTACGATATTTGCTTAAATACATCTATTGGATTTGAACAATGTGCTACAATTCTTGAAACACTTGTTCATCAGCTCGTAGATCAAAAGTATTTTGAACAGTCAAAAAAATAGGGTAAAACTATGTCTAAAATAGAGAAAGAATTGCATTGTAACTTTGATGAGCTGCTTCAACATATTGAAAATGGTATTTTGAATGGAAGTCTATCCGCTACATTGGAAGATAGCAGTGACTTTATTCAAGAGCATGGAAGATGTAGTGTACGCGTATTTGAAAGATACAGTGCATTTGGAAATAATCGAGTAAGTTTAAATGTTACGTTGTTTCAATTAGACAACAATCCAATTCAGCTTTCAGCAATTACATCCGGTGGCAGCCAGGCTGTATTCTTTAAAATCAATACATTAGGAGAAGATGCATTTTTAAACTGTCTCATCAGTGTATTAAATCAGAAGTAAAAAATACTTCTGATTTTTGATTATCATCTGTACGATGCCGATGATATATAGTCTGTATGAAGAAATTAGTACTTATATTAAGGTAAATAGTATAGTTGATATAGTTTACTGTTGATACTATCAACTATTTTTAAGATATTTATGTAACTTCGCATAATGTATCTTATGCGATTTTTT
>CAKVBD010000015.1 GCA_934725105.1 uncultured Bulleidia sp. | reverse complement strand
TAAAAGCTCCTTCCGAGTGAGATCATTATCCCACACAAAGGAGCTTTTCAATACCACGGTCCTATTTGACGCTTACAATATCAATGAGAATGAATCTATGATTCATTCTTTTATTAGGGAAAAATAAAAAAAGCATATGACCTAGAAACAAGATCATATGCTTTATCATATGGTGGTTCCTGACGGGCTCGAACCGTCGACCCACTGATTAAGAGTCAGTTGCTCTACCAACTGAGCTAAGGAACCAAGTGCTTATCTATTATAATACTTTATTTGAAGAATGCAATAAAAAACTCATTCAATTTTGAATGAGTTTTTCTAAATGGTGGTTCCTGACGGGCTCGAACCGTCGACCCACTGATTAAGAGTCAGTTGCTCTACCAACTGAGCTAAGGAACCATGTTTCTTCACAGTGCTTAAATATAATACCAAGACACTGCTCTAGTGTCAACAATAAAATTAAAAAAATTTTAAAAAAACTCACATTGATTTTGTGAGTTCTTGAAGTACTTTCTCATATTCTTTTTCATCAATACTTCCATTGGCAATCATTTCCTTTACCCAAAGCTTTAATGCTTCAACTGTGGAAGAGATTTCGTTGAGTTTCATTTGAATGCGTGCAAAATCTTTTAGTTCGCTTTCTGAGATTTGTCCATCAGATGTAATTTCAATCAATGCATTCTTTTCTGTTTCAACTGTATTTAAAGAGGCAACCATTTTTAAAATGATATTTGATAATTGTTGCGGTTTGATTTCACTTAAAGTGTTTTTCCCAATTGGACACTCATGTGTGCAGTAGTAGTTGCAAAGATCAGGCCTTTTATATGCATTTGCCATTTCTAATACATCATTTGGCGTCATTGAAATCTTATCTGTTTCTAAACGTGCTAAACGATCTTCAGAAATTGTCTGCATTGCTTCACTTGCCTTGGCCTGTGTGAGATTGCTTTGTTTTCTAGCTTCTACGTAAATATTCTTTTCTTTGTTCATGATATTATTCTACCAATGTTTCCGCAATGTGTGCGGAAACTTAAGAATATTTCGCAATCATTTCCATAGTGTTCACTCTCATTCATCATATAATAGTTGTATCCAATAAAAAGGATGAAGGGAGTGATATGTATGTTAACAGTTCTTTCTTGTTTATTGGCAATCTGCTTATTATCCATTGGTTTGAAAATCATAGGTTTTATGTTTTCTGCATCATTTGCGATTACTGGTTTTGTATTGAAAATCGTCGTTGGTATTCTTTGTTCTGTGATTTCAATGGTGATATTGTTTAGTGTGATTGGTGTATTTGCAATATTTGTTTTCATACCTGTTGCACTCATTGTATTTATTGCTAGAAAAGGAACAACAATATGACAGATGCACAATATCAAAATGAAATACTAGAAGCAATTGAAGCAGCAAATGTTGCTTTAAGAGCATTACGTAATGCAGAAACAGATTTGAAAAGTGCTGGTGGATGGGGAATCTTCGACATCCTTGGTGGAGGTATGATTACTTCAATGATCAAACACTCAAATATGAATTCTGCGCAAAAGCATATGAATGAAGCAAGATATGCTTTACAGAGATTTTCTAAAGAATTGAGAGATGTGGATGAAGATCTAGACTTTCAGTTTGATAATATGGACTTTATGAGTTTCGCGGATGTATTTATGGACAACGGAATTATCGACTTTATGGTCCAAAGTCAAATCGAAGATGCAAAAAAACAGGTACGACGTGCTATTCGCCGTGTAGAAGAAATCAAAGATCAATTAAGTAGAATGTAAGATAAGGCTATCGACCTTATCTTTTCATTTGTGAAAATTATGAAAAAAATGAAATAAAAAAAGTAGTAGGATTACATATCATCATGTAAAATAAATATGAAGAAAACGTAAGGGAGGATTCTAAACGTAATGAAAACATTTAATTATGTTGTAACAAATGTTCTAGGTATTCATGCACGTCCAGCAGCAATGCTTGCACAGGCATGTACAAATTTTAAGTCTGCAGTTGTGATTGAAGGTAATGGTGAAGAAGCAAAAGGTAACGATGTTCTTTCCATTTTGAGTCTGCATGCCGCTAAAGGTACTACACTCAAGTTTACAATCACTGGTGAAGATGAAGAAGAAGCAATGGCAAAGATTCAGGAAGTACTAAAGGAAGTTGAGCCGAAAGATAAACCAGCTTCTATTCTGAAGGTTGCTTTCTATGGAACAAAAGACTATGACCGTATCTTCTTCTCAGAACTATCTAAAGATAAAGGGGAAGGAACATATAACGTCGATATTACATATTTCAATTCTCGTTTGACAAGTGAAACTGCGCATCTTTCTGTTGGATTTGATGCAGTATGTATTTTCGTTAATGATGAAGCACCTCGTCCTGTTGTAGAAGAATTGCATAAGAATGGTGTTAAGCTCATTCTATTAAGATGTGCTGGTTTCAACAATGTTGATCTAGATGCCGCAAAGGAATGTGGAATTACAGTATTACGCGTTCCAGCATATTCTCCATATGCAGTTGCTGAACACGCAATGACACTCATCCAGGCTGCAAATAGAAGAATCAATAAAGCAGTCAATAAAGTTAGAGATAACAACTTCTCTTTGAATGGTTTACTTGGATTAGATCTTCATAACAAAGTTGCTGGTATCATGGGGACAGGCAGAATTGGTCAGATTATGGCTAGAATCTGCAAGGGTTATGGTATGACAGTACTTGGATGGGATGCATATCCTAACAAGAAGCTTGAAGAAGAAGGTTTATTGACATACGTTACAAAGGAAGAATTATTGAAGAGATCTGATTTGATTTCTTTACATGCTCCACTGATCATGGGTGAAGGTGGAACATATCATATGATCAATGATGAAGCTATCAATATGATGAAAGATGGTGTAATGCTAGTTAATACATCTCGTGGACCATTAATTGATACAGATGCATTGATTAAGGGCTTAAGAGCGAATAAGTTCCATGCGGTTGGTTTAGATGTATATGAAGGTGAAGATGGTAATGTATATACAGACCATTCTGACGATATGATGCAGAATAGTATTGTTGCTCGTTTAACAACATTCCCTAACTTGATCTTAACAAGTCATCAGGCATTCTTCACACGTGAAGCATTGCAGGCAATTGCTGCAGTGACAATGGAAAATGCGCGTAACTTTAATGAAGGTCTTGAATACGGAGCTTCTGAAGTAAAATAACGAAAGAACCATTTTGGTTCTTTTCTTTTTTGGAACGAATAAAAAAAGATAGTCAAGACTGTTTTGATAGATTGTATTTGTTATACTACTTATACCGAAGGTACACATATTTTTCCTACACTTTGATATAAGGGAATTCTGACTGGCGATATCTGTTGTGAATGCTTGCTGCGCGTAAGAATCCTGATGATTGACCAAGGATACCCACCTCTACAGAAGAGGGAACATATCAGCCTTCGGTTTTTTTATACACTTTCATACAATGAATTGGTGTAAAATACGTTTGATTACATTAAATATGCGTAAAGGATACATATATGAAACAAGAAGAGTTAACAAAACTGCTCAGTGAACAAATTGAAGAATATTTGAAGGAAGACAGTGATCAAAGAGCGTTCTTTGGTGGGATTTGTGATGGGACAAAAACACAATTGATTTATGGATCAAGTTCACTAGCTCAGGTGTTAGGTGCAATGGCTGGTCTGATTAAACAGATGTCTAGTGCATGTGATGTTCCAAAAGAAGAAATTCTCCAAACACTACAATTATTATTAACAGATAGACAGTATCATTAGAACAGGTGAAAGAGCCTGTTCTTTTCTGTGGTAAAATAAATGCAGAGGTTTTAACAATGATCGTATATGATGGAATCAAGACTGAATTTTTAAATAGTGTAATGAATGGAACAATTGCGGAAGAAGTTCGACAGCGTATTCATGAAAAAATGGGTAGAACAACACCAAAGTCTGAATTTGATTCATGGAAGAATTCATTAACACGTATGTACCTTGTTTTATCAGATGCATCCATTCCAGATCATGCTGGGATTGCAATTGAATATAATGTTCCACAGACTTCTAAACGTGTTGATTTTATTATTTCTGGATATGATGAGTATAACCAGTCAAATGCGGTGATTATTGAGCTGAAGCAATGGGATGAAGTGAAAAAAGTGGATGGAAAAGATGCACTTGTAGAAACATATACGGGTGGTGGAGTAAGAGAAATCGTTCATCCATGCTATCAGGTATGGTCATATGCTACGCTCATACGTGACTACAATAAAACAGTACAAGATCAAAACATCATTTTGTCTCCTTGTGCGTATCTTCATAATTATGCTTTAAAAGAAAATGATCCTATATTGGATGAGAAATATAAAGAATATATTGATGAAGCACCTGTGTTTTGTGAAAGAGATACATTAAAGTTGAGAGAATTTATTCATCGTTTTATTCAAAAGGGTGATGATAAAAAGATTTTGTATGAGATTGATCATGGAAAGATTCGTCCGAGCAAGAGCCTGCAAAATGCTATCTCTAACATGCTGAAAGGAAATCGTGAATTTATCATGATTGATGATCAGAAAGTTGTTTATGAAAATATTCTGCAACTGGCATGTAAAAGCAAAGAGGATATGAAAAAGAGAACAATCATTGTTGAAGGTGGACCGGGAACAGGAAAGTCTGTTGTCGCAATCAACCTGCTTGCTGAACTGACAAAAAGAGGACAGTTTGCGCAATATGCATCGAAAAACAGTGCACCAAGACAAGTGTATTCTCAAAAATTAAAAGGTGACTTTAAAAAGAACAGAGTGGATATCATGTTCCGTTCTACAGGTTCTTATACTGAAATTGAGAATAACTATGTGGATACAATTTTAGTTGATGAAGCACATCGTATGAATGAAAAATCTGGCATGTTTCAAAATATGGGTGAAAATCAGATTAAAGAAGTCATTCATTCTAGTAAATGTTCAGTTTTCTTCATTGATGAAAGTCAGCGTGTAACGATGAGTGATATTGGAAGTGTTGATGAAATCAAGAAGTGGGCGAAGGCTGAAAGCAGTGAAGTTACACAGTTAAAGCTATTATCGCAATTTCGATGTAATGGTTCAGATGGCTATTTGGCATGGGTAGATAATACGTTAGAAATTCAGCCAACAGCCAATTATAATCTGGAAGATATTGACTATGATATTCGCATTTTAGATTCTCCTTTAGAAGTTAGAGAATTGATCATTGAAAAGAATAAAATCAATCATCGATCTAGAATGCTTGCGGGATATTGCTGGGATTGGATTAGAGATGGCAAGAATAATTCGAAAGTACATGATATTAAAATCGGTGATTTTGAAATGTCATGGAATCTTGGAAATTCTATCTTTGCATTAGATGATACATCGATTGATGAAGTTGGCTGTATTCATACATCACAAGGATTGGAATTTGACTATGTTGGATTGATTATTGGTGATGATATGCGTTATGAGGATCATCATATTGTTACGGATGTTTCGAAACGTGCAAAAACAGACCAGTCAATGAAAGGTATCAAAAAACTAGATAAGCAAGACCATTGCAAAGCTGAGAAAAAAGCAGATGAAATCATTAAGAATACATATCGTACATTAATGACAAGAGGCATGAAAGGCTGCTATATTTATTGTACGGATCAGAATCTACGGAATTACTTAAAGCAGAAAATACAGAGACAGTGAGCAAATTGCTACTGTCTTTATTTTTGGTGTGCTAGAATTCTCGTTGAAAGATAGAGGTGTTTATATGTTGAATTTTACACATGATATTCCAACAAAGATCTTTTTTGGAAAGGGATCAATTTCTCACTTAGATGAGGCTTTAAAACCATTTGGCAAGAATGTCCTGCTTGCATATGGTGGTGGATCCATTAAAAGAAGTGGATTGTATGATACAGTTATGGAAATCTTAAACAATGGTGGATATAACGTTGTTGAATGCAGTGGTATTGAACCAAACCCTAGAATTACTTCTGTAGAAAAAGGTGCTTCTTTGTGTAAAGAGCATCATACTGATGTTGTATTGGCAGTTGGTGGCGGCAGTACAATTGATTGTGCGAAAGCAATTTGTTGTGGTGCTTACTATGAAGGTGATTTATGGGAAATGGCAAAAACACATGAAGGCTATAGAAAAGCATTACCTCTTGTAGATGTGCTGACATTAAGTGCTACTGGAAGTGAATATGATGATGGTGCTGTTATTTCTAATCTAGAAACAAAAGAAAAATTAGGCAATACATATACATTCCCTAGTGTATCGATCTGTGATCCAACATATACATATTCTGTTTCCCAATATCAGACAGCTGCTGGTTCTGCAGATATCATGTCTCATATCTTTGAAGGTTATTTTTCTAGAACAATGGATAGTGATCTGGCAGATGGAATTGCTGAAACAGTATTAAAGTCTGTTATGAAGAACTTGCCAATTGCATTGAAAGAGCCAGATAATTATTCTGCACGTGCAAATTTGATGGCAGATTCTTCCATTGCATGTTCTGGTATTCCTGAATATGGTAAAGCATCTACTGGATGGCCTTGTCACGCAATGGAACATGAATTGAGTGCTTATTATGATATTACACATGGTGTTGGTCTAGCAATTTTAACACCTAGATGGATGCGTTATATTGTACAGAAGGATCCTACATGTAAAGAAAGATTTGTGAAGTTTGCAAAAAATGTTATGGGACTAAATGGTGAAGATGAAGATGGATTGATTCAGCAGTCTATTGATGCTCTGGAACAGTTCTTCAAAGATTGTGGTATTCCTTCTACATTAAGTGAATTGAATATTACGGATGAATATTTTGAAGAAATGGCAAAGCATGCAAATCGTAATGATCGTTTAGCAAATGCATATGTTCCTCTGACTGTAGAAGACATTGTGAATATTTATAAAAATTGTTTGTAAAAAGGTGGTGAAGCATCACCTTTTTTCTTGACTTTCAATCTGAGGCAGTTATTATTTGTTTTAGAGGTTTCAAAGGAGGTGGTTTTATGAGTCAATGTAGTCCGATATATGCGAATACAACAGACGATGTTCCGTTACATCATAATCATAACCATCTTTGGAGGAACTATATATGGAAAAAAATTATGAAAAAGACCTCGAAATTTTCAGAGGCTTTTTAAGAGAGAAAAAATTCGTAGCATTGCGTGCAATGGCACAAGATATGAACGAAAGTGATCTGGCAGTGATTCTTCAGTTAATGGAAGATGAAGATATGTTAAAAATCTTCCGTTTGTTTCCAAAGGAATTGGCTGCAGATGTATTTTCACAGTTAGAAGATGATTCTCAACAATATATCATTACACAATTAAGTGATCATGAAGCAGGTGTTATTATTGATAACATGTACGCAGATGATGCGACTGACTTACTGGAAGAAATGCCTGCGAATGTCGTTAAAAGAATTCTGGCATATGCTTCTAGTGAAACTAGAAAAGATGTCAATCATCTTTTACAGTATCCAGAAGATTCTGCCGGTTCTATTATGACCGTTGAATTTGTGGATTTGAAAGCATCTATGACAGTGCGTGATGCAATCAATCGTGTTCGTCAATTAGGCAAAGATTCTGAAACAGTTAATGTTTGTTATGTTTTAGATGGTAAGAGAAAACTCATTGGTACAGTTGCGTTAAGATATTTAATCATTCGTTCAAAAGATGAATTGATTTCTGATATCATGCATGAAGACGTTGTATCTTGTACAACAGGTGATGACCAGGAACACGTTGCACAAATCTTTAAAAAATATGACTTTACTGCTTTACCAGTTGTAGATAAAGAAAACCGTATGGTTGGTATTATTACGGTTGACGATATCATGGATATCATGGAACGAGAAGCAACAGAAGATATCGATAAGATGAATGCTATCATTCCTAATGATAAACCATATCTAAGAACAACTGTGATTGAAACATGGAAAAAGAGAATTCCTTGGCTGTTATTGTTGATGATTTCTGCTACTTTTACAGGTGGAATCATTACTTCATTTGAATCTGCATTAAGCAAATATGTTGTATTAACAGCCTATATTCCAATGTTGATGGATACAGGTGGTAATGCTGGATCACAAGCTTCTGTAGAAGTTGTGCGTGGATTATCTCTAGAAGAAATTACATTTAAAGACTATGCAAAAGTTGTGTGGAAAGAATTACGTGTTGGCTTAATGTGTGGAATCACATTGGCTTCTGCGGTATTCATGAAGTGTGTATTTTTTGATCAGATTGGAATCTTGGTTGCTGCAGTTGTTTCATTAACAATTGTATGCTCTGTATTCTTTTCTAAATTTATCGCAAGTAATTTAGTTTTGATTGTTTCTAAAACAGGTCTAGATCCAGCTGTTGTGGCTTCTCCAATGCTTACAACGATTATTGATGCTTTATCACTTTTGATTTACTTTACAATTGCGACATCAATATTACATTTATGAGAGGAACTTTCCTCTCTTTTTTTGATAAAATAGTGGAATGAGAAAAAGGGAACATATATTTAGTTTGCTGATTGGAAGTCTATTACTTCTAACTGCAGGATATAAACGATATCACGCAAGTGAAGAAGTCAGTGATGGATTAGAAGTTTACTTTATTGATGTTGGACAAGGGGATTCTACCTTAATTGTCGATAACGATGAAGCAATGCTGATTGATGGTGGCTTAGCTAACCAGTCACAGAAAATCTACACGATCTTAAAGGAAAAAGGAATTGATACACTTTCTTATGTTGTCGCAACACATCCTCATGCTGATCATGTTGGCGGATTAAGTGCTGCTTTAGAGGCAGCATACTGCAAGCAGATACTCGTTCCATATACAGAAAGTGAAAATACAACATACAATAAATTTCTAAAGAAGGCGGAAGAAAAAAATGTTCCAGTCAATGTTGCAAGTGATGGAGATACATTTTCTTTAGGAGAAGCAACGATTCAAGTGCTAGGTCCTACGGATATTCTTCCAAATGAAGAGAATAACAATTCTATTGTATTGCGTATGGATTATAAAGATGTTTCGTTTTTATTTACAGGGGATGCAGAACAATTGGAAGAACAGCTGATTCTGTATAATCATTTTGATGAAGTAAATGTTGATATATTGAAAGCAGGACATCATGGAAGCTATAATGCAGCTTCTAGTGCATGGCTGAATGCAGTATCGCCATCCTATACTGTAATTTCATGTGGAAAAGACAATGTGTATGGACATCCACATAAAGAAACACTTGATGGATTAAAACAGACTGGCAGTGTGATTTATCGTACAGATCAGCAAGGAACGATTACGTGTAAGACAGATGGAAAGAATATTTCTTTTGAAACAGAAAAACAGTCACAAGTACAGGAAACACAACAAGTAGAAAGTGGCTATGTATTGAATACAAGGAGCAAGAAATTTCATACAATGGATTGTGAAAGTGTTAATGAAATGGCAGAACATAATAAAGAAATCTCTCAGTTAACAAGAGATGAAATCATACAAGAGGGATATACGCCATGTGGTCAATGTAATCCATAAATGAAGATGCATGAGTGCATCTTTTATTTATGTTGTGAGAAAGATATTTTGTGAAAAGTCAAAATACCGTAGTTTTGTGTCATATTAACAGTAGAATAATTTCTTTTCAAAAGTTAAAGTAAAAATGAAAAAATAGAATTGTGTTACTGATAAACACATTTTGTAACCATACAGGAGGCAAATATGACAGAAGAGAAAAAAGCATGGTGGAAAGAAGCAGTCATTTATCAGATTTATCCTCGCAGTTTTGCTGACAGCAATCATGATGGTATTGGTGATTTGAATGGTATCATTGCACATCTTGATTATTTACAGACACTTGGAATAGATGTTATCTGGCTTTCTCCAGTTTACAAATCCCCAAATGATGATAATGGATATGATATTTCTGATTACCGTAATATCATGGACGATTTTGGAACAATGGAAGACTTTGATCATTTGCTTACGGAAGCGCATCGTCACAATATTAAAATTGTAATGGATCTTGTGGTAAACCATACTTCAGATGAACATGCTTGGTTTGTTGAAAGCCGTAGTTCTAAAGAAAATCCATATCGTGATTATTACATCTGGAAAGAGGCAAAAGATGGCAAAGAACCAAACAACTGGGGTTCTTGGTTTGGTGGTTCTGCATGGGAACTAGATGAACGTACAGGTATGTACTATCTGCATTGCTTCTCAAAAAAGCAGCCAGATCTGAACTGGGAAAATCCAAAGGTTCGTGATGAAGTTTTTGATATGATGAACTGGTGGTGTGAAAAGGGAATTGATGGATTCCGTATGGATGTTATCAGTATGATTTCAAAAGTACAATCTTTCCCTGATGGACCAATTGAAGATGGATTGTATGGCAGTCTTGCTCCATACGTATGTAATGGTCCGCGTGTTCATGAATACTTGAAGGAAATGAACAAGCGAGTCCTTTCTCATTATGATCTGCTTACAGTTGGGGAAGCAAGTGGTGTTACGATTGATGAAGCAAAGAAATATGCAAATAATGAGGGAAGTGAACTGGGGATGATATTCCAGTTTGAACATGTGAATCTTGTGAGTGGTCCAATTGGAAAATGGACAGATCAAAAACCTCAATTAAAAGATTTCCGTCGTGTCATGAATCAATGGCAGTATGAACTAGAAGGAAAAGCCTGGAATAGCTTGTATCTTGATAATCATGATCAGCCTCGTGCAGTTTCTCGCTTTGGTAATGATTCCAAAGAATATCGTGTTGTTTCTGCGAAAATGCTTGCGACTTGTCTGCATATGATGAAAGGAACACCTTATATTTATCAAGGTGAAGAGCTTGGTATGACAAACGTTTACTTTGATAAGCTAGAAGATTACCGTGATATCGAAAGTATCAATGCTTTCCATCAATACGTAGATAGTGGAATGGTAAAGGCAGAAGACATGATGCGTTATCTACAGGAAATTGGTCGTGATAATGCACGTACGCCAATGCAGTGGGATGATTCTGAAAATGCTGGCTTTACAGATGGTACACCATGGATCAATGTGAATCCAAACTATACAGAAATCAATGCGAAAGCTGCATTAGAAGATCCAGATTCTGTATTCCATTATTATCAGGAATTGATTCGTTTGCGTCATACACTTCCAATCATTGTCTATGGAACATTCCAGGGATTGTTAGAAGACAGTGAATCTATCTATGCATATAATCGTCTTCTTGATGGACAGACATTAACTGTTGTCTGCAACTTTACTGATCATGAACAGGATTGTGATCTTTGTGATGATCCTGATGCAAAGGAATTGATTTCCAATTACAAAATGCATAAGATTGGAAAGTTGCAACCATATGAAGCACGTGTTATTCTACATGAATGAAAGATAAAACATTTCCTTCATCTTTAAAAGAAGCAAGGCAACATGGAAACTTTAGTTTTCCATGTGCCTTTTACCAGGCGATGCATGAAAATGATTCGTCTGGTTTTTTGTATGTCGTAAAGCATCACTGGCATGAACAGATTGAGATTATCTATCTGGAAGAGGATTCTTATCAGGTGGATATCAACATGAATATAACGCATCTCAAAAGTCCATGTTTTTGTTTTATCAATAGTGGAGAATTACATGCATTGTCTTCTGATTCTGATCAATATCAGGAACAGGCTGTTGTATTCTCTGCAGATTTATTGACGTTTGCAACCTTAGATCTCGTACAGGAACAATTTCTGCTTCCTTTATCAGAACATAAACTTTCTTTTCCGTCTTTTTTAACTTCTGAACATCCAGCATTTGCACAGGTTCAACAGGAGTTTTTGAAAATTCGTTCGATATTTTGTAAAGAAAACCATGTTTGTCGTGATCAGTTTACAATTGAAAATCCTGTTTCTCAATTACAGGTAAAAGCTGCACTATTGAGTATTCTTGGAGTTCTTGCGGAATATACTTTACTAACTTCAAGCAATCCATCTCACAACCCACGTGTAGAGCTTTTGAAGCGTGTACTCAGCTATATTCATCAGAATTACCAGCGTCAGTTAACACTTGCACAGCTAAGTGCACTTGTGGGGATGAATGAACAGTATTTCTGTCGCTTTTTCAAAAAAGCACTTGGAAAAACACCAATTTCTTATATTAATGACTATCGTATTCATCATGCAACAACATTATTAAGTACAACAGAACTTCCAGTGATGGAGGTTTGTCTGGAAAGTGGATTTAATAATCTTGGACATTTTATGAAAGAATTTAAAAAAGCGACACAGTTAACGCCACTGCAGTTTCGCAAGCAGAATATGATGAAATCATTTCAGTAAATGGATGTTTTTTTCATAAAAAAAGCACTCTTACGAGTGCTCTGTTGTATCCTTTGGAGCTTCTGCATCCATGATTGCCCCACAATATGGACAAATTGGTTTTTCGTAATTGACACGTTGTTCGCAATTTGAACAAGTACATTGTGGTAGATAAACAAATCCATTGATGGATTCTTTGTCTTCTCTTGTGAAGTGGATCCAATATGCATGTTTTTTAACTTCTGTCACTTTGCATCACCTCTCTACTGCTTATAATATTGTACAATTCAAAAGCAGTTAACGTCTACTTCTTTTTTGAAGAAATCTTATACATGTAACTTTGATTGATTAACGAAAGTTAACGCACTCAAAATTTGTAATATCAATATCTGTTGAATAGTACTTTGTTAATGCTTCAATTGTTGTAACAGTATCTTCGATACCTGCAGTTTCATATGTTGAATGCATGGATAGCTGAGGTAAACCGATATCTACTGCGTGAACACTGACTTGTGTGTTAGAAAGATTTCCAAGTGTGGAACCACCTGCAGAATCAGAACGATTTGCAAATGTCTGGAAAGGTGTATTTGCCATATGACAAATCTGCATCATTACAGATCTTGAGAATGCATCTGTTGTATATTTCTGGTTTGCACTTTCCTTGATGACAAGACCTTTGTTCATGTAAGAACAGTTTACAGCGTCTGTCTTTTCTGGGTGGTTTGGATGTACAGCGTGTGCATTATCCGCACTGACTAAAAAAGACTTAGAAACTGCCTTGAAGTAATCTTCCTGTGTGAAGCCAAGGCCAAGGTTAATACGTGTCAGTGTATCTTTGAGGAACGTAGACATTGCGCCTTGCTTTGTGTTTGAACCAACTTCTTCGTTGTCGAAACAAGCAAATACGTTGATGTCATGATCATTCTTAGAAGCTAAGAATGCCTTGAGTGTTGTGAATGCACATTGTAAGTCATCTAATTTAGGAGATGAAATAAATTCATCTTTATATCCCCAGATACATGGTCTTTGACGATTGACTAAGAATAAGTCTGCACCAAGAAGATCTTCTTCCTTCACACCGCATTCATTCGCAATCATCTTTCTAAAGTCTCCTTCTTTTGCTTTGCCGCAAGAGAATAGAGGACATAGATCAATCTGTCGATTGAAGTGAACGCCATTATTCACATCACGATTGAGATGGATTGCAACATTTGGAATCAATAATAGATCCTTATCAATGTATACAAGTTTGTTTTCAATTGTATTGCCATTTCTAACAAGAGCTCTACCAGCGACTGTTAATGGACGGTCGAACCATGTTGCATCAATCATGCCGCCATATGCTTCAACATCTAATCTTAAGTAATCGCCCTGTCCCTTTAATTCAGGTACACTCTTGATTTTGAATGTAGGGGAATCACTGTGAGATGCACACATCTGGAAATGATAGTTGTCTAAAGAAGAACCAACCTGGAATGCGATAATACTGGAATGATTTCTAATTGTGTAGTAATTCTTTCCTTTTTCAAGACTCCATGTTGTATTTTCTGGAAGGTATGTAAAGTCTGCTTCGTCTAAGTAAGACTTCATTGTCTGAATGGAATGAAACATACTTGGACTGTTTTGAATAAATTGAAATAACTCTTCGGATACTGTTTTTTCGTTCATTTTAGTTGCCTTTTTCTTTCTTATCTTGTGCTTGACGAATTATTGGTAAGATCATACCAAGAACAATCAAGACAACTGGTGTACAGATATTTAGAATCATTGTTCTCATGTCTGTTGAGTATACACCTGTAATACAGCAGAACAGAGTAACAAAGAAGCACCAGCCACCAATAATCATACCAAGTGTTTTACCTTTTACAAAATGATATTCTTGAGAAAATGCATCTCCTGCCTTTTTAAGCATGATATATGCAAAGAATACCCAGATGTAACGGAATGGCATACATACAGAATTGAGCTTGTTGAGCTGTGTAAGAACTGCAGCTGCGCCTGGAACTGTCATCTGTGCAAGGATGATTGTACCAGAGAGTAATGCTACCATCTTGATACCGTTAACGTAAGAACCATTTTGATTCTGCTTGAGTAATGTCTTAGGAATATATTGAGAAGAATTTTCATCTTCTAATAACATTCTTAATGGCGCATCGATAGAAATGACAAGTGTTGAAAACTGTCCGATTGCGGTAGCTGCAGCGTAGATGATCAACAATAGATCGCCCATACCATAGTAGTTGCCTAGCTTCTGGAATGCCCAGTAAGAACCGTTAGAAATATAAGAACTCTTGATTTCTGCACTTGCATTGATGATTTCTGGATCAAACATCATACCCATAGCAATCGTACCGAATAAAGCACAGATTACAACCATAACAGCCGCAAAGATCATTGACTTAGGGAATTGCTTTGCTGGATTGCCTTCCATTTTATTGACATATGGAGAGATCTTTTCAATACCGCCCACAGCGAATACAAGAATGGATAAGCTTGTGATATATTCAACATTGAAATTTGGAATGAGATTCTTCATTGACCAGTCCATGGATACATATCCACCATTTGGATTAATGATTGGTGCACCAAACATCAAAATGATGTAGAGAATACTAAGTACGAACATACTGCTTCCAGCAAGTGTTGCCAGCTTCTTTAGTGGGTTCAAACCTTTAGAAGCGATATAGCAGAATACGATCAGTACGATCAGTGCCGCAATCTGAATATAACGTGTTGGGAAAGAGTCATATGTTTCTGCGTTTCTAAATACCAGCCATGAAATAGCTTTTAAGCCACTGGAACATTTACTTGCGATATAAGAGACATGTACTGCCCAATATGTCCATCCTGCATAATATGCAAGTTTGCTTCCAGCTGTTTCTTGTACCCAGGATGTAACGCCTCCACCTTTGTTTTTGAATGCAGAGCCGAGTTCTCCTACCATTAATGCGTATGGAATGAAGTATAATGCAAACATCATTAACCATGAGAAAATAACCTGTATGCCGTTAAAGTACATGAAACCATTAACGACATTACCGAATCCCCAAAGTGTTGAGAAACACATAAAGGATAAGGCATACCATTTAATTTTTTTAGAATTGTCCATTTTACCTTAATTGAACTAATGTGTTAGTTCATCCTTTCTGAATAGGTGATCTATCAATGTATGGTGCAGGCAGTAAGAAAAATACCATCATATTATCAATTGTTCTTATATCCCCATATATGACAATAGTAACCAATAGACCAAACCATGCTATATTATACTGTATTTAAACTGAAAACAAATATGTAAATGTACTTGAAATAGAAACATATATTTTCATATATTATGAAAATGAGAAATTAAAATTCATGAAAAAAGAACTGTTAAAATTTTGCGTTATGTATATACAATTTTTGATATTTATATATTTTTTTAATAAAAGTTGTGATATTTCTTAAGAAATATGCTATATTCCTTAGGCAATTCAGGTTAGTTTATGGCAAAAAAGGTAAAACAGATAGGAAAAAATACATTGATCTTATTGATGATATGTGTTGTGGTTTTTATGGCATATATCGTATATAAAACGTTTGGAAATCAAATTGTTGAATTGTTTCATTTATTGGAACATGGTGATCAGGAAGAGTTGAAAGCATATTTAGAAGCACAGTCAACGATTGGTGGATTTGTTGTATTGTGGGTGATTTGTGTAATGCAGGTCGTATCAATTGTGTTTCCTTCCATGGTTATTCAAGTTGCAGGCGCTTTGATTTATGGATGGTGGAAGAGCTTTATCGTTTGCTGGATTGGATTTGTCAGTGGAAATGTGATTGCATTTACAATCGGAAGATTGTTTAAAAAGAATATTGCGACACTGATTCATAAAGAAGGCGAGAAAGAAAACTGGCTCATTCAGAAAATCAATCAGGGACATCAGATCTTTGTTGTGGCAATTGCATGTATGGTTCCAGGGGTTCCCAATGGAATCATTCCATACTTATCCGCACAGACAACAATTACAGTGAAGGAATTCTCTATTGCGGTAGCGGCAAGCAGCTGGATCCAGGTGTTATTAAATTGCATGGCAGGACACTTTTTAGCAAATGGACAGTATCTATTCATGGTATTTGCATTTGTAATTGAAGTGGCAATTACATTGCTTGTTGCGAAAAACAGAGATAAATTATTGAAAGCAAATTAACTTTCCATCTTTTTGGAAAGTTTTTCTTTACCCTCTGCAAAGGATGGATACAATAGTGTATGAAATAAAAGGGTGTAGAGATGAAACAAAGTATTCAAATGTGTGAAGGTTCTCTTTGGAAAAATATATTTTTCTTTAGCGTGCCGTTGATGTTTGCGCAAATCTTAGAAGTTTTATTTAATTTAAGCGATGTCGCAATTGTAGGAAAGTTTGCGGATTATACCGCACTTGGTGCAGTTGGTTCTACAACGATCCTTGTATCGTTGTATACAGGGTTTCTTATAGGCATGGGCAGTGGTGTTACGGTAGTCATTGCACATTGTCTAGGTGCACAGAACAATGCGCTGACAAAAAAGAATATATGCAGCGCATTTGTTGCATGTGGTGTCGTTGGAATTTTGATTTGCCTGATTTCTTTTTTCTCAACAGATATCATGCTGAATGTATTAAATACAAAACAGGAGTTATTTCAACAGGCAGCATTGTATTTAAAGATCTTTTCATTAGGTTTTCCTGCAATGGCTTTATATAACTATGGAAATGGTGTGTTGAGTGCATGTGGAGATACGAAAAGACCTTTGATGTATTTAACAGTTGCGGGAATTGCGAATGTTATTTTGAACTTATTCTTCGTTATTGTATTTCATAGAGCTGCAGATGGGGTAGCGATTGCATCTGTCATTGCACAGTATTTGAGTGCTGGATTAATACTGGCACACTTAAAGAGTCGTGAAGATATCTGTAAATTGGTAGTGGAACCATCTTTATTTGATCGTCATGCATTTATGCGTGTAATGGAATTAGGTGTTCCAGCTGGATTACAGAATGCAATCTTTGCGATAGCGAATCTATTTGTACAAAAGGCAGTGAATTCCTTTGATGCAATTGTTGTATCAGGAAACTCTGCAGCGAATAATGCAGATACGATTGTTTATAACGTTCTGGCGGCTTTCCATACAGGCTGTTCTTCTTTTGTATCTAAAAACTATGGTGCAGGAAATGTGGAACGTATGATGAAGAGCTATCTGATTGCATTGTTCTATTCATTTTCTTCTGGTGTATTATTTGGTGGATTGCTTCTTATATTTGGAAATACGTTCTTATCACTATTTACAAATGATGCACTTGTCATGCAGTCAGGAATGGAAAAGTTGAGAATCATGGCATTTTCATATTGTCTCTCTTCATTTATGGATTGTACGATTGCGGCTAGTCGAGGCATTGGAAAGAGTATTCTTCCAACAATCATTGTGATGATTGGATCTTGTGCATTTAGAGTACTGTGGGTATATACGATCTTTGCACAGTTTCATACAATCACTTCATTATATTTGTTATATCCATGTTCCTGGACACTTACCGCAATTGTAGAAATTGCCTACTTTCTGTATAGCTTTCGAAAAATCAAACAAATGATGCAGATATGAAATAGATGCGTTAAAATAAAGCGTGTCACTGAAAGGAGAAATATGGCTAAGAAATTAATTTGTCCACATTGTGGAAGTAAAGATGTAGAAAAACACAGTGAATACTTTGTTTGTAACAACTGTAAGAATTCATTTGGAAGAGTTGCTTTATCTGATGAAGGAACTCCTATGGTAGATGCAGTGACTGGTTTGAGATTCCGTTATGGAGATATTGTCAGTGGAAGTGTTCGCTTAAGAATGATTCAGGAAAAGGATGGCTCTTGTGTATATGAAGTATATGATGCAAATGAGGGCAGTTTTGATAAAGTTGCAGACGTACTAAGCAAAGAAGACTGGACACGGTTGAAAGACTGGCTGTTTAATGAACTCTATCTATTAGACTGGAATAAAGAATACATTCCTGAAAATAATGGACAGAATCAATTGGATAACAATGAATGGGAACTTGGTATTGATATTAACTGGGATGAAGGTCTTGAATATCGAGGATATGATGCGTATCCTCCATACTGGAAAGGATTTTTGAAAGCAGTTGAACCATTGTTCAATAAACTGAAAAAATAAGCATAAGAGGTGGAAACACCTCTTTTCTGTTGTGTTGTATTTTTGATTATGACACATTACTTTATATGAAAATAATGTGTGAATATCAAGATGGCGATAACATGAATAATAGAATATTGAAAAGAAACCTTGAAAGAGGAGGAATCAGTTCTTTTTAGGTTGTCTTTTGTTACAGATGACTATACAATTTACAGTGATTGAAATAAGAGGGGAATGGAATGAAAATAGTCATTGCAGGAGCTGGTAAAGTCGGAAAGACATTAACAAAAGAATTAAGTGCTGATGGATATGAAATCACATTGATTGATAAAAATCCTGTTGTTTTAGAAACAATTGGTAATCGATATGATGTGATTACATATGAAGGAAATGCAGCAACTGTAGAAACATTAGAAGAAGCTGGTATCAATGAAACGGATGTTTTTATTGCGGCTACAAGTGCAGATGAAGTTAACGTATTGGCATGTATGACTGCACGTGCATTAAATAAGAATGTACATGTTATCGCAAGAGTGAGAGATCCTGAATATGTTTCTGGTTTATTGAAGTTGAGTGATCACTTTCATTTATCACTTGTAATTAATCCTGAAAGAGAAGCTGCAATTGAAATTGCTAGTTTATTGAAACTTCCAGAATTTAATAAGGTTGAACACTTTTCTAAGTCTAGAGCAGAAATTGCTGAACTTAGAATTGAAGGAACTTCTAAAATCAAGGATATCAAGCTGTCAGACTTACATAAACGTGTACAGGCACAGGTACTGATTTCCGCAATTTTAAGAGAAGGACGTATTATATTGCCAAATGGTGATACGGTATTAAAAGAAAATGATCGTTTATATATCACAGGTACAGATCAGGAATTACATACATTATTAAATAATATTGGTGTTGTAAAGAAACCTGTTGGACATGTATTGATTGCTGGAGGAAGCAGAATTGCGTATTATCTTGCAAAGAGTCTTGAAGAATCTGGCATTCGTTCAACAATCATTGAACTGGATGAAGAAACATGCACAATGCTTGCTGGATTACTCCCAAAAGCTACGATCATTCATGGTGATGCTTCTGATCATTCTGTATTAGACAGTGAAGATCTTGAAGATTATGATGCATTTGTATCATTAACAGGAATTGATGAAATCAATATGGTTTCTTCAATTATGGCGCGTCAGAAGAAGATTCCTACTGTCGTTACAAAGCTTGGTAGAGGAAGAATCAATGAATTAACAGATTTACTGGATCTTGGTTCTGTGATTTCTCCAAAGGATCTTGTATCAATGCATATTGTTCGTTATGTACGAGCAATTCAAAATAAGCAAGGTGCTGCTTTAACAATTCATAGAATTGCAGAAGATCGCGTTGATGCTTCTGAATTCCGTGTGGATGAAACAACAAAACATTTAGGTATTCCTTTAAAAGATCTTCATATTAAAAAGAATATCTTGATCAATTCTATTGCGAGAGGGAATTTGTTCCAGATTCCTAATGGTGATTCTACATTAGAAAAGGGAGATATTATTGTCATTCTTTCTGATGAAACAAAAACAATTCATCAAATCAATGATATTTTTGAGGATTGAATCATATGAATTTTAGATTTGTATTACGTATTATTTCTTACATTTTGTTGATTGAAGCAGCATTAATGGTTCCATCCGTTGGTATTGCATTGTATCAACAAGAATGGAATGCGTTGTATGGATTTTGTGTAACGTATGCCATTCTGTTCTTGTGTGTTGGACTGTTGTTCATCATCACAAAGAATTATCAAAGAGGTCATTTCTTTGCACGTGAAGGACTTGTAACAACAGGTTTAACATGGATCGTTATGAGTGCAATTGGATGTCTTCCATTTGTATTCTCAAATGAAATTCCTCACTTCGTTGATGCAATGTTTGAAATGGTATCTGGTTTTACAACAACGGGTTCCTCGATTCTTTTAAATGTAGAAGAGATGTCATATAGCTTGTTGTTCTGGAGATCATTCAGCCACTGGGTTGGTGGTATGGGAATTCTTGTATTCTTGCTTGCAATCGTTTCTGTTGGCGGTAAGAATGGTGGATTTACAATGCATATCATGCGTGCGGAATCTCCTGGACCAGCTTCTGGAAAAATTGTTCCAAAGATGAAAGATACTGCTAAAATCACATATAGTATCTATGCGGCATTGACAGTCATTGATGCATTGTTATTGATTATTGTTGGTAAAATGCCAGTGTTTGATGCGGTATGTATTGCGTTTGGTACAGCGGGTACTGGTGGATTTGGTGTCAAAGCAGATTCTATGGCTTCTTACAGCCATGCGGCAATCAATATCACAACAGTATTCATGTTGCTATTCTCTGTTAACTTCTCTATCTATTTCCTGATTTTAACAGGAAAAGCAAAAGAAGCACTCAAAGATGAAGAATTTATCTGTTTTATTTCCGTTGTTTTCTTAGCAATTGTTGGATTGTTTGCTACGGCATTGCCATTCTATAAACAATATGGTGATTGTTTACGAGATGCAGCGTTTACGGTTGGAACGATTATATCTACGACTGGATATGCAACGACAGACTATAACCAATGGCCGGCAATGGCACATACGATTGTTTTGTTATGTATGTTTGTTGGTGCATGTGCTGGCAGTACAGGCGGTGGATTCAAACAGGTTCGTCTTGTTATCTTATGGAAGACATTAAGAAGAAATGTGCATAAGTTCTTACATCCAAGTGAAGTGAGAGTCATTGAATATAACAATCGTCCAATGCCTGAAAGTATTGTGAATAATATTTCATCCTATTTGATTGTGTATGTATTCTTGGTTATGGCTTCTACATTATTGATCTCTGTAGATGGATTTGACTTTGAAACAAATTTCTCTGCAGTTATGGCAACAGTCAATAATATTGGACCAGGTTTATCTCTTGTAGGACCAGTCAGTAACTTTGCATCTTTCTCAACATTTTCTAAGATCATACTGACATTTGATATGTTGGCAGGTAGACTTGAAATCATGCCAATTCTTATCTTGTTCTCCAAGTCAACTTGGAAACGTGCTAGATAAATATAAAAATGGTTGAACAAATCGGTTCAACCATTTTTTTAACTATTTGCTTGTTTCAGGTGTTGCGGTAGCTTCTACCTGAATAGATTCTCCTGTTTCAGGATCTTGAACGATCACGAAGTTTTTTAAGGAAGAATCAGGTGTTGTGATTTCAGAACGATATTTGAAATAATCTGTCTGGTAGATCATCAATGAAATATTGAATGCATTGTTGACTCTTGCGGTGTTATTTGTGATGTAGGAATCATCAACACTTACACTCTCATCTGCAGGTACAAATTCATTTGTTGCGGCATAGTATGTTCCTTTGTTTGTTGTCCAGTCACCATCTGGGAAATAAACAATGGATTCCTGCTCTGAGAAGTAATCTGTACCAAGATAGAAGCGAGGGTCATAGTTCAAGTTATAAAGATTTAATACAGTTGGTAAAATATCATATGTGCTTGTAACGTCAGTGAATGTTTCATCTCCTAGAATAGATGGACAATAGATGACTAGAGGGGAACGGAATTCATTCATTCCTTCACTTCGATCAATGGTTGTACCATCATCATCGATTGCTGGTGTGCAGTCATAGAGATAATTCAAATTCATATTTAATGGATGATGATCTGCAAAGAATACGATTGCGGTATCGTCTAGTTTTTCAGCTTCTTCTAATGTTTCTAGAAGGTATTCCATACCTTTATCTAGTTCCATAGCTTTTGAAATATAATGTTTTACATCTTCTGGATAATCTGGATGAACCTTGTTGATTTCATCTAAGTATTTATTTCCTAAAACATCCCAGTTTGTGTTATATGGGAAATGTGTTGAAGATGTAATATACATTGTCATAAACTTATCTTCATTGATAAATTTATCTGTCGTGAATCTGAATAAGTCATAATCAGACTGCCATCCAGGAATGGTGATATCTTCACCATATTCTTCTTTGAAATCTGTCCAGTCTTCATAATCTTCACATCCTAGACTTTCCATCATTTCTTTACGAGGATAGAATTCATCAGACCAGTTATGATAGGCATGTGTAGAATAACCTGCAGCGTTAAATAATGAGAAGATGGAATTTTTCCATGTATTATCCGCAAACTCTGCATATACGTTTGTATCTCTTCGAGGAACAAGAGATGTTTCTGAAATGAGTTCTGAATCAGAAGTTCCTGTATCAAATTTAGGTGTGTAGTGATGTGAGAAGTTCCAGCCTTGTGTCATCATTTTATAGAGGGTAGGCGTTAATACTTGATCCATACCAATATAGTCATAGGCTTCAATCATGACATAGATTAAATTCTTGCCATCTAATAAACCAGTTTTTTCATTGTAACCTTCAATATTCTGATTCATTAAGTAGCTGTCTACTTTTTTACGTGTTTCATTATCATCTGCATTAGATAATTCAGTCCACTTTGTATCGTCTATTTTTCTTGTGCTGTCAACTTTTGTATATTGTTGCTCTTCTTCTTGTAATGTTGCTTCTTTTTCAGTGAAAATCGTTGCGATATCTCTTAGCAGGAATCTTTCAATGCCGTATTCACGAACTGCACGTTCCTGGAATGTTGGGTATGTGTACTGTTCCCAGTCTCCATATACAGATGTGAGTAATAAACCACATTCATCTAATGCTAATGCACTGACAAGGACAAGAATTGTATTCTTGTAGTTTTTGGATTGATATAGTTCAAAGAACTTTCTTTGAATCCAGACATAGAAAAGTGGAATTAAAAGCATGAACCAGTACAGTGGAGGCATCTGACGAATATATTGAAGTACATAAGAAACCATGGCACCAGCTAATCCACCAGCTGTTTTAAGTGTTGCGTAGGAATGCATCATATTATGAATACCAATCTGGAATAATGCATAGACTGGCAAGATAAAACAGAAAATGGTATTGAGAATGCGAGATACTTTCAATGGAAAGAAAGATAAGATTGTCGCAAGAATTCCCGCAAATCCAAAGGAGAATAATGTGATTCTTAGAACTGATAAATCGAGTGTGAATCCAAACTCAATGACTTTAAAGATGAATTCAGAAATCAACATTGTGATTGATAAAGAAATGAAGGAAAAGAGAATGAATGGAACTTTCTTTCGATTTTCATTTGGTTTTAGAAAGGAAAAGAGACATTTCTTTTCTACAGGCTTTTCTTCTACAGTTGTATCTGTAGCTTCCGTTGCTTGTTCTTCTTTTGCTTCTTCTGCAGGTTTTTCTTCTAAACCTTCTTCTACAGGTGTATCTGCAGCTTCCGTTACTTGTTCTTCTTTTGCTTCTTCTGCAGTCTTTTCTTCAGAAACTTTTTCTACAGTTGTATCTGCAGCTTCTGTTGTCTGTTCTTCTTTTATTTCTTCTACAGGCGTGGAATGTTCTTCATGCAATTCTTTTTTATTATGCAATATGCTTTTATAACTTCTATTTGCCATGATTCCTCCTTAAAATATACCGGTTAAGTATACTATAAAAGAAAGAAATACAGACAGAAAATCTTAAGAAGTTAGTATAAATTAACGGATTCTAGTACTGCTAACCACATCATTTGTTTCAATGCATGCACGAATACGCATGATATAGACAGGTTCCTTATCTTCATATGTAATTCCAACAAGATACCCAGTTGTATCTGAAATGAATTTCTTGTTTAGCTTCTTTGCATAATTTATCATTGGTGCAATATCTAAAATATTGATGTGTGTTAAATCTTTCATATATACGATCTGTGTAATACATAGACCATTCGGAATTGTAATTGCATTGTGTGGAACTTCTACATGCATTTTATGATAGATAGAAAGATATGTACCAATACCTACTTTTGTTTCAATGATTTCATCTTTGACTTCTCCATTCAATATTTCTTTTGGAATAAAGACAGGGGTTGTTGTATAGAAAAAATAGTCATTATGTGTTGTTGGAACAAGCAGCTGATTCGTTTCAAATGGTGGATAGATATCAATCTTAGTATCTACGGATTGATTGAGTGATACATTGGCATCATACGTAGACATCGTTGATAAAACATGTTCCATTTCAAAGTGAATGAAATCAATTTTTTGTTGAATGTTTTCTATTTCTTTATGTAATTCAATTTCAACTTCTTTAAAACGGAAAAGATATTCTTCGAGAGAATCTAAATGTTCTGAATCATGGATATCCTGTAAAGAAAAATTAAAAGCACGCAGCTTCTTTAAATGAATAATAGATGCATAGTCCTGCATGGAGTAATCATAGTATCCATTTTCTAGTTTTTCAGGATGTAGAAATCCAAGATTTCGATACATACGGATGGTTTCTGTATTAATTGCGGTGAGTTTTGACAATTCATTGATCTTCATATTTCCTCCTGAATATGCATGAAAACGCTATCACAAGCACTTGACTCTGTAGCTGATACAGGGTTTTAAATTATTATATGAGATTTTTCACAAAGCTACAATCTCAAAAAAGGGGGAAAACATGGACTACAAAAAGTTCGAAAGAGTGAGCAGTGCAAGCTTACTTGCAGCTTCATTAGCTCTCGGCCTTGTTACTGGTTGTTCTGGTAAAGAAGGCTCTGGCAATACTTTTACTGGTACTGCCGAAGGTAAAAATGGTGATGTAACTGTTGAAGTCGTTTATGAAAACAACGAAATCAAGAGCGTTAAGGTTACAGACCATCAAGAAACAGAAGGCATCGCAGATCCTGCATTGGAAAAGATTCCTGCAGCTATCGTTGATGCACAAACACCAAACGTTGAAACTGTATCTGGTGCAACAATTACATCTGATGCAATTATCAACGCAACAAAGGAAGCTTTAAAGAGTGCTGGTGTAGATGTTGATGCTATGGGATCAAGCGCACCACACGAAAATGTTCCTGTAACTTATGAAGCTGGTACATACACAGGTACTGCAGAAGGTTACAATGGTCCTGTTACACTTGGAGTTACATTCTCTAAGGATGGTATTGAAGACATCGAAGTAACAGAAAGCAAGGAAACAGCACATGTTGGTACTGTTGCTTATGACATCTTAACGGAAGATGCTAAGGAAGCAAATGGTTCTGGTATTGATGTTGTATCTGGTGCTACTTTTACATCTAAGGCATTCAAGGATGCTTTAACAAATGCAGCTGAACAGGCAAAAGCAAGTGATTTAGATGGTTTTGCAAGCAACACAGTTGTTCATGAAGCACAAGATCCAATTGAAGAAGAATATGATGTTGTTGTCGTTGGTGCTGGTGGTGCTGGTATGGGTGCTGCTGCACAGGCTGCACAGAATGGTGACAGTGTTGTTGTATTAGAAGAAAATGCTGAAGTTGGTGGTAACACATTAGTTTCAGGTGGTCAGTTCCAGGCAGTTATGGACTACCTCGTATGGGATCCAGCAAATCCAGATGCTACAAGTGCAAAGTGGGATTATGATGGAAAAACATATGACAAGGTTAAGGCTGCACAGGGTCAGCTTTCTACATTAAAGACAATTCTGAACTGGAATGAAGATGCATTTGATGAAGATTACTTCAAGGATAAGGAATATGTTCCTGGTGAAATCGATGAAGTAAGTAAAGCTGGTGTTCATTCTGAATACTTAGAAACATTAAAAGAATTGAAGAAAGAAATCCAGGCATATGTTGACTGGGCTGATAAGAAGATTGCTGCAGGAGCAAAGGAAACAGACTTAACATTGTTCTCTACAGTTAATTTACATATCTTCCAGACATACTATGGTGGATTAAGACAGTCTCATGACAAGAAGAGCTGGATCTATGGCGACTATGATCTTGTAAAACAGTTCTGTACAGAAGGTACTGAACTCAAGACTTGGTTAGAAGATCAGGGTGCTAAGTTCAACGATGCAATTACAATTACATTGATTGGTGCATTATGGTATAGAGAAAACGTTAACCTTGGTGGTGACCTTGATGGTGATGGAACACCTGAAGCTGCTGGTAACTGGGGAACATATTTCGCTACAACAGAAAATACAATCCTCAACACATCCAAGACTGCTAAGGATAACAAGATCATGACTCGTACAAAGGCAGAAAGCTTAATTGTTGACAATGGTAAAGTAACTGGTGTCAAGGCTAAGATGTATGATGGTACAGAAGTAACTATGAAGGCTAAGAAGGGCGTTGTCATGGCTACTGGTGGATTTGCTTCTAATATCGAACAGGTAATGGATACAAATGAATACTGGGATTCTTCTTACATCACAAAGACAACACAGACAACAAACAGATCTTCTCTTGTTGGTGATGGTATCAAGATGGGTGAAGATGTTGGTGCAGCTACAACTGGTCTAGGTTATACACAGATGATGCCTATTTCATGGGTTGACAATGGTGACTTAGCATTCGGTAATGGTTTGTATGGTGTTTATATCAACCCTACAACTGGTAAGAGATTCGTTGATGAATCTGCTGAACGTGACGTTCTTTCATTAGGTGAATTCCAGAATGGTGTTTCTGCTGAAGGTGCACAAGGTGTATTCCTAGAATTCACAAATGCAGATACTGCAATCACATTCCCATATCCATATGACAAGTATGAAGGTAACAAGGCTGTTGAAATCTCTCATGATGATGTTGAAGGTAGAGTTTACTATGTAAAGAGTGCTGATGAAATTCAGAAGGTTCTTGACAAGTATGGCATGAAGGCTAAGCCAGAAGATATCTATAAGACAATTGAAGCTTATGATAAGTCTATCTTAGCTGGTGAACAGCCAAGTGATGGTGTTGCGAAACAGCAGTCTACTGTTCCAGTTGGTACAGTGGATGAAAATGGTAACTACTCCTTAGAAGGACAGTTACTCCGTATCCGTGTCATGGCTCCATCTACACACCATACAATGGGTGGTTTGAGTGTTGATACTGACCGTCACGTATTAGATGCAAAGGGTAATGTTATTGAAGGTCTCTATGCTGCTGGTGAAGTTACTGGTGGTATCCATGGTGGTAATAGACTTGGTGGTAACGCTATCGTTGAAATCTTCGTTTCTGGTAGAACAGCTGCAAATACAATTGCTGCAGAAAATAAGTAATTCACAAAAAGGACATGCAAAAAGCGCATGTTCTTTTTTTTTCAGCACACATAAAAAGAAATCTCATTCTTCAGAGATTTCTTTTTCTAACTGTTCTTTTAATTGTGCAAAGTTCTGTTTTCTTTCTTCTGTAACAATTGGATATTGTGGATCCATGTCTTCTAAAGTGTGCAGAATGATTTCTGATACGACATAGCGCATATACCATTTATTATCTGCAGGTACGACGTACCATGGACAATGTTTTGTAGAAGTTGCATTGATGGCATCTTCAAAAGCCTGCTGATATGCATCCCAGTATTGTCTTTCTTCTACATCTCCACTAGAGAATTTCCAGTTTTTTTCTGGTTCTTCAATTCTAGCTAAGAAACGTTTTGCTTGTTCCTTTTTAGATACATGCAGGAAGATTTTTACAATTCTAACGTTATTCTGATAGAGATATTCTTCAAAGTGTTTGATGTCTTGATAGCGTCGTTCAATGATTTCGTCTTCTTTGATACGTTTTGCGTGTGCCTGTGATTTATAGAGCTGTTTAACTTTACCAATCAATACATCTTCATAGTGGGAACGGTTAAAGATTGCGATTTCTCCCTTGGCTGGAACCTGTTGTGCAATTCTCCAAAGAAAATCATGGGCGAGTTCTGTAGAAGAAGGTGCTTTAAAAGCAGCTTCATACACGCCATGTGGTGATAGACATTGCAGCACATGAGCAATCGTACCATCTTTTCCAGCTGCGTCCATTGCCTGGAATACAACGATCAATCCTTCTTTTTTATCTGCGTATAGTTTTTGTTGTAGTTCATCTAGTTTCTTCTCATTTTCAGCCATCTTTTTTTCAGCATCTTCTTTTGAAGAACAATGCGTAGTTTCATCTGTAGAAGCTTTTTGAATATGAAACGTTTTGCTGCCATTATACATATAGTCTTTTAACATAAGCTAATCCTCACTTTATTTGCATTGTAGCACAATGCAATGTTAAGAAAAGAAATACTTTGCATTTGTTAGATTTTTGCATAAACTAATGGTAGCAGGAGGCATGATTATGAAACAGCACCGTATTGCAGTGAGTTGTGGAGAAGGTTTTGCATCTGGATTTTTAGCAGGTCATTTAAATATATTCGCAGCACAGGAAGGAATCTCAGATAAAGTTGTCTTTGTTCGTATTCCATATATTGATTTATATGAACATCAACATGAATTTGATATGGCAATGATATTGCCTCATATTGAATGGAAAGTGAAAGAAGATACAAAGGAATATGATATTCCTTTATATATCATTCCATTTAAAGTCATTATTAAGCCAAGAGCTGCAGATTTTGTGCAGGATTGTGCAGATATTATGGCTTTAGCACGTGAAAGAGGAAAAGGTGGATTGATTCGCTTCCCAGGAGAAGAAAGAACATCAGAAGTTACACGTTTATGTTCCCATGCACAATGGGTTGCAGAACATATGGATGACTAATCAAACTGCTTTAGAAAATGCTTTGTAGAAGCATTGAGATATTCTTTGTCACGATAATAGAAATTTAAATCTCTAATTGCTAGGGGATCATCCAAGATGAAATACAGTACAGATGGATCATGTATATTCTTATCTTCTGGAACAATATTGACTGTTCCATCACGAATGATTGAATATCCATATCCATTTTTTGTCATAAAGTATTCTGTAATCATTTGATCTACATACATGGCATAGTTTGCTTCTGCATCATAATGATGAAAAATCGTTGCACTTCTTGAATACAGATCACTGTCTGGACGTAATGAAATATATGGCAGTTCTTCAAAGTCTTTGAGATTGACACCTTTATTCTTTGCATTTCGATGTGTGTTATCAATGATTTCTTTCGCAGTGAATGCTTTGTTTTTATATTTTTTACAGATATCCCAGTCTGCAGGAACAGCTAATATTAAATGTTCATGGGAAACAAATGTATGTTCCATGCTTTCAAAACCTTTATGATTTGTGGTGAGGACGAGATCTAGCTCACCACTTTTTAAATGTTCTAATAATGCATCGTTATTTGTGTGTTCAAACATATTGATTTTGATGTTTGGATATTTCTGAAGGAATGAATGCGTCAAGTTAGGGATTGTCCAGCAGCAGTAATATGTCATAGAGCCAATGGAAAAAGATCCTGATTGAATATCATTGATTTGTTGAAAGTGTTCCTTCATATTTTCTTCAATATGTGTAATCTTCTGCATTTCAGAAAGATAGTATTCACAAGACTGTGTTGGTGTAATTGGTGTAGTAGAGCGATCAAATAATTTCACACCAAGATCATTTTCAATATTGTTGATTGCCATACTTAAAGCAGGCTGAGAAATGTATAAAAGCTTTGCGGCTTTTGAGAAACTTCTTGTCTGATAGAGTGCAGATACATATTTACTTTGCGTTGACATAAATCACCTCATAAATAATTACTTATAATTAATATAACTATCATATATTTGTAATTATATGAATGCAATACTAAACTCTTCGTATCAGTTATAACTGATGTGAAGTACACATGAAGGTACGGGGAGAAATTGGTATGAAAACAAAAGTGATGAAAAGTTTATTGGCAGCTGTAATGTGTTCCGCAACATTAAGTGCATGTTCCTCTTCCACTGCTTCTTCTAGTAAAAGTGCTAATGGAAGTGGAGAAGTGATTCAGGTAGCAACAGGACAATCTATGGCACCATTCTGTTACCTGGATGCAGATGGAAATCTTGTTGGCTATGACATTGATGTATTACACGCAATTGATGACTATTTAGCGGATTACACATTTAATATTTCAGGTATGGATTTTTCAACATGTGTTGTTTCTATTGACTCTGGTGCTGCAGATATTGTTTCTCATCAGCTTGTAAAAAGTGATGAGAGAAAAGAAAAGTATCTGCTCCCTGATGAGTACTATTGTCTTTCACCTATGAGACTTGTTGTAAAGAAAGACAGTTCCATTAATTCTTTGGAAGATATGGCAGGAAAGTCAATGAATATGGATCCTGCTTCTTATGAATATGGATTGTTAACAGCCTATAACGAATCTCATCCTGGAAAGGAAATTACAATCAATGCGGTAAGTGATCAGTCGACAGCTGACTCCTATAACGCAGTTGCCACAGGTAAAGTAGATGCCGCATTAACATACCAGTCAACATTTGAATCTGTAGTAGATCAGATTGGTTTAGCTGATCAAATCAAAACAACAGATGTTGTATTGGTAGAAGATACATATCAGATGATCAACCCTAAAAAGCCAGAATTAGCTTCTAAAGTTTCTGAGGTATTAAAGAGTCTGGAGGATGATGGTACATTAAGCAAACTGAGTGAAAAATGGTTTGGTTCTGATTATTTTAAAGAATATTCCGATATGATCAGTACAACAACGGAATGAGGGTTGTTGTATGACATATCATTTTGAAAACATTCCCTCTTTGATCATGAGCATACTACAAGCATTTCCAGTAACATGTGAAATACTTGTAGTTTCACTTGTGATCTCACTTGGAATTGGATGTATTGTTGCGATTGGTTCATTAAGTGAAAATAAAACTTTGAATAAAATCGCGTTTACATGGATTGCATTTATGAGAGGTGTACCTACACTTGTCATGATGTTCCTGTTATTTCTAGGACTTCCACAATTGATGAACAATATTGGAATTCCTATTTCTACCACAAATAAACTGCCATATATTATTGCGACGCTATCATTAACATCTTCATCCAATATGGCTGAAATGATGCGTGCATCGTATCTTGCAGTGGATAAAGGTCAAAGTGAAGCAGCATATTCTATTGGCATGGATGGTTTTACAACATTGAGAAGAATTGTATTTCCACAGGCATTTGGTATCGCAATTCCAATGCTTGGCAATAACATTGTCAATCTTTTCAAAGAAACATCTTTAGCATTCACAATTGGTGTTGTTGATATTCTTGGAAAGGCACGTGCAATTTCTGCAGCTAGCTTTGGTGCGAATAAATTAGAGACATATATTTCTGCAGGGATTATTTTCTGGGCAATCTGCTTGATTCTTGAAGGAACATTCAATGTGTTAGAAAAGGTTTATACAAAAGGAAGAAAGAAAGCTACAAGCTAGGAGGATTTGAAATATGGATTTTGGATTTATGAAAGAAGCATTTCCTCAAATTCTTGCAGCAGTACCAGTAACACTATTGATGGCTTTTGCTTCTGCATGTATTGGATGGATCTTAGGATTATTGATTGCTTTAATTAGAAAAGGAAGAATTCCTGTAATTTCTCAGATCTTTGGAATCTTTGTTTCTTTTATGAGAAGTGTTCCAATGGTCATTCTTTTATATATTTCTTACTATGTTATGCCAGATTTGATCAATCAATATGGAAGCAATATTGGTCTATCGATTGATGTTAGTGTGATACCGCCAGTTGTCTATGCAATCTTTGCTTTGTTATTGAATCAGGCAGCATATTCATCTGAAGTATTAAGAAGTGCAATTTCTGCGGTGGATGAAGGACAAAGAGAAGCAGCGTTGTCGATTGGCATGACAGAATTTCAATCGTATCGAAGAATTATCTTTCCACAGGCATTTGCGACTGCTTTACCTAACTTGAGTGGTTTATTTGTTATGCTGATCAAAGATACTTCACTTGCATATTACGTTGGTGTGTATGAAATTACCGCAACAGCGAATTTATTATCAATGCCTAAATTAAACTTCATTGAAGCATATATTATGACAACAGTCATTTATGAAGTATTGAGTATCATCTTTAATAAACTGTTTGCATTAGAAGAAAATCATTTGAAGAAATTCCGTGGAAAATTAGTAGCGTAATGAGGTAGATGTATGGAATATATGGTGGAATTAAAAAACATTGAAAAATCTTTTGGAGACAATCACGTCTTAAAAGGTGTTTCAACAGGAATTAAAAAAGGTGAAGTCGTTGTTATTTTAGGACCAAGTGGTTCTGGAAAAACGACATTGTTAAGAACGATCAACTTTCTTGATTCTGCAGATAAAGGTGATATTTGTGTTGGTGGTACGGTTGTACATGCTAAAAAGCATACAAAAGCACAAGTTTTAGAACTCAGAAGAAAAACGGCAATGGTGTTTCAGAACTACAATTTGTTTGCCAATAAAACAGTTTTAGAAAATGTGATGGAAGGTCTAGTCATTGTGAAGAAGTTTAAGAAAAGTGAAGCGGAAGCAATGAGTAGAGAAATGATTGACAAGGTTGGTCTACAAGGAAAATATGATTCCTATCCTTCACAAATGAGTGGTGGGCAGCAGCAGCGTGCTGGTATTGCTCGTGCATTGATTCTGGATCCAGATGTTATTTTGTTTGATGAGCCTACATCTGCATTGGATCCTGAACTTGTTGGTGAAGTATTGAATACAATCAAAGCCGTTGCACAAACAGGTATCACAATGATTGTTGTAACGCATGAAATTGCATTTGCGAAAGAAGTAGCAGATCGTGTTATTTTTATGGAAGGTGGTGTCATTGTAGAAGAAGGAAAGCCAGAAGAGATGTTGAAGCATCCGCGTGAACCACAGACACAAAGATTCCTGGCAAGAATCACAGAAAGTGGTGATCAGCATGTTTAAAATCGTTGGTGCATTTTTCATATTTGTTGGCATTACGATATTAACATCTGGATTTACAAGAGGAAAGAATGCTGTAGGGGCTGTGATTCGTAATTTTCTTTGTTTATCGTGTGCGTTTCTATTTTACTGGTTTATTGGATTTGGGTTTTCATTTTCAAAAGGGAATGCATTGATTGGATACTTTGATTTCTTTTCTCAAGGAACATATGCAAGTATCTCAGATTTGCTTGTGAGTGGAATCCTTTGTGGATGTATCTGTGCAATCTATGAGTCCAGTATGCATGAAAGATGTAAAATTGCACCACTTGTAATCGTTTCCTGTTTTGTTGGCAGTCTTGTGTATCCAATTGCTTTGCATTGGACATTGCATGGATTTTTAAGTGCTTTGGGATGTATTAGTAACCAGCTTTGTGTATTTGCATTATTGAGTGGCATGATTGCTTTGAGTGGTACGTATGTCATTTCCTATCGTAAAGATAAATATACCGATGATGGAGATGTTCGTGCAATTGTTGGAGAAAATCCTGTCTTTGGATCGATTGGTGGATGTTTGATTATATTAGGCGTCTTTTGTCTGATTGAGGATACAAATATATTCGTCAGTGTGTTGTTATCTTCACTTTCTGCAGTACTTGTATGTACATTTCTTTGTGTGATGCGCTATCATTCCGTGGATCTATCTTTGATGATCAATAGTGCAATTGCGGGAAGTATTGCCTCTAGTGGCGTTGCAACGTCATACATCGGCTTGATGACTGGATGCATTGCAGGAGCAGTCATGATTCCACTTGTTGAGTTTCTTGAAAGAAAGAAGAAGATTGATGATGCGACGGGTATGATTTCTACAATGCTGATTGCGGGATGTATTGGTATTTTATTTTCATCACGTTCAATTTTTGCACAATGTGCAGGGATAATCAGTATTGTTGTATTTGGCGGCATTGTTTCTTTGTTTTTGTGGAAAGAAGTGAAACGCTTTGTTGGCTTGCGTGTCAGCGAAAGAGAAGAGAATGAAGGTGTGGATACATATGCTAGAGGTATTACACATGCATATTTGAAATATATGCCAAATGTGAAAGAAAATGGCATTGGAAATCCAGAATATACGCGTTTGCCAGATGTATTGCCGGATGAGAATGTAACGATACGACCATCGAGTGCGACTGCTTCTCATATTACAAAAGTTGAAATCATTACACGTAGAAGTGCATTTGAAAAACTCAAGAAGGCATTGGATGCGATTGGTGTTTCTGGCATGACTGTCAGTGAAGTGATGGGGTGTGGTATGCAGAAAGGTGCTGCTGAATACTATCGTGGTGTACCAATGGAAAGTTTCTTGCTGGAGAAAATCCGTATTGAAATTGTAATCAGTAAAGTACCTGTGGATCTTGTGGTAAATACTGCTAGACGTGCATTGTATACTGGACATATCGGGGATGGAAAGATCTTTGTATATGATGTTAGAGATGCACTGAAAGTAAGAACTGGTGAAACGGGAGTTGCAGCTTTACAGGCAGTGGATGATATTGAAGATGTTGGATGAAAGATAGTTTGTGATGAACTATCTTTTTTCTTAGTTTTTATATATATAAGCAAATACTTATGGATAATATAAAAACAATATATTTGTATTGATAATTTTACAGGAATACAATGCTTACTAAGCAGAGGGAAATGTTTATGAAAGTTGTTGTATTTCAGGGAAAACCTGTTTCCAATGAGGTGAAAAGAGATGAACTTGTAAAGCGTTGGAAAACATTATTGAGGCAAAATGGAATTGACTGTCGGATCGTTGGAGCATTTGATCCAGAATGTTTTGAAGACAAGATAGAAGATGCAGATGCACTTATTGGTGCATGGATCAAAGATGATATGTTCGATACTGATTTTTTTATACGACATCCGAAGTTGAAATATATTGCGACAACGGCACATGGCTATGGAAAAATCGATCCGAAAACAATTGATGAATGTGGCGTAACATATACAAATACAGTATATGGAAACCATACAATAGCGGAATATGCAATGGCATTGTTATTAGAAACAATGCATCATATCCAGAAAGAAAATGATCTGTATCACAAAGAATTAGAACTCGGTATTGCTTCAGAAGGTACATGTACGACACAGATGGAACTGTACGAGAAAACCGTTGGTGTGATTGGACTAGGTGGTATTGGATATGCTTTTGCAAAGATGGCAAATGGATTTGATACTCATGTGCTTTCTTATTCTAGACATAAAAAAGTTGGAGAGAAATATGATTTTATTGAACAGGTTTCTTTGGATGAACTGCTTGAAAGAAGTGATGTGATTTCAATTCATTGTCCTTTAACAGAAGAGACATTCCATATGATCAACAAAGAAGCAATTGAGAAGATGAAAGATAGTGTGATTGTCATCAATACTGCTAGAGGAGACATTATTGATGAAGAAGCTTTATATGATGCATTAATGAAGAGAAAAATCTATGCGGCAGGATTAGATGTTGTTAGTGGAGAGCCTAGAAGCAGTAAATCAAAGATCTTCTATTGCAATAACGCTTTGATTACAAGACACATTGCGTGGCTGCCAAAAGAAGCAAGATTTCGTGCAATCGATATCGCAGTAGACAATTTAGTGAATTGGATGCAGGGACATCCGACAAGTGTAATTCGTTAGGGAGAACTATTATGGAAAGAGAAAAATTATTTAGTTTAAATGTATTAGAAAAACCAGCAACAAAACGTGCAAGCAGACTTGCAGGAAACATTGATTTTGAAACAATTCGACGTATGGGATATAACGAAAATCCATATGGTATGCCTGAAAGTGTACTGGAAGCTATGAAGGAAGCTGAAAAGAAAGCATATTTCTATCCAAACTTTGCTGGATCTGGATTAAAGAAAGCATTGGCTGAGATGTATGATGTGGAAGAAGATAACATCGCTGTTGGTGCAGGCAGCAGTGCACTCATTTCTATTGTTGGTCAGGCATTCTTGAATGTTGATGATGAAGTCATTCTTTGTCCAACATTTGCGGCATTTAATGACATGATTGAAATGGCTAGAGCGAAAACAATTACAGTTCCTCTAACAGAAGACAAGGGATATGATCTGGATGGTATTTTAGAAAAGGTGAATGATAAGACAAAGATGGTCGTTATCACAAATCCGAATAACCCAACTGGTCAGTATCTGAGCTATGATGCGATTGAATCGTTTGTTCAGAAACTGGATAAGAATGTTGTTGTATTGATTGATGAAGCGTATATTGAACTTGCAACTGCACCGGATTGCAAGACAATGCTTCCATTGATCAAGAAGTATCCAGAGCATCCAATTCTTGTAATGCGTACTTTCTCTAAGTACTATGCAATGGCTGGTGTTCGTGTTGGATATTTAATTGCACAGAAGGGATTGATTGATGGCATCAATGTTGTTCCTGGAAGCAGTGTAGCGCGTGGTGCACAGGCTGCAGCTGTACAGGCTTTAAAAGAACAGGATTATTATTCTGCTCAGAAAGAAAAGGTCGTAGCTGGTGCGAGATACATTGAAGAAGAACTGAGAAAACTTGGCTGTGAAGTTTATCCAACACAGACAAACTTCATTCTCTTTGAACCACATATGGATTATGATGAAGTACGTGATCAATTAATTGAAAAGGGAATTCATATTTCTACACCAATGATGGATCGTGTTTCTGTATCCACGCAGGAAAATAATGAATACTTCATTCAATGTATGAAGGAAATCTTAGAAGGAAGCAAATGAGCTTCCTTTTTGATGAATTTGTAAGATAATATTCTTTATTATTAGAAAAGGAGTTATTTATGAGCTTGAATTTTGCGTGTGATTATATGCAGGGATGTTTGCCATCCATTATGGATCGTTTCGTAGCAACAAATATGGAAGGTACTGTTGGATATGGACAAGATCAGTATTCCCTTTCAGCAAAGAAAAAAATTAAAGAAGCATGTGGCTGTGAAAATGGAGAAGTTGAGTTTCTTGTTGGTGGAACACAGGCAAACCAGACAGTCATTAAAGCATTGCTTCGTAACTATCAGGGTGTCATTGCTTGTGAAAGTGGTCATGTTGCGGTACATGAAGCTGGTGCAATTGAAACAACAGGACATAAGGTAATTACGATTCCTGGCAAGCTTGGCAAGCTGGAAGCTTCCAGTGTTGCATCTTACATGGAATCGTTCTTTGGTGATGAGACATATCCACATATGGTTCAGCCTGGTATGATCTATATTTCTCAACCTACTGAATTTGGTACATTGTATTCCAAAAAAGAATTGGAAGCATTGCGAAAGGTATGTGATACATATCATTTATATCTGTATGTGGATGGTGCTAGACTGGCATATGCATTAGGATCTAGTGATAATGATGTATCTTTGAAGGATCTTGCGAAATATACAGATGCTTTCTATATTGGCGGTACAAAGTGTGGAACACTATTTGGTGAAGCAGTAGTCATTCCTGATCAGAATCTGATTCCTTGTTTCTTTACGACAATTAAACAAGGCGGTGCTTTACTTGCCAAGGGTAGAATGAGTGGAATTCAGTTTGATGAAATGTTTACAAATGATCTGTATTTAAAAGCCGGCAAAAAAGCAGTGGAGCTGTCTAAGAAGATTACAGATGCATTTGCGGAACATGGCTATGAAGTATATATGCCTACATATACAAATCAGCTCTTTATTAATTTTGAAGATATAGTATTAAAGAAATTTCAGGAAAAGGTTTCTACAAGCTTCTGGGCAAAAACAGATGCAACGCATACACTCATTCGATTAGCAACTTCCTGGGCAACAACAGAGGAAGAAGCTGATGAATTAATTGCATGGATGCAGGAATGTAAATAATTATTTTCCAGGAAATTAAGCAAATGACAGGATTTTTCACCTGTCATTTTTTTGAATTGTGATGATGATTTTTTGTATGAGAAATTCGGTCATACAATAATGGTTTCTGCATTGAAATGCGAAACAAGGATATACATATTTTCAAATTTTAATCATTAACCTATTCTAAACAATTCCAGATTTGCATTAATGACTTGCACTTCATTTTTTGAAAAGTTATTTTCATTATAAAGTACATTCTCAAGCTGCTCTCTATTCAAAGAACTCCAGCCTCTCAGTGCGATAGAAGTAGTATTTTCCCATTTTGCATATTTTTTTATAGCTTCTAATACCTTTTTTTTCGTTTCTACATCTTTGCATTTTACAAATAAATCAATGAAATCATTTTCATGTTTCATATGCATTCATTTCCTTTAAAAAATGTCATATAACTTATTGTTCTATTGGAATTGTAACACTCTTTATTTATTGGTGAGAGATATTTTTGGCATGCCTGAAACTGTTCAAATAATCTTCAAAAGAATCAACCAGGAATAACAATCTGATTGAAAGACTGTTCCATTCCTGGTTTTAGAGTTTTCTGTAGAGATTAGCAATGATCATCAATGCTTAACTTAATGACATTGGATTTTTCACCTGTCATTTTTTTGAATTGTGCTGATGATTTTTGTATGGGAAATTCGTTCGTACAATAATGGTTTCTGCATTGAAATGCGAAACAAGGATACAACAAACCATATAAATAGAAGAAGTATACATGCAATCTGTAAAAGAAGTGCATCTTGAAAAAGAAGACGCAATACATCTGGAATATAGAAATATAGATACAATACACCATAGCGAAGCAAGAATTGATACCACTGTGCATCTTTATTAGATACATCTACAATCTGTATATGTGTAAATTTCTTGCCAAATGTTTCTCCATTTCGAATACAATTCCATAGCGCATATTCAACAAAATAGATCAAGGTGACATGTATATTGATATGAATAATTGATAAAACAATGCCAGTGAAACCTGTAATGAAAATACAACAGAACGCATCTAAAATAACAGAAGTCATCCATTTGGAAAGCGTTACTTTCTTTCCTTTTGTAAAACTCATTTGATCCATTGTTTCTTTTGAAGGTAATACATTTTTCAAAGGAATGACACAAGCATAGCCAAGGAAACCACCAAGTGTATTTGCCAATAGATCATCTACATCAAATAATCGATAGCCTCTTGGATAAATAAAGAAGACTCCAGTGAGCTGTGTAATTTCAAAAAACAGTGATAATAGAAATGAAAAGAGAATTGTTCTTTTTAGACTGCACTCAAAATAGTAGTGTAGAAACATACCAAATGGTACAAGCATTAGTATATTGAACAGAAACTGATAGATGGCTTTATTATGAAGAATGATAGAAATACCATGGAGATGTTTTGCTTCTTTGATGATATCTTTGATAAATGTGAATGGAATGAGTTGTGCTCTACTGGAAGTCATCATTGCGACTTTGCTTTTCTCTGGCAAAGGAAGAATGACAAGAAAGAATGCACATAATAAATACAATACAAATGAATATACAAATAATGTTCTAATAGCGATGATACTTCCATACTTGTGATAGTTATATAACATGTATGGAATTGTGATGAGAAATGCTAGAAGTGGAAAGAAAAGAATTGCCTGTTGAATGATCCATAGATATGTATGCATAGATTGTTCCTCCTGTATTTTTATTCTAATGCATATCTTTTTATTGAAATCTTAACTTTTTTTAGGGAATTATGAAAAAAGTTGTGAATATTACTTTTAGAGAGACATGACTCTAGGAGGTAGATATGAAAAGTTATGAATTGTTTAAAGAAACTGTGAAGGAAAGATTGAAGTATGTATTGCCTGCTGAATTCAGGAAGGGAACGATTCGCATTGATCACGTGGAAAAAGTGGGAGAGGTATATGAAAGTATTGGTGTGAAGCTGGAACATGTTCCCGCAATGGTGCGTGTGAATTTGAGTGACTGCTACAGGAAATATCAGCAGGGAGAAACAATTGCTTCAATTGTTGAAATGATCAAAGATGTGATTGTTGAAAATACGCATATGCAATTGCCAGACTGGTTGACAGACTATGCAAAAGTGAAAGATAAATTGTTTATGCGTGTGAGAAATCATAACAATGATGATCGTACATTAGAAAAGTATCCACATCAAAGAATGTGCGATCTTGTTATGACGTATCAGATTGAAATATCAAATCATGGTGGACAGTTGAATAGTGCTGTTGTCACAAAAGAAATGGTAAAGAAGTTTGGTGTTTCTTTAGAACAGTTTGAAAAGGATGCTATGAATAGCTGTCAAAAGAATTATCCCGCAAGAATTCGTGATGATTATTTTCATTCGGAAGAGAATCATCCAAAAGTTGTGATGATAACAAATGATCAATTCTTAAATGGTGCTGCGGTATTGTTCTATCCAGAAACAATACCTGGATTGTTAGAAATCTTTCCAGAAGGGTTTATTTTGATTCCAGCTTCGATTCATGAATTGATGGCATATTCTTTAACTTCTAGAAAAGACTATGAAGAAATTGATAAAACAATTGCGAGATGCAATACGAAATATTGTGATAATGAAACGTCTGTTTTATCGACACATGCCTATGTATATGATCCAGAAGTGAATCATTTAGAAACAAGTGAAGAATACTGTAGAAGAAAAGAGATTCCATATGATCCAAAAACATATGAAAGAGAAAAAATGAAATGTGAAAATGAAGTAGACGAAGAAGAGTGGTGAATCAAGTGAGCAGGAAATGATGAATGTTCCTGCTTTTTTTGATCTCGTAATCGTGAAAGAATGCTGGTAAAATAAGTCTATGCATTCTTTTTTGACAAACACTTCAGAAATAACATTTTTGAATCAAATCAAAGATAATTTGAAACGATGTGATTCGTTTGTTTTTTCTGTGAGTTTTATTAAAAAAGCAGGACTTGTTTTATTGTATAAGGAATTGGAATCTGCAATCCAAAGAGGTTGTCAAGGAAAACTGATTACTTCAACATATCAAAACTTTACAGATATTGAGTCTTTACAGTTATTTTTAAATCTGGCAAATACTTACGATAATTTTGAATGTCATTTGGATGATGCATGTTTTATGAGTGAAACTTATGAAACAAAAGGATTTCATTCTAAAGGATATGTTTTTACATATGGTGAAGATGTAGATATCATTGTTGGATCTTCCAATATTACGCGTTTTGCGTTATTGAAAAACATTGAATGGGATCTGTTAATGAAAGATACAATCCATGGTTGTCTGTATCAGGAAGTGATGCATGAATTTTGTTATCTTTGGGATAAAACAAATGTTCTTACGAATGATGGTATTCAGAAATATGCTAGAAAATTAAATTATGCCATTGAGAGATGGGATATGGATTATGATGTCATACAAAGTGAAATCAAACCAAACTACATGCAGAAAAATGCATTAAAAGAATTGAATCGATATCGTGCGATGGGTGTGCATCGTGCAATGACTGTTTGTAGTGCAGGCAGCGGTAAAACATTTCTTTCTGCTTTTGATGCCTTGAATTTTGATCCTGATAGATTGTTGTATATCGTACATGAAAGTTCGATTCTATCTAAAGCAAGAGAAACATTTCAAAAAGTATTTGGAAATAAAAAAACATATGGCATGTATACAGGAGACAGTAAAGAAATCAATGCTGATTTTGTATTTGCGACAAATATTACGATGGCAAATAATCTTGCGCTGTTTCCAAAAGATACATTTGATTATATTGTAATTGATGAATGTCATCATGCCGTAGCTGAAAGCTATAAAAAAATCATTTCATACTTTGCACCGGAATTTATGCTTGGTTTGACTGCGACGCCAGAAAGACTTGATAATCAGGATGTCTTTTCATTGTTTGATCAGAATGTGCCATATGAGTTAAGACTAAGAGATGCGATTATCAATGATCTAGTTGTACCATTTCATTATTATGGCATCCGAGACACTTTAGTGGATTATGATCTATCAAAGAAACAGGAACATCAAATGCTTGCACAGATTGTTGATACACCGCATTGTAAGTTTATTTGTGATGAGATTGAAAAGCATAGAATAGATGGAAAGTTAAAAGCTCTTGTGTTCTGTAGAAATCAAACACATGCAAGAATGATGGCAGAAGCATTTCAACAACAGGGATATCACGCAACGTATTTAACGGGAAATAACAGTGTTGGCGAAAGAATGCGTGCATATGATGATTTACAAAGTGATGATAAAGAACTGGAAATCCTATGCTCTGTAGATATTTTAAATGAAGGTGTGGATATTCCAGGTGTGAATATGGTGCTTTTCTTGCGTCCAACAGATTCTTCTACTGTATTTATTCAACAGTTAGGCAGAGGCTTAAGAAAGTACGCAGATAAATCCTTTGTGACGGTTTTAGACTTTATTGGAAACAGCTATAAGAGAAGTGTCCAGATTGCTTTAGCGCTTGGCAGCTTATCAAAAAATCTTGTGCTGGAAAAACGATTGATGATGGATATGGTCAAAGATAATTTCTCTTGTCTGGATCTGTATGAGTATGGTGTCAGAATTTCATTGGATCATGAGAGTCAAAATGAAATTATAACGTATCTTGAAAATGAGAATTTTAACAGTAAACAATATTTGAAACAGGATTATATGAATTTTAAAACATATATTAACTGTGAATTCTATCCAACACACATGGATTATTTAAATAATGACTGCGCTCCCGATATTATGAAATTCATGAATATTAAATATGATGGCAAGAAAGCAAATTGTTATTATCTTTTCCTGAAAGAGATGCAGGAAAATAATCTTCCAGTTTTTTCAGAAGAACAGATTGCATTCTTACAATATTTATCACATCTATTGCCACTTGTCCGTCCATATGAATATCAAGTCGTATCACTATTGATGGAAAAGAAAATGCATATAAAGCAGATTCAGGATATTCTTTCATGCAGCAGTGAAGTTTTTGAGCATGTCATAAAATTCATGATTAAAGAAGATGCGTTGCATAAAGATGAAGATGGCTATTGTTCATTGTGTGTTGTATTCAATCCTGAATTGAAAGAACATGTGAATGATTTGATTGCCTATGGCTTAACAAAATATGAAACAGAACAATATCAAGTCAATGAACCATTTATTACATTCAATAACTATCGTATGGATCAGGTACAAAGAAAGCTATTGAAAGATCCAAAGTCTAATCAGAAGGGTACATATATCTATGACAAGACAGTTGTGATATTTGCTTCTTTAAAGAAAGATGCGAGTGTTGAAGAGAGAAAGAATTATATGGATAAGTTTATTTCTCCATCTGTATTCCAGTGGGAAAGTATGAATCATGTTTCTCAAAAGGAATTTGAAAACTTAAGAGATAGTGAATTTGCATATGTATTTGTAAGAAAAGTTACTTCAGAAAATGGAATGGTATTACCATTTACATATGTTGGAAAGGGAAAACTGACCAATCCTAGAAAACAGGAAAAGAACCAAACATATTTATTTGATATTGAAATGGAAGAAACACTTCCAGATTATCTGCAGTATGATTTTGGTCTTACAAGGATGAACTGATAATGAAAATAATATATGTTGTATGTGCTTTGATCTATGATAAGAATCATAGAATTTATGCTTCTCAACGTGGCTATGGTGAAATGAAAGATGGATGGGAATTTCCGGGTGGAAAGATTGAAAGCGGGGAAAGTGAACAAGAAGCTTTGCATCGTGAAATCATGGAAGAGTTTGATACAGAAGTCTGTGTCGAAGAAAAACTATGTACGATTGAACATACATATTCATCCTTTCATTTAGTGATGTCTAGCTACTGGTGTTCAATTGTAGATGGTCATCTGATTATGAAAGAAGCAGAAGCCGGTACGTGGATTACAAAACAAACCATCGATACACTAGATTGGCTGCAAGCAGATCAGAAGATTGTTGCACAATTAAAACAAATAGAATGGAAATGAAAAAGAAACGATTACTCAGTCGTTTCTTTTATATGTTTATCGTAGTCTAATACATACAGGTAGGAATACATTACATTTAAATAGTATTCCATACTTGCACGAGAGAAGAATGCCGCAATTCTATGACCTCTATCTTCTTTAGCTGGTAAAAATAATGTAATATCACAAATTTTTGCGAGTTCACTGTTTTGGTTTGCGGTAATGCAGATTGTAGGCACTTTTCTTCTTTTTAAAGTTTTTGCACTATTTACTGTATTTTCTGAAGAACCAGAATAGGAAAGCAATAATGCACAATCTTCTGGATACAATGTTTTTGCGAGATGGCCCTGTTCTCCATAGACAGGTGTAACGATGTAGTTTGTTCCTGCACGTGTCATACTTGCCTGGAATGCCAAACCTGCTAGATAGGCATCACCAACGCCAAACAATGCAACGTGTTTTGCGTTTTTCATCAAAATGCATGCTTTCTTCATGTCTTGTGTTGAAAGCATTTTTTGTGTTTCCTGAAGTGTCTGAATCGTTAATTTCTTTAACTGTTGAGAAATTTCTGGAATACTGTCATTTTTAGAAAATGGAAAGTTTGGATCTACGTCATTATAGTCTGTATTTGGACGGAGAAGTTCTTGCGAAAAGCGGAACTTGAAGTCTTTAAATCCAACGAGATTTAATCTTGTGCATAATCTCATGATTGCACTTGTAGAAGTATATGTTTTTAATGCCAATGACTGAATGGACATTTGTAGTACATCATCTTTATGGGAAAGGATATAATCAGCGATGATTTTTTCATTTTCTGTAAAGTTATCTTTTTCTTTTAATTGCTCTTGTAATGTCATACATCCATTATAACAAAGTCGAAATAAAATTCCGAAATAAATTGAAAAAAAGCATAAAAGTTTCGAAACAAACTGCCACTTTGAGGAAAATGTATTTTCTTTTTTTTTATCGATGTTATTCTGTAAACGGTTAAAGGAGAAAACTAAAATGAGTGAAACTAAAGGTGTAAAAATTGTTACGATTGGTGGGGGATCATCCTACACACCAGAATTAATGCAGGGATTTATCAAGCGTTATAATACGCTTCCAATTCGTGAAATCTGGCTTGTTGATATCGAAGATGGAAGAGAAAAACTTGAAATCGTAGGTGCATTGGCACAGAGAATGTGGGATGCATCTGGATATGATGTTAAGGTACATTTAACTCTTGATAGAAGAGAAGCATTAAAGGATGCAGACTTCGTAACAACACAGTTCCGTGTTGGCTTATTAAATGCACGTATCAAGGATGAAAGAATTCCACTATCTCATGGCTTCTTAGGCCAGGAAACAAATGGTGCTGGTGGTATGTTCAAACTATTGAGAACAGCTCCAGTGATCAAGGCAATTGTTGAAGATATGAAGGAACTATGTCCAAATGCATGGCTCATTAACTTCACAAACCCATCTGGTATGATTACAGAAACAGTTATCCGTCAGTGTGGATGGAAGAGATGTATTGGTCTATGTAATGTTCCAGTAAATATCATGATGCAGGAACCAAAGATGCTTGGTAAGGCAGAAGATGAATTGAACTTTGAATTTGCTGGATTGAATCATTTCCATTTCCATAAAGTATTTGATGCTAAGACAGGTGAAAATCTGACACATGAAATTGCATACAAGATGATGGAAGATGATAAGAGTAACATGCAGAATATTCAGAACGAAAAGTTCTTGTTAGATCAGTTGCTCGCTATGGATTGTCTGCCATGTGGATACCATCGTTACTACTATCTGACAGATGAAATGATGAAGAAGGAATTAGAAGATTTCGCTAAACATGAAACAAGAGCTGAAAGTGTCAAGGAAGTAGAAAGTCAGTTATTTGAACTCTACAAGGATCCAGCTTTACATGAAATGCCTGAACTTCTTGGAAAACGTGGTGGTAAATACTACAGTGATGCAGCTTGTGAAACAATCAATGCGATCTATAACAACTCTGGTAAAGTTATGGTTGTATCTTGTGAAAACAAGGGTGCAGTACCTGATCTTGAAGATGATGCAATTGTTGAAGTATCCGCAAGAATTACTAGACATGGTGCAGAACCTCTTGCATTTGGCCATTTTGAACCAGCAGTAAGAGGTATGGTTCAGTTAATGAAGGCTATGGAAGAAACAATCATTGAAGCTGCTTTAACTGGTAACTATAACAAGGCTTTAGAAGCATTCCAGATCAACCCACTTGTAAAGCATGGCAAGTGTGCACAGGCATTATTAGATGAAATGCTCGTTGCACATAAGAAGTACTTACCACAATTTGCTGAAAAGATTGCTGAACTAGAAGCAAAGGGTGTAACTGTACAAGACGAAACAGCTAGAAAGCTTTGCGAAGCAGGACTCTAAGAAACCCATAATAAGATCCCCATTTGGGGATCTTTTAAATTTCATGAATTTTTAGTTTGTTTCTACTGACTAACTTTGTTAGGTGGTATATCATAGTAAACGAATGGAGTAAGAATGTATGATGACATTAAAAGATTTAAAAGTTGGACAGAGTGGAACGATTCAAAGTGTTGGTGGTGAAGGTGCATTGAGACAACATTTCCTGGATATGGGAATGGTTCCTGGTGTAGTCGTATCAGTCGTAAAGTTCGCTCCAATGGGAGATCCTATGGAAATCAAGATCCATGGGTATGAACTATCTCTTCGTTTATCTGAAGCTGAAAAAATAGAAATATCGGATATAGAAGCTGTTGATAAAAACAAGCAAAAAATCAAGAAGATGAAAAGAACAGCGCATCCAGGTCTTGGTGAAAATGGAAAGTATCACATCAAGAAAGATGAACATCCATTAGCAGATGATGTTTGTTTAACGTATGCACTTGTCGGCAATCAGAACTGTGGTAAAACAACATTGTTTAATCAATTGACAGGTTCGAATCAACATGTTGGTAACTTTCCTGGCGTTACTGTAGATCGAAAAGATGGAGCAATCAAAGGGTATGAAAATACTAGAGTCACTGATTTACCTGGTATTTATTCGATGTCTCCGTATAGCAGTGAAGAAATTGTGAGTCGTAATTTTGTATTGAATGAAAAGCCAAAAGCAATCATTAATATTATTGATGCGACAAATATTGAAAGAAATCTGTATTTAACGATGCAGCTGCTGGAAATGAATACACCAATGGTCGTTGCGCTAAATATGATGGATGAAGTGACAAACAACCATGGTTTTATTGATGTGAACCAGATGGAACAGTTATTAGGTGTTCCAGTTGTACCGATTTCTGCCGCAAAGAATGAGGGCGTTGACGAACTTGTTCGTCATGCGATTCATATTGCAAAATATCAGGAAAGACCAGAACAAATAGACTATTGTGATGAGAATGAAAGAGGTGGTGCAGTGCATCGCTGTATTCATTCTATCTGTTATCTGATTGAAGATCATGCCAAGGCTGCAGATATTCCTCTGCGTTTTGCCGCAAGCAAAGTCATTGAAGGAGATACATTGATCATTGATCAGTTGAAACTGGAACAGAATGAAAAAGAAATGATTGAACATATCGTTGTACAGATGGAAAAAGAATCTGGTTTGGATCGTAGTGCAGCGATGGCAGATATGCGTTTTTCATTCATTGAAAAAGTTTGTGATCTAACGGTTGTAAAACCAAAAGAAAGCAAAGAAAGAGTACGCAGTGAAAATATTGACCGTATTTTAACTGGAAAATATACAGCATTGCCTTGCTTTATTGGTATTATGCTTTGTGTATTCTATTTAACATTCAATGTGATTGGTGCATTTTTACAGAATATATTGGAAGCAGGTATTGATGTACTTTCTAACAGTGTGAGTGGATGGATGCAGCAGATGCAGGTGAATGAAGCACTACAGAGCTTGATTGTGAATGGTATCTTTGCGGGTGTTGGTTCTGTATTGTCGTTTCTTCCAATCATTGTGACGCTGTTCTTCTTCCTTTCTTTAATGGAAGATAGCGGGTATATTGCACGTGTTGCGTTCTTTATGGACAAGCTGTTAAGAAAGATTGGACTATCTGGCAGAAGTATTGTTCCAATGCTGATTGGATTTGGCTGTACGGTACCTGCGGTCATGTCAACGAGAACTTTGCCATCTGCACGTGATAGAAAGATGACGATTTTATTGACACCATTTATGTCATGCAGTGCAAAACTGCCAATCTATGCATTCTTTGCGAATGCGTTCTTTCCGCGTTTTGCTGGTTTAGTGATGGCTGCGTTGTATTTTGGTGGCATTTTCATTGGTATTCTTGTTGCGTTTTTCTTTAAGAAATATTTATTTCCTGGGGAAGCAGTTCCATTTGTGATGGAACTTCCTAACTATCGTTTGCCGAGTGCAAAAAATGTGATGCAGCTGTTATGGGAAAAAGCAAAAGACTTTATCCAGAAGGCATTTACTGTGATCTTTGTCGCAACCGTTGTTGTATGGTTCTTACAGAGTTTCAATCTGCATTTTGATCTTGTACAGGATTCTAGTCAAAGTATTCTAGCATTGATTTCTTCTCGGATTGCATTTATTTTTACACCTCTTGGATTGAATGACTGGCGTATTGTAACGTCTTTGATTTGTGGTGTGATGGCAAAGGAAAGTGTTGTTTCTACTTTACAGGTATTATATCCAGCTGGATTTACAGCTTCTTTGCCTGTTCTTTCTGTTGTGTGTCTGCTTGTGTTCTGTCTGTTATATACACCATGTATTGCCGCAATTGCTTCTATCAAACGAGAGCTTGGCAGTAAATATGCAATTGGTGTTGTAGCATGGCAATGTGTACTGGCATGGGGTGTTGCATTTATTGTTCATGTTCTTGGAAGTTTGCTGATATAATTGTTCCATGGCAAAAGTGAAAAGAATTGGTAAAGGTTGTGCAGTGAAATGCCTTCCAGATAAATATGTTGTTGTGGATATTGAAACAACGGGATTGGATCCAAAAAGTAATGAAATTATTGAAATTTCAGCATTGAAGTATGAACAGAATGTATTAATAGATTCTTATAATACACTCGTACATCCAAATGAGAGTATTTCTAACTTTATTACAGGTTTAACAGGTATCACAAATGAAATGGTAAAGAATGCACCAGATATTTCGGAATGTATTCATGATTTCTATGCATTTGTAAAGAATGAAGTTATCGTTGGATACAACATCAACTTTGACTTGAACTTTCTGTATGACAACTTAAAAGTATGTACAAACGAAATCCTAAGCAATGACTATCTGGATGTACTTGTATTAACGAGAAGAGTGTATCCATCATTATCGTCTCATAAGCAAACTGCAGTGGCTGAACATCTTGGCATTAATATCCAGGGTGCACACCGCGCAGAAAAGGATTGTCTGATTTGTCAGGCAATCTTAGAAGATATTCAAAAGAAATAAAGAAAAAAGATTGCTAGTTTGCAATCTTTTTTAGATTTGATATTGTACCCACTGTCCTTTTTTGAAACGTATTCCAAGAAGAATGAATCTAGATAACTGATCAGATAATACGCCAATCCAGATACCAACAAGACCTAATGGGATGAGGGATACAAGAACATATGTCACAATGGAACGAATCAAAGTAACAGAGATTAAGGAAGCAACAAGTGTATATTTAACATCTCCTGCACCTCTCAGACATCCACCAAAGATGATCTGAGAAATCTGGAATAGTACAATGACCATAATGAATCTTGAAATGAGTACACCATCATTTAAGATATCTTCCTGTGTAAAGAATAGACCAAACAGTTCTCTTCCAAAGAAGAATAAGATAACAGCTAGAATGAGTGAAATGAGAAATCCAATCAACTGACATGTATTTCCATACGCTTTTGCCTTTTCCGGATTCTTTTCACCTAAAGAGCGACCAATCAAGGCAACTGCAGCTACCTGCATACCATCACCAAACGAAAATGCCAGTGTTAAGAAGTTCATACCAACATTGTGTGCCGCAAAGGCATCTGTGCCAAGACGCGCTGCTAGTAAAGAAGTTACAAGAAAGCCGACACGCATTGCGATATTTTCTGCCAGCATATTACTGCCAAGCTTTGTAATTGCGGATAATGTTGTAGATACAGGATAAATCTTTTCTTTTAAGATATAAGGAATAGATACATAGCTTTCTTTCTTGAATAAAGAACGGATGGAAAGAATAGATGCGACAACAGTACCTAGCACCGTAGCGAATGCAGCACCGAATAATCCAAGTTTAGGAAATCCAAAGTTACCACCAATCAATAAATAGTTGAATATAATATTTACGATAGAAGAAGCAATGTTTGTGGTCATCGCAATCTTTGTATTGCCACTTCCTCTTTGTGCAGCATTAATGACCATCGAAATGACATTGAAGATCATGCCACCCTGGATCACACAGAAATACGTTACTGCCGCATCATGTGTATCAGCAGCAGATCCCGCAAAGCGAATGACATCACTTGCGAAGATGAGTGAAAGTGTTGTTAAGATCACACAGAGAATTAAAGATATTGCAAAGGCAGTCACAAGTACTTCATTTGCATTTCTTTGATTGTTTTGTCCTCTTCTTCTAGCAACGAGTGCACTGACCGCAACGTTGATAGAAAAAAAGAAGCAAAGTGTGATGAATTTTGGCTGTATTGTTAAACCAACTGCACTGACGGCATACGTACCTAGTGTAGCTACCATCATCGTATCAATCATACCAGCCAAAGAAATAAAAAAGCTTTCGAGTACTGCTGGCCAGGCAGTGGAGAGCGTTTCTTTGATTAAATCCATTTTATTCATATTTTCCCCTCGATTCTTAACTATTATAGAACGGAATGAACGAAACAATTTTCCATAATATGGAAATAAGGGCGGATATGCTAAAATAGGTGAGATAAAAAAGGAAATACATATATGAGTAGACAATATTGGAAACCAAGTAACATGTTAAATCCAGTACCTGCAGTATTGATTACATGTAGAGATGAAAATGGAAAAGCAAATGCGATGACAGCTGCCTGGGCTGGAACAATCTGTTCCGATCCTGTTATGGTATCTGTATCCATTCGTAAGAATCGTTATTCTCATGACATTATTGAAAAGAGTGGTGAATTTGTCATGTGTTTAACAAATCGTGCCATGGTAAGAGCGACAGATTATTGTGGTATCTATAGTGGAGCTAAGGTAGATAAGTTTAATCTTCCTGGTCAGCTGCATATCACAGAAGAAGATGCAAAGCTTGTTAAAGCACCTTGTATTAAAGAGAGTCCTGTGTGTCTTGAGTGTAAAGTAAAACAAATCTTAGAACTTGGCAGTCATGATATGTTTATCGCAGAAGTTGTCAGTACAGATATTGATGAATCTTTATTAGATGAAAATGGAAGACTGGATCTGCATAAAGCGGATTTAGTTGCTTATAGTCATGGGGAATACTTTGCCTTAGGCAAGAAACTTGGCAAGTTTGGATTTACTTCTTTAAAGAGCGAACAGAAAGAAAACCTGAAAGAAGTGAAGACACCTAAGGAAAATCGTACAAACTTCAAAGGTAGAAAAAAAGGAAGACAGCATTAATTTAAGATATATTAGTCATTACGTGATGCATTTATGTGATGGCTTTTTTTTTGAAATTAGTTAAATGAATCTTAATGAAATGTAAATAAATCAGTGGTGTATTTTATGATATAAAAATAGTAGGAATAAGGTGTTTTCGACTCTACTCATAAATATAGAAATGTCAATCAAAAGACAATAAAAAAAGCAGAAACTTTATTGGAAATTCTTGAAATACCTTATGTAAAGAATCAAAAGATACAAAATCTTTCAGGTGGTGAAAAACAAAGAATAGCAATTGCTAGAGCACTTATCAGTAATACTTCTGTAATATTAGCAGATGAACCAACGGGTGCTTTAGATGAAAAGAGTGGGAAATTGATTATGAACTTGTTTCAAGAATTAAAGTCTCTTGGAAAAACAATTATTATTGTTATGCATGATGAAGATGTAGCGAAGATATGTGATTATGTATTGATGAATAAGTTTAGATACTAACTTTTTTGTCGTTTTGGCTGTTAATTATATTAAAAGTAGAAATATTTTGATAATGAAAGTGTGGGAGAAAAAATGAACAAAAGAAGACACAGCAATCGCAGAAGAAAGAATATTTTACGAGTATTCATTCTTTTAATGACTATCATAATTACCGTTGTAATGTGGAGAACAATAAAAATCGATGTGCAGGTTGGAGAATTAACATTACCGAACATTTTGCAGTCAGAAAAGTCCTGTGCAGACACTTCGGGTGAATGGAATCTTATTTTGGTCGATCGAAATCATTATATTCCAGATAATTATCAAGTAGAAT
>CAKVBD010000014.1 GCA_934725105.1 uncultured Bulleidia sp. | reverse complement strand
ATACTGGCGCTCGCTACAGCTTACCAGGTCAGGAGTTCCACCTGACTAATTATTGAGCACCGAACCGGCGCACCATAAGACAATTCTATCAGTTTGTTTACATATGACAACTTGATTTTCTATGATGTGCGTACTACAATATTTAGCAGTCATTCATAAAGAGTGCTAAGGAGGATATCATCATGGCTAAAAAACAGTTTAAAGCCGAATCAAAACGTTTACTGGAATTAATGATCAATTCTATCTATACGAACAAGGAAATCTTTTTAAGAGAACTCATTTCAAATGCATCTGACGCACTAGATAAAAGACATTACATTTCCCTTACAGATAAAGATGCAAAAGTCGATAAGAAAGATCTGAAGATCACAATTGAAAGACACCCAGATACTCGTCAGCTCATCATTGAAGATACAGGTATTGGTATGACAAGTGAAGAGCTAGAAAAGAATCTTGGTACAATTGCCAAGTCTGGTTCTGCAGAATTCCGTGAACAATTCGAAAAAGCAAAGAAGAATACGGATATTATTGGACAGTTTGGTGTTGGATTCTACAGTGCATTCATGGTCGCAAAACGAATCTTAGTTGAAACAAAATCAATCAAATCAGACAAAGCATACAGTTGGTCTAGTTCTGGTGAAGATGGCTATGTCATTTCAGAAATTGAAAAGTCTGGCTATGGTACAAGAATCACACTAGATCTAAAAGAAGATACAGAAGATGAAAAGTATTCTGAATTCCTGGAAGAATGGAAGATCAAGGAACTAATCAAGAAGTACAGTGATTATGTACGCTATCCAATTGAAATGGAATGCACAAAGCACATTCCTGATCCAACAGATGACAAGAAGACAATCGAAACACAGGAAGTTGAAACTTTGAACTCTATGGTTCCACTTTGGAAAAAGCAGAAGTCAAAGATTACGCAGGAAGATTACAATGAATTCTACAAGTCAAAATTCAATGACTGGGAAGACCCACAGAAAGTCATTCATTACACTGTAGAAGGTAATATTTCCTATACTGCTCTGCTTTATATTCCATCAAAAGCACCATACAACTTCTACTATACAGACTATGAACCAGGTCTAGAACTCTACTGCAAGAATGTATTTATCATGGATAAAGTCAAAGACCTGATTCCATCGTATTTCAGATTTGTGAAGGGTCTTGTAGATAGTGATGATTTGAATCTGAATATCTCAAGAGAAATTCTTCAGCAGGACCGTCAGGTCAAGATGATGGCAAAATCCATCGAAACAAAAATTTCTTCCGCATTAAAAGATATGCTTGAAAAAGACAGAGAAGGATATGAAAAATTCTTTGATAACTTTGGTTTGAATCTAAAGGCTGGTATCTTAGCTGACTATGGACTCAACAAAGACAAGCTTCAGGATTTCATGATCTTTAGAAGCTCTAATGAAGGTAAATACGTCACATTAAAAGAATATGTTGATCGTATGAAGGATGGTCAGAAAGCAATCTACTATGCAATTGGCAAGAGTGTTGATGAAATCCAGAACCTTCCAGCAATGGGTAAACTCAAAGAAAAAGGATATGAAGTACTTTACTTCCTTGATGAAAGAGATGAATTTGTTGCCAATACATTAATGAACTATGCTGAAAAGCCATTCCAGTCTGTGAATAAGGGCGATCTTGATCTAGAAAATGACGATGAAAAGAAAGCAAGAGAAGAAAAGGCCGAAGCAAATAAAGACTTGTTAGCTTCTATGAAAGATTCTCTTGGTGACAAGGTCAAGGAAGTTCGTCTCTCCTCTCGTTTAACAGATGAAGCAGCATGTGTTGTTGCGGATGAAGGCATGTCTCTAGAAATGGAGAAATATCTTGCGAATGATCCAATGGCAAAGGGGCAAGGCATGAAAGCAGTTAAGATCTTAGAATTGAACCCAGAACATCCATTATTTGAAAAGCTGCAGAAGCTTGAAAAAGAAGATCCAGATACTTTAAAGAAATATACATCTGTTCTTTATGATCAGTCATTGTTAGCACAAGGCTTATCCATTGATGATCCTAAGGAATATGCAAAGAGCATTACTGAATTAATGATGAAATAAAAAACAAAACTTCAGAGAATCATCTCTGAAGTTTGTTTTTTTATTTCGTTGCTTTTTTGAATTGTATCTGTGAAAGAATGATAGCCCCAAAAACTAGAACACATCCAAGTAGCTCTCTAGAAGATAAAGATTCATGTAAGATGACTGCACCTGCCAATGCTGCAAATACAGATTCTAAAGAAAGAATCATTCCCGCAATGGAAGCATCCGCATCCTTTTGTCCTACAATCTGTAAAGTATACCCTGCCCCACTCGAAAGAATACCAGAATACAAGATTGGAACTGCTGCATCAATGATATTCTGCATGGATGGTTGTTCAAGAACAAACATTGGAATCAAGCATAACAGTCCAGCTGTCAAAAACTGAATACAGCTCATACGGATCCCATCTAAGAATGAGAAATGATCAATCACAAGAATATGTATCGCAAACATAAACGCACAAATCATCATCAATGCATCTCCATAGGCAATACTGAAATCTTCCGTTACACTTAAGAAATACATGCCAATCATAGAAATACCAACGGCTACATATACATTCCAGTTAGATTTCTTATGCATAAATAAAGAAAGAATTGGAACAATGACAGTATATAAAGCAGTTAAAAATCCTGCTTTTCCAACCGTTGTATACATAATGCCAACCTGCTGGAACATAGAAGCAACACATAACGCACATCCACATGCAATTCCACCAATCCATAAAGCTTTCTGATCAGCTGGTTTTTTTGTTGTACCGGTAATCTTATCCAAGACTGGCAATAATAGATACAGTGTCAAAGCCGCCACAAGATTACGAATACATGTAAACGTAAAAGGACCAATATGGTCCATGCTGACGCTTTGTGCTACAAATGCAATACCCCAGATGAATGCAGCTAAAGTGAGTAATAAGTTGGATTTCAAATGCTTCATAGATTTCCCCCGATAAATCCGTGCTCAAAAGTAATATGAATATGCATATGCTGTGGCTGTGATAGAAAAGCATCTTCAACTGCCTTTAATATTTCAGACTGTTTATATTTACACTTGAATGGAACAATCACATCAAAAAACAGATTCATATGATTTTTTCCAGGTACAAGTCTAAGATCATGCATACTTAGTTTTGGATCCAGCTGTTGTAATGTATCAATAATGATCTTCTTATATGCAAGAGATCTTGGTGTATCTTTTTCAAGTGGATCTACATGTAAAGACATCTGCACATGATACTTTTCTAAAATATGACGTTCAGCTTCATCTACGATTTCATGTGCCTGCATCAAACTGATATCACTATCCATTTCACAATGTGCACTGCCAAACATTGTATTTGGTCCATATTCATGAAGCATTAAATCATGAATACCGTGAATCTGTGGATCAGATAAGATTTCTGTTTTGATTTCTTCCGCAATTTCAGGATCAATCGGATTCCCAAGGATTGCGCTGACAATTTCCTTTGCCATTTTAAATGCAGAATAGAACAGGAAGAACGATAACAATACCCCTGCAGCCCCATCAAATGGAATATTTGGATATACACAAGCCAGTACCATCGCAACAATAGATAATAATGTTGTAAATGCATCGTTTCTAGCATCCTGGCTGGCAGTCTTCATTGCCAGGTTATTTAACTGTTCACCCAGTTTTTTGTTATAGAAACACATCCATACTTTCACAAGAACAGAAGCAAGCAATAATACAAACAGTACATTGTTGAATATGATTTTTTCTGGATGAATCAGCTTTGTGATGCTTTCTTTCAATAAGCCATAGATGACCACAAAGATGATAATACAGGAGATGAATGAAACAATGTATTCCATTCTTCCATGTCCAAATGGATGTTCCTCATCTGCAGGTTTATTTGCCACTTTAAAGCCAATCAATGTAATGAGACACGAAAGTCCATCAGACAGGTTATTGAATCCATCAGACATAATACTGACAGAATGAATCATCATTCCAGAAATCACTTTCAAAAGGCACAGGAATGTATTGCATACAAGTCCCATGATCGTTGTTAGAATGCCATAAGAATATCGAACCTGTTCATCCTGTATATTCTCGTAATCTTTAATAAATGTATGTATTAACCAATTTGTCATGCCTATTATTCTACAACACTCATATGTGTATTTCTATGAGAAATCATTTGTTTGTGACGTGAATATGTTAGACAGTAATGAAAACTGGATGGAAGAAACACAACGGCAATGATCAAGAGTGTCTGTAAGAATGTATATTGATGAAAACTGGATACAAATGAAGAGAGAAAGAACAGAATTCCCGTAACAAGCATCCATTGCATTCCATAGCATTTTGCTTTTCTGCTTGTATGTGACCAGATAAAAGATACAAGCAGAGAAGATAGTGAGAGGAAATAGAGAGAAGCAAATACATGTGATAGACCACTCACTTCAATCAAAATCAATTCCAATAATGAAATTGTAATAATCACAGATCCATCATTTTTCAATACGTGAAACGAAATAGAGAAATCTGCATAAAATATCGCAGTCAGTCCCATCAATACACCAAGTACTTCATAGCCATTCAGGCTACATACAAATGCAAATAAAACAAAACATTCATTCAATAAAAACGCATCTTTCTTATACATCATCGCACCTCCATCTGGTATGAATATTCTATCGAAGAGTTGTGTTTTTACTGTCCGAAATATTGTATAATAAAGAAAAGAATTGAGAAATTTATGGAAAACAGAAAAGAATTGAATGTTGTACTATGTCTCTATCAGATATTTCTTGAAAAAACAGATGCATCTCATGTCATTTCACTGGCATCACTGATTGATGAATTAGAAGAGCGTGGCATTCATGCGGAAAGAAAAACGATCTATAAATATATGCAGGCATTGAATGACTATGGATTTAAAATTCATCATGTACGCCGTGGAAAACCACATTTCTACTATATGGAACATCCATACACATTAAGTGAAGCTGTCGTATTAATTGATCACATATCTTCTTCCCCTGCTTTTTCAAGCAAGGAAACAGATCTTTTAACAAACAAGATCAAATCACAGCTCAGCACATATCAGGCAGAACATTTTCCACATACATACTATACAACTTCTAAAACAGACAATGATGCTTTCTTAGAAAACATTGAAACATTGCTGCCAGCCATTGCTTCCTGCACTGCTGTGGAATTTCAATACTATGATTTAACGATTGATAAAAAAAGAAAGTATCGTAAAAATGATAAGATCTATCATTTAACACCATATGCAATCGTCTCTTCACAAGGAAAGTACTACGCTGTATTCTATGATGAAAAGCATGAAAACTTTTCTAACTATCGTTTAGATAAAATTGATCATATCCGAATTACAGACGAGAAATCAGAACCAATTCCATTTTCTTTAGAAGAGCATATGAAAACAAGCATGCAGATGTATCATGGAAAACCAGCTACGGTATCTATTGAGTTTGATACATCTATGGCAAATCCAGTACTGGAACAGTTTGGAGATAATCTGATTATTTCTAAAAGAACAGACACAACATTTGTCGCAAACATTAAAACAACGCTTTCTCCAACACTGACAAGCTGGCTCATTCAATATCACAATCGATTACATATTTTACGACCACAATCTTTAAGAAAAGAAATGCGTACCATTGCACTAGAATTATTAGAGCAATACAAGGAGGAATAAACGATGAACAAAGAAGAAAAAATTCAAGAATTCCAGAAAATCATTGATCAGGCAAAACACATTGTATTTTTTACAGGTGCTGGTGTTTCTACATTAAGCGGTATTCCAGACTTTAGAAGCCAGGATGGTCTATACAACCAGAAATATGCTTATCCACCTGAAGAAATCATCTCTCATCACCACTTTGAAGAAAATCCAGAAGAATTCTTCCGTTTCTACAAAGACAAGATGCTTCATTTAGATGCAAAACCAAATATCGTACATACATTCATTGCTGAATGTGAGAAAAAAGGAAAGAGCTTAGGTGTTGTAACACAGAATATTGATGGCCTGCATCAGGCAGCTGGCAGTAAGCGTGTATATGAAATCCATGGTTCTGTTGAAAGAAACTATTGTGAGAAGTGTCATAAGTTCTTTGATGCAAAATATATCAAAGATGCTGAAGGTGTTCCGTATTGTGATGCTTGTGGCGGTATTGTAAAGCCAGATGTTGTTCTATATGAAGAAGGACTGAGTGAAGCTGTATTGAATGGTGCAATTGCCGCAATTCAATCTAGTGATGTACTTGTCGTTTTAGGAACAAGTCTTGTTGTATATCCTGCTGCTGGCTTATTGAGATACTTTGGTGGTAAATATCTTGTACTTGTCAATCGAGATGCTACGCCATATGATACTGCCGCAGATCTCGTTATCAACGATACATTTGAGAATGTATTTCCAAAACTGCATATTTAACACAAAGGCTATAACAGTTTGTTATAGCCCTCTTTTTTATTGCTTTAATACATAACGGTTGATGACTTCCGCAACTGCACTATGATCACAGTCATTTTCTGTAATCACATCACACAATGGTTTCATATCCGCAATTGTATTGCTGACACCAACACCAAGACCTGCAGCCTGGATCATTGACAAGTCATTGAAATTATCTCCGATTGCAATGGTATCTTTGATATCTACACCTAAGATATTACACAATCTCTGCAGACCATTTCCTTTCGATACACCCTTGCGGTTAAATTCCATATACCGATTGCTGGAAAAAGAAACATCCATATTTCCAGTCAGATCTGTAATTTCAGATTCAATCTTTTTCAAATACGAGTAATCTGTATTCATATAGATTGCTTTAACAATTTCTTTTCCTTTTAAGAAATCAATATCATCTGAGAAGATTTCCGTACATGGCTGGCGGTTTGCAAGATATTCAACTTCTTCTGGATAGAAGTTTCTTACCCATACCTGGTCTGGTGTATAGATATGAATACAAATATGATCATACGTTAATCCACGTTTATAGATAGCTTCTGCTTCTTCAAATGTAATCCCCTGGAAATACAATTGTCTTTCATCTTTGTTTTCTGTAATTGCACCACCATTATAGGAAATAACATATTGATCTTTCTGATCAAATAAGCCTAGCTGACTTGTTGTATTGTGTACAGAATTATATCCTCTTCCTGTACAAGGAACAAACTTCACACCTGCTTCTGTTGCTTTGCGAATTGCTTCAATATTTTCTCTGGAAATTGTACGATCTCTTGAAATCAGCGTTTCATCTAGATCACAGACAATAATTTTATACATACACATCCTCCCTGGATGCTTCCATTATACAAATAAGATCTCGGAATAAAATTCCAATTCGCTCTTCTTAAAGATTTAGTTGATGTTTGTAAAAATGCCATAATGATACTCACCGTAAGCAGTATAAAGATCGATTGGCATTGGTAGTTTAACGATATCTCTGCATATGAATGTTATCTGCTCCATCATGGAATCCATATAAGCTTCAGACTTCCACTTTCTCATATCCAATGTATATTTCAGCTTCTTCTTGAATACGATCCAGTCAAGATATCCTTGCAGACGTCTTGTACTGACCCCCATGCTTCTGTCTGATCAGATTCTTTGCCTGTATATGCAGTTCATTTACAGATGATACTGTATTCCCATTTGGTGATACAAATGCACCTGATGGAATGACATCACTTTCAAAACCATTCTTAGTTACAAATGTCTGAATACTGTGACTGTCATCACTGATGATTTTTGTGCTGTCTGAAAAATGCTTTTGGTACTGGTTCAGTATCTGAAAGCTTTCTCTTCCAAGACCGCCGATTTTAAAAAGCATCTGATCATTCTCATCAATCGCAGCTACAATACAAATCTTGTAATGGCTTTGTACAGCTTGTGACGCGTATTAAAGCATGTAACTATGCTCATTTCTGTAGCAACTGCCTGCTGTTCAAGTGTAAGTCCATTCAGTTCACCGACTATAAAAGTAGACCATGTATTAAAACTTGTTCTTGAATGCGTAAACATAGTGCCTGAAGTAGCCATGAATACTGAGCGACAGTTTTTGCATCTGTATTTCTGTCTGTGCCTTGGATTGAATCCATTCTTTACAAAGTGTACAGATCCACAGTGAGGACACCTCTGTACATGTGATTCAATATTTTCATAGTTCGTAGTATTAGGAGTTACTTTTTCTGAATACGGCCTGTCGATTCCTGCACGGATAAAAGACAGTTCAACAGGAGAAAGATGATTCAAGAAATCTTTTGTAATACGCATCATATATGATTCAACTTTACAGGTAAATCATACTCACTTCTTCTGTTTTCTCTGTCCGTTTTTGTGGACTGTCAACTATTTCTTTAAAAAGAGTGTATTTGAAAAAGAAGCTAAATTTTTATACGCTTCTTAAACATTTTTATTTTGTAGTGACTACTATTTCACGAACGTATCTTTTTAATACAATATGCTTTGAGTTCATGATTGAGTTGTAAATCTTCAAAACTATAAAAGCACAACATATTTAATTGAGTGGAAGTAGGTGGAACACTTTTCATCATTTCATCGCTCATTTTGATGTAATTCATTGTTGCAGGCATTCTTACTTCTAATAAAAATGATCCATTATATTTAATTAATATTTTTGACTTATCAGTTACTTTACTGAAAGAAATAGAATCCTTCTTTACGCCAGCTAACTCCGTCCATTTTTCTACTAGTTCTACAATTTTATTAAAGTCGTTAAATTTCAATCTTTTGCCAGTTTTATTTTCAGAGAATTCTTTCCATACTTTTTGATAGGATGGTTTGTTAGATTGTTTATTAGTTTTTACAGGCAGACTTTTTAGGCCTGTCATTACCATAAAACAATGCAAAGTTGCTTTAGCGTCAGCTAATGCATCGTGAGGTTTTCCGTCCCATTGATATTTATAATATCTAGCACATGTTTTTAATTTTTTCCACCGAAAATCACCATGGTAAACATCATATTGACCATATATAGGTGCAAATTTTTCCATAACATCATAATAAAGATGAGAATCATATTCATTATATGCTCCATCGATTCCACCTTTCTTTAAGAAATCCAAATCAAATTTCAGATTGTATCCTACAATCACTGAAGCACTATAAAATATAGCATTTAGTTTATGTTCATAAAAAAGTAATGGTTGCTTATCTTTCACCATAGCAGGCGTTATTCCATTAATTTCTTGTGCTTCAGGCCATCTTTTTCGACGTGCAGGTTTAATTAACTCATTGAACAATATTTTCCCAGTACCATCAATAATAGCTAATTGAAGAATTTCATCCCTTTCCGAATATTTCCCAGTTGTTTCTGTGTCAACACAAATAATAGACTGCAATGTAATGCTGTCTCTATTTGTATAGATGCTTTTTAGTGATGAAGAATCCTTTACTTTTCGGTCTGAATAGTAGCTTGGTTTGTTTTTTACTAGAACATTGTTTTCTATTTCATTCGTATATTTCTCAGAAGTAGAATCTTGTTTTGAAAAAGAATTTATATTCGTATTCTTAGATTGGGATAAAGTGTGATTCCCGTATTTTCTCTGTGATTCTTCAATTATTATTTTGCATGTAAATATTATTATAAGTATTAAAATTGTTACCATGTCATAATTTTATCATAAGAAATTTGTTCTGTTTCGTTTGAAATTGAATATGATATTTAGACCTATTGCTAATAAAATCTGATTTGTTTCTCTTCAAGTTGCAAAAAGAGTACAACAAAGTATGGAAATTCCACACTTTTGTTTCGTTTCGAATTAGGAACTGACATATCGTTATCGTTTTCCAAGTTGAAAGGGAAATTTTCATTTCGCTATTATACGGCAAAAGATTTATTTTCTTTCAGCGTTCAGCCACCAAATGACTAAAAAGAGCCTTCCAATTAAAAGAATACACCTTTGATAAAGATTTCTAGCCCAATCACAAGCAAGATCACACCACCAAGAATTGCAGCCTTGTTTGCAAGCTTCATACCAAACTTCTTTCCAATTTCAATACCAATCCAGCAGATGACAAACGTTACAATTGCGATAACTAGACACGCAGCAAGTGCTAAGACAAGATTATAGTTTGCAATGGTAAATCCAACAGATAACGCATCAATGGAAGTTGCAATTCCCTGCATCAGCAATGTCCCTTTACCAACTTGTTTTTCTTCCTCTTCGCTTTGTTCTTCAAATCCTTCTTTTAACATGTTTCCACCGATAAAGGATAATAGAATCAGGGCAATCCAAGGAATCAGTTTCTCAAAGGCATGAAAATACGTCACAATCGTATGGACACAGATCCATCCAATCATTGGCATCGCAAACTGAAAGAATGCAAATGTAAATGCAATAAGAAACATTCTTTTCTTTCGCATCTTCACTTCTTTCAGTCCATTTGCCATGGACACAGAAAAAGCATCCATCGCTAATGCAACACCAAGTGCTGCACTATTCACAAAAAACATGAAATTCATAAATCCTCCTCAAACAAAAAAACCGGAACATGCACGTCCGGTCATCTTTCATTCCATTCATGCATAACCAAAAAAAGTTATACATGAGTCTCGCTGATTAAAACAAGCCAGGTATAAAAACCAGTATGTTGACTTGTTACTCTATGGAGTTAGCTACTCCCTCACGACTGAATTATTAAACACTGTAATATATCAGTTAGTCAATATTAATTAAGCATCTACTTTACTGACTTCCTCAGTAAAATATTCTTTTGCTTCTTCAAATGACACACCTAATACAACAGACAATTCATTATACAAATAGCCTTCTGCCTTCTGCAGATATTCATCATCTACGGAAGCTGCCTTCTTATGCTGTTCCATACGAATTCTATTTCTTTCATAGGATGTTTTAATAATACGAATCAAATCTGTAATTTCATTTGTCTTAAGAAGATTTGCATATTGGCTTTTCATATTGGCAGGTTTATTTGCTAAAAGTTCAACTTCTGGTGTTTCCTTGATCAATTCCAGCAATTGTTCCTTCGTAATCAAATCTCTTAAATGCCCTGCCTTGTTCGACACAGGTACTTGCATACGTGTAGAACCATCTGTGTTATGATATGGAACTAAAATATAGCACTTTTCACCAGTAAAACCACTTTTTTCTCTGCCTACTACTCTACAAACATCTCTTTTGTAAACTACTACGTCATTAATCTTATACATGTGTCTCACCTCATTCCATTTCCTCTATTTTAGCATATTTTAGCCTTTTTTGCACGTGTCCAGCCGTAAAAAAAGAGCCAGAAAACCGGCTCAAATGATCTGCAGCAAGAAGAATTTCAAGTATTCTGTTTCAGGAATACAAGGATTCACTGGATGATCTGGTGCTGCACCTCTTTCTTCAATCAGACGAATCGAAACACCTGCTTCATTTGCAGCATCACATAACATCTTTCTAAATTCATCCTTTGGCATAAAATGAGAACAGGAAGCACTGGCAAGATAGCCACCTCTTGGTAAAAGACGCATTGCTTCTGTATTGATTTCCTGGTATCCCTTTCTTGCATTATGGAATGTCTTTCTGCTTTTTGTAAATGCTGGTGGATCCAAGACAATAAAGTCAAACTGTGCATGTTCTTTCTTTAGTGCTGGCAAGATTTCAAATACATCTGCCTGTCGAAAAGATAAGTTTAATCCATTTCTTTCTGCATTCTTCTGTGCCATTTCCAGCGCAGATTCAGAAATATCCATTGCGAGCACAGAAGCTGCACCACCTTTAGCAGCATTCAATGCAAAAGAGCCTGTATGTGTACAACAATCCAATACACGCATTCCCTTTGCAAGACGTGCTACCTGTCTACGATTATATTTCTGATCCAGGAAGAAACCTGTCTTTTGGCCGTTTTCTACATCCACTTCATACTTGATGCCATTTTCAACAATTTCAGTTATACAGCTGGATGGATGCTTTTCACCATACCATCCTTTATATTGCTTCAAGCCTTCTTTTTTTCTCAGTTCACCTTCATTACGTTCATAAATGCCATCAATTACTTCACCATGGTTTTCTAGTTCATCAAGCAATGCCTGATAAATAACATCCTTATTCTTTTCTGTGCCAACAGATTCCACCTGTGTAACTAAGATGTTGTTGTATCGATCCACTGTCAACCCTGGTAATCCATCCGATTCCCCATGAATCAATCGACATGCCTTGATATCTTCCTGCATAACGATATATCGATACTCTAATGCATACTTCACTTTTCTTTGAAAGAAAGCATAATCATATTTCTCATTTGCATTGTTACCAAGCAGACGAATACGAATCTTTGAAGTTTCACTATAAAATCCAGAACCAAGATAATTATTCTTGCCTCCAAATACATCAACAACACATCCATTTTCATTAATCTCACTCGATTCAACAATTTCATCTGCATAGATCCATGGATGTCCTTTTTTAATATTCTTTTCTTGTTTTTTTGTCACAACAAATCTTGGAAATATTCTTTCTTGTTTCATGTTTTCTACCTTCCGCTTCAATATTCTATCACAAACAAAAAGAGGTGATACACCTCTTTATGCTTGTGGATTTGCTTCCTTGGAAGCTTTAATTACTTTCATTCGTGAGAACTCTTCACGTTCTTTTTCATCTAATGAATCATTGATAAAACGAATTGTATTTGTATAACGCGGAATGACAACGTTTTTCAATGCATTGGCACGTTTCTGTGTCTTGCTGATAGCATTTGCTAAACGATACACCGCATTATCAACTTCCGCAAGAACCATTGTCAGCTCTTTCACTTTTTGAAACTGTAAATACGCTTCATCGATTTTAGAGTTAGATTCTTCTAGACCATACGCCAATTCTAAATTGTCAGGTTTTTCATAGATGACATTAGGTACTTCAACACCCATAACAGAACGATATGTGAGCTGAATGTGCGTTTCTACTGGAATTTCAGATGCAATTCTTTGAATGACACCTGAATAGATATTTGCCTGCTGAAGAAGATAGTAACCTGTAGAATATGCCTGTGTAATTTCATCACGAAGCATTTTCACTTTGTCTACAAGCTGCATCATTTCACTGACAAGAATATTTCTCTTACGATCCATCAGATCATATCCAGATTTTGCCAGCGCAAGAGAACGCTTCATACGAATGAGATTACCTTTTGTTGCGGCAACCTGCACTGCCATATTAGTATTCTCCTTCGTGCTTTGTGATCATTTCGATGGTAGCCATCGCATGATCAGGATCATAGTTATGTTTGATAAGTTCAGAATCAAGACGATCCAGTGCTTCTATTGGCAATGTAGATAATAATGCCCAGCCAAGGTTCAATGTTTCTTCCATAGAACGGTTTACATTGAAGCCCTGTCCAACAAATACCTGTTCAAACAAACGACCAAATGCCATATGTTTCTTGTCAATATCAGACAATTCATCTTCACCAATAACAGAAGCTAAGCTTCTGGCATCCTGTACCTTTGCATAAGATGCAAACAGCTGGTTAGAAATATCCTGATGATCTTTTCTAGTATATCCTTCACCGATACCGTCCTTCATCAAACGAGACAATGAAGATAGTACACCAATTGGTGGAGTAATGTTATTCAAGAATAAGTCACGATCCAATACGATCTGTCCTTCAGTGATATAACCTGTCAAGTCAGGAACTGGATGTGTAATATCATCGTTTGGCATTGTTAAGATAGGAATCTGTGTAACAGAACCCTTGCCACCTTTGATAATACCTGCTCTTTCATATAGACAAGCCAAGTCAGAATATAAATATCCTGGATAGCCTTTACGTGAAGGAATTTCACCCTTACTAGAAGAGAATTCACGTACTGCTTCACAATAGGATGTCATATCTGTCAAGATAACAAGCACATTCATACCACAGTCATATGCAAGATATTCTGCAGCAGTCAATGCACATCTAGGTGTCAGCATTCTTTCAACGATAGGATCATCGGCAAGGTTGACATACATAACAACCTTTTCCATAACACCTGTTTCTTCAAAAGACCTTCTAAACAAGTCAGCAACGTCGTTTTTTACACCCATTGCACCAAAGACAATACAGAAGTTTTCTGCATCTTCACCTGTTAATTTTGCCTGTTTAACGATCTGGATTGCTAATTGATCATGCGGAAGACCACTGCCTGAGAAAATAGGAAGCTTCTGTCCACGAATCAATGTATTCAGTCCATCAATTGCGGAAATACCAGTCTGAATATAGTTTCTTGGATATTGTCTTGAATATGGATTCAATGGCTTGCCATTTACATCTTCAAACTTATCCGCATAGATTTCACCTAAGCCATCAATTGGTTCACCTGTACCATTAAATGTTCTGCCTAAGATTTCCTTAGATAGACCAAGTTCCATTGGATGACCAAGTAACTTTGTTTTTGTATTGCTTAATGATAGTCCTTCTGTCCCCTGGAATACCTGGATTACAGCCTTTTCACCAGAAATAGATACAACTCTTCCACTTCTTGTTGAACCATCATTCAATTCAATTTCAACCATTTCTTCATTGGATACATTTTTTACATGGTCTAGGGCAACAAGTGAGCCCTGGATCTCATCCAGTCCTAATAACTGTAAACTCATAATCTGCCCCTCCTTATAAAATAGAATTCAATGCTTCATCGATCTTTTCAGGATAGCTGTCCAAAAGATCAATATTGTTATTTGGTACATCAAACTTCATCTTGATGACTGTTTCAAAAATACCTGTTTTTGTAATCAAAGATACTGGAATATGCTTTTCAACCTTTGCCTTACAAGCACGATATAGATAGTCGATGACTTTCATCATCTTAAACTGCTTTTCCATTGGTACAGACATATCATCTGGATGGAAAGCATTCTGTTGTAAATAGCCAACTCTAACAACTCGCGCAATTTCAAGTAATAGCTTCTGATCTTCAGGCAATACATCAGAACCAATTAACTTTACAACTTCAAGCAAGGAATCTTCTTCATGAAGAATTTCCTGTAATTCTGCACGTAATGTCAAGAATGAACGGTTAATATTTTCAGCATACCAGTGAGATAATTCATCAATATATTCACTTGTAGACTGATTCCAGTTGATTGCAGCATAGTGTCTAGCATATGCTAAAGATTTATCCAATGCCCAGAAGCATCTGACAAATCGACGCGTATTCTGTGTAACTGGTTCAGAGAAGTCACCACCCTGTGGAGATACTGCACCAATTAAAGTAACAGAACCTTGTTTGCCACTCAATGTATCAACATATCCTGCACGTTCATAGAACTGTGCAATTCTACTAGGAAGATATGCTGGGAAGCCTTCTTCTGCAGGCATTTCTTCCAGACGACCACTCAATTCACGAAGCGCTTCTGCCCAACGAGAAGTAGAGTCAGCCATTAAAGCAACATGATAGCCCATATCACGGTAATATTCCGCAATGGATACACCTGTATAAATAGAAGCTTCACGTGCTGCTACTGGCATATTAGAAGTATTGGCAATCAATACTGTACGATCTAGTAATGATTTCCCAGTTTTTGGATCCTTCAATTCAGAGAATTCTTCCAGAACCTGTGTCATTTCATTACCACGTTCACCACATCCAACGTAAATAATAATATCTGCATCACAGAACTTAGCGATGGAATGCTGAAGCATAGTTTTACCAGCACCGAATCCACCAGGTAAAGCTGCAGAGCCACCCTTTGCAATTGGGAACATTGTATCCAGGACACGCTGTCCAGTTACTAGAGGAATGGATAATGGTTTTCTAGCTTTGATTGGACGAGGAATACGAACAGGCCATTTCTGTGCCAATGTGATTTCTGTCTGTTTTCCTGTTTCTTCATCTTCAACAACAGCTAATACATCATTCACTGTATAGCTGCCGCTATGCTTAACATTCTTCGCTACACCATGAACACCATTTGGAATCATAGAACGATGTTCAATGACACTTGTTTCCTGGCAAGTCGCAAAGATTTCACCAGCAGTTACAACATCACCTTCCTTGATGAGCATTGTAACATCCCATTTAACCTTAGTATCGATAGCATCTACCTGTGATCCTTCAGAAATGAATGCACCTTCAATTTCTTCGATCTTCTGTAGAGGTCTTTCAATACCATCATAAATATTTTTTAATAGACCAGGACCAAGTGTTGCGTTTAACAAAGAACCTGTTCCAATGACTTCTTCACCAGGTCTTAGACCTGTTGTAGATTCATATACCTGGATTGTTGTGCAGTCATCATTGACTTTAATAACTTCACCAAGCAAATGCTTCTTGCCAACATAAGTCATTTCTCTCATCGCAAATGACTTTGTATTACGGACGGTAATGACCGGCCCATTAATTGAATATACGGTATCGCTCATTATTCATCCTCACTTTCTACAACTTTGAAACCAGAATGATTTCTAAACCATGCAAATTGTTCATCACGTTTTTCACCTAATGTACAACTGTATTCAAAACGATTTACTTCATCAACGAATTTAAATCCGCCAATAGAGAAATATCCCTTTCTGATTTCCTGGTTCATTCCCAGCTGATTTAACAGCTGCTTCATTAATTCCATATCATTTTCACGAACAAGGAAATATCCTTCTTCATGTAAATCTACTTTTTTCAAATTACTTAAAAGATACTCTTTATAAGCATCACTCTTTGCGAATGCCTTTAACTCTTTTGTAACTTCAGCAGTTAACTCATCAACAAATCCTTTACGTAGCTCTAAAAGTTTTTTCTTCGTATCTAATTTGTCATGAGAAGATTTTGTTGCTGCAAACATGCGAGCTTCTTTCAATTCACCTTCTAGATATGTAGAAGTTTCCTTGAGCAAACCTTCTTTAAAGAAGCTAACCTGATCGTTACGTAATGCATCTGTTTCCTGGTTGACTAAATTTTCAACGAGTTCTGCATTACTTTTGACATCATTCGCAATTTCTTCAAGCAATTTCTCCTGATTGTCTTCCATCTGTTTTCACCTCATAGTTTTACGCCAATTGCTTCAGAAATATATTTGTTGATTGATTCAGAAATATTTCCGGAGCCATGACGATCTGGAATCTCTACAATAAGAGGCTTTGCAAGATTCATTTTGTATTTGGATACGATATCACTGACCTCTTCTATCGTAATCGTTGTCATCAAAATAATGGCAATATCATCTGTATGGATCAATTCATCCAGACGATGAAGTATATTGTCACGTCCTTTGATGACTTCACCTTCGATACCAGCAAGGCGCATTCCCATTACTGTATCGGTATTGTCGCTGATGACGTAGCTTCTCATAGATTAAAGATTGTTCAAGATCAAGATGGAAATTAACAAACCGTAAATAGCAACACCTTCACCTAAGGCTACGAAGATAATTGCACGACCGAAGTTATCAGGATTTTCACTAACAGCACCTAAAGCAGCTGGAGCAGCTTTTGCTACGGCCCAACCAGCACCGATACAAGAGCATCCTACAGACATAGCAGCAGCGATAAATCCAAGACCCTTCGCAAAATCACCAGTAGCAGCAGCTGTTGTTTCTTCAGCCAATGCTGTGAACTGATTTGCCTGGAATAAAACCATAACGAGGAATACACCACAGAATAAAGCAATCTGCGCCATCATTCTATTACGTGCATTTTTTACATTTAACTTTCCAGCAAACATTAAACCAAGAGGACCAACAACAAGAACAACAGCGATTAAAGGTAATAACATTTCAATAGCACTTAACATTTTATTTTTTCTCCTTTAGATTATTTATCTATTGATTACTCTGCTACTTTAGCAGACAAAGCATTAAACTGAACGCCTCCAGCATCATAATATCTAGAGAACATTTCATAGTATTCAAGACGTAATGTCTGAATACCTACAATCAAACCTTCCAGTACCATAACGAAGATGTTACCGAAGATCAATACCGCAACACCGGCTTTTCCTGTCATTTCAACGAGTGTCATAACAACAAGCATCATACCAGCATGGCTTAATACGAAACCACCAACTCTTAAGTAAGACATGGAGTTTGTAACGAATGTCAACAATACATCAATGAGTTCAAAAATTGACTGTGCGATGTATCCACCCCATCCTTCTTCTGGCTTTACTGTTTTATGTTCAACCGCATTGCTTAAAGGTTCTTTCATCACAAAGCTGATGACTGGTAAAACAATAAAGATACCTAGATACACAGGATTGAGTACGTTCCATCCAAGCAGCATAGTCGCAACGATTGCGAATACAATACCACCATAGAATACAAGACCAGCAATACCATTCTGAGAGAAGATTGCATCTCCTAGCTGATGGTGTTTGAAACGGTTCACAATATTCATGCACTGTGTTGTAAGAATCAATACAGCACCGATTGCGACTGCACCAATCAGTAAGACCATCGTACTGCTCTGTGCCATAACATCGAACAGTTTTTCTCTTACACCAAATAATGACTGGTGAACTGGGTTTAACAGCTCTTCATATCCAAATACAGATCCAAACAAGAAACCAAAGATCATAGATGTAATACCACATCGATTAATGATTCCAAAGATCTGACCCTTCTTTTCAAATACAAGTCCAAGAATAAATAGAACAAGTCCCTGTCCAAGATCACCGAACATGATTCCAAACAATAGACAGTATGTAAATGCCATAAATCCAGTTGGATCAAAGTCTGTATATTTTGGAACACCATACATACCTAAGAACATTTCAAATGGTTTTGCGAACCAGTTATTCTTAAGTAATGTTGGACATTCTAAATCCGGTACTTCAGATGGATCTTTCACTTCAATTGTTGATGGAAGATCCTTGAAGATTGCTTTATAATGATCAACTTCGTCTGCCTTTACAAATCCACTTAGCAGATACTTTTCATTGATTTCAGCTATATATGGATATAATTCATGCACACTGTTTTCTTCATTACAGAATGCATAGATATCATCAATCTGATCTTTGTAATGTTCTAACTGTTTCTTGACATCGATCATTGGAATATCAATTGGTTCAAAGTATAGATCTTTGAAGATCTTACGTACTTTATCTACATAAGAATCTGATGTTACATATAACATCCATACGTACTGTGGTGTTTCATGTACGTGATGATGTACAAAGATTTCATCTTTATACATGCTTAGCTTTTTATAAGACTCTCTTGGAAGTCTGCCAAAGCCAAAGTTTAAATACTGACACGCATGCATTCTTTCAAAACCACATTCACTCAGTGCACCTAAAGCCTGTTCATCATCTGGTGTCAATAAGACAGTATTTGCATCTGTCTCAAGACCAAACGTTTCATCGAGTTCATCAATAAAAGCATCCATTTCTTCATTTGTGTAATGCTTTTTCGGAGCTCTTTCAGGATCTAGTGTGTAATTTACACTATGTGCAAAGTTCTGCAGTGTCTGAAGATAACCGCTATATGGATTCTCATCATTAATGAGATGTCCACCATTATCTTCATTGATAATGTCTGCAGCATGTACAGCGTGTAACAAACCTGAATGCACACCATCCAATACCATCTCATCGATGTGTGATTCATCCGTGGCTACACTGACATATTTCATTTTTACAATAGCCATACATCTACTCCTTCTTTTAATATACCAATAGCGCACGGATACGATCTGGTGCTATTTGATAACGAATTCCTTCAATAATATTGATCAGATTCTGAATTTCTGTTTCCGCAAGTAATAAATAACTCAAGAAAACAACATGAGAATCCTGATAATATTCAATCATATGATGACCCATGTTAAACTGAATCATCTGAACATACTGTTCAATACTTGTAAATCTTAGATCATGTGTATAACGATGATATTTCTTTGCAACACGTTCTAATACTTCTTCTGCATCACAGTTTTCAATCATATCTTCCAGTTCACGTTTTTTAAAAAAGCATGTATATGGAAGCATAAACTTCTCAATTGTCTGTGATGATTCTTTGAAGTATTTCTTCAAACGATAAATTGCAGATAGATTAATCAATTCTGCTTTTGACATGATCAGCTGATCTAAAGCAATATTCACTTCATTTTTCTTTGTCAGATCCAATAATTGAATCGTATCTTTATACAGTTCTAATTCAAGATCATGTTCCAGCGCAATGTAATCAATTTCTTCCAGTCTTTCAGACTGATATTTGAATATGATCCTTTCATATGCTGTACCCTTTAAAACATCTAATAATTCACTAAAGCTTGTTACTTCTGGTAAACGTTTAATGTCAAAAGAAAAATATTTTTGCGCGAACATTGGAAGATCCGATATAATCCCACTTCTGATTTCTTCATCATTTGTGACAATATATCTCACACATGCTAAGATCATACGAATCTCTGAACGCATTACAAATGCATAGATAAAGCCTCTATCATTTTCACCACCATAGCGTTCCAGTTTCTCTAAGCGATGGAAAATATCCATACGCAATAAAGATTCCAACTGTTCTCTATGAATTGCCTTTTCATTGATTCCATCCAATGTTTTTGAAAAATATGTTTCGTTCTTTAAATAACCAGCTACTTCAGGTACAGATTTTTTTTGAATCAAAGTCTCATATTCATTTGCTTGAAGACGACCACCGAACATTGCTCTTGCTTTCGTACTCATTGCTAACTCTGAGCTCATATTCGCCTCCTGTTATGATTCAACACTGATAATTCTTGTAACCAGTTCTTTTTTCCATTGTTCTTTATTTGCGTTATACATTTCAGTTAGTCTTTGAACATTCTTTTCATACAACGCTTTGTTTTCTTCTTGGTTTTTTGCAACTTCCTGTGCAAGTTCTTTCTTTGTCTGCTCTACTTTGCTTTTAACTTCAGCCCAGGCATCGTCAGAAAGTTTCTTTTTCTCCTCTTCTACAGCTTGTTTGAGTTCAGCTCGTTTTGCGTATTGCTTCTGAATCGCTTCACGTGTTTTTTCATCTGTCTCAATCAACTGTAAGATAGCATCCATTTCCATAATAAATACCTCTTATCTTTATGACCTAATTATTTTAATACTTTACTTATAAAAAGAAAGAGTTTCTTGTGAAATCAAAAAGTTAATAATTTCACATAAACTCTTTCTAGCGAATCATGTCGTAAACGTGGTATCCTTCACCACAATTTCGTGTTCGATATAGGATCATTCCTAAATGTTCATACTTCTTTGCTTTTGAAATATCATCGGTTTCTAACGCAACCATAATGCCATACTGCTGGGCATGCGCATATACAAATTCCATCATTTCTCTCATAAATCCCTGGTGCTGATATTGCTTTAATACAACAAGAATATCTACAGATACATAACGTGCATTTCTTTTTATGATTTCTTGAGAAATCGTACCACCATCATTCGATGAAATACGTGAATAATCCAATACTTTCTGAAAGCTGCCAAGTGCTTCCGTTTCCGCAAGCATTTCTTTAATCACATTAATTAATGTAATACGATGTCCTTCAGAATCCGTCATAATAAGATACGACTCGCCACCTTCACTCATATACGCACATCCACTTCTGACTGCAGCTTCAAATACAGCACGCATGAAGATATACATTGACTCTCTTGTTAAAAAGAATCCTTTCATACCGACTTCACCTTCGGAATATTCATAATCAAAAAATGCATCTGCAATGTCTTTTGCAATTTCAGATATTTTTTCAGCAGATAGTTTTTTATCAATTGGAACAATCATATTTCTTTCCCCTATTTCGCATCCATTATAAAAAAAAGAATGGCAAAATGCCATTCTAATGTTAACGCGTAGATTTGTCGTATGGAATTCCTTCTGCCTTTGGTGCCATAGAATTCTTTGATGAGAATGCTAATACAATCAAAGAAATGATATATGGCAATAAGTTATATACAGTCGATGGAATATTCATAGAAGCAAGCAGTGGAATACCAGAATATACAGAACCTAAGGATCTGAAGAATCCAAATAATAACGCTGCCAATGCAATTCTATGTGGTTTCCATTGACCAAAGATCATAACAGCCAATGCCAAGAAGCCATATCCCGCAACACCATTTTCAAATGTCCAGCTAGAACCAGCAGTAATATAAGCAATACCGCCAAGTCCACCAAGCATACCAGAAATCAATACACCAGCCCAGCGCATCTTGAATACGTCGATACCTACAGAGTTAGCAGCCTGTGGATTTTCACCACATGCCATTAATCTTAGACCAAATCTAGTCTTGTAAAGAACGACATATGCAGCAACAACCGCAACTACTGCAACAAGCATGAACCAGTTAAATTCAAATCCACCAATCTGAACTGTTAAATCTGGACGGTTATCAATATAGTAAACAACAGAAGAAACATCACTGGAATCTGCAGATAAGTTAATTGCCTTTACAATAACTGCAGATACTGCTGTTGCCAGCATGTTCATTGCAGTACCAATCAATGTCTGATCTGCATTGAAATGAATCGCAGCTACACCAAGCAATGCAGAATATAACATACCAAATGCAATGGCACCAATCAATGTAACGATGACAGTGATAAAGCTAGGCACATCCACTGGCATGTATTTCAGTACAAGCGCACCGCCAAGTGCACCAACGACCATAATACCTTCAAGACCAAGGTTAATAATACCGGAATGTTCTGAGAAGCAACCTCCTAAAGCAACCAATGCAAGAACGGAAGCAAACAGAAGCATATATTGAAGTAACAATACCATTATCTGTTATCTCCTTTCTTCTTACTGTGTAAGAGTGTTCTAATGAATCCCATGAATCCACAAAGATAAATAATAATTGCGGTAATCAAATCAGGAATCTGAGATGGGAATGCTGTTTTATCAAGGAAGACAGCACCATCTGTAATATGCTGAATAAAGTATGAGGAGAAGATCGTTCCAATTGGATTTAATCCTCCTAAGAATGTTGCGGCAATACCATTGAATCCCATTGCTGGAACAGATGTCTGTCCAACTTCCCATTCTGCAATACCAGAAAGATAGAAGAAGGAAGCACCAATTGCGGCAAGTGCACCACCGATTGCTAATGTAACGATGATGTTTTTCTTTTCTTTCATACCTGCATATTTAGCAGCATCTTTATTGTAGCCTGTTGCGACAAGTTCATATCCAAACTCTGTTTTATTTAAAACAAACCAGACAAGGATTGCGATAATAATGGAAAGTGGAATTGCAATGGTTACCTTGTCATTGCTGAATAGCTTATCTAATCCAAGACTTGGCAGGATTGCAGCGTTTCCATGTCCTTGTAATTTCAATGTATAAGGACTTGTTGGCTCTTTTACACCAGCTAGTAACATGTTGACACAATATAATGAAATCCAGTTCAGCATGATACCAGAGATAACCTCATTTACATTTCTAAATGCTTTTAATACACCAATGAGTACACCACTCAATGCACCAGCAGCAGCACTCAATACAACACATAAAAACCAAGGAAGTTTTAAACTCAATCCACAGAATAAAGCAACACCAGCACCAAGTGCATATTGACCAGCAGCACCGATATTAAATAAACCAACTTTGTAGCAGAAGCATACGCTCAATGCACAAAGAATTAGTGGTGCAGTCTTGACAAGTGTACTTCCAAAATACTTTACACAGATCTTTCCCATTGGGTAGTTAAAGTAGTTCTTCAAAATAGAACAGATACCTTTCAATGCCTCAGAAGGATTGATCAGCAGCAATACAATAAAACCAATCAATACACCAAGTACGATACAGATCAATGCAGCTAGAACAGCCTGTACAGATGGTCTATCAAGAAAACTTTTCTTCTCCTTCATCATTCTGCTCCTTTCTGCACATTTCTTTTCGCACCAGCCATGTATAAGCCAAGTTCTTCAACCGTTGTCTTCTTAGGGTCTAATTCGCCAACGATTTCACCTTCATACATAACTAAGATACGATCAGAAAGATTCATAACTTCTTCCAGTTCAAGAGAAATCAATAGAATTGCTTTTCCATTGTCTCTATCCGCAATCAACTGTTTATGGATAAATTCAATTGCACCAACGTCAAGACCTCTTGTAGGCTGCACCGCAACAAGCAAATCATGATCTTTATCAAGCTCACGCGCAATAATTGCTTTCTGCTGGTTACCACCAGACATGGAACGTGCAACTGTAGAAGCACCCTGACCACTACGTACATCAAATTTATCAATCAATGCATTCGCATATTTACGGATTTCATCTTTCTTTAAAATACCAGCTTTATTCACAAATTGAGACTGCCAGTATCTCTGCAAGACAATGTTGTAATCCAATGGATAATCCAGTACAAGACCATGTTTATGACGATCTTCTGGAATATGGGACATTTTTGCAGATCTTTGACGAATGGATTGATTTGTAATATCTTCTCCACTCAATGTGATCTTGCCACTAGTGACTGGTTCCAGTCCTGTAATACCATAGACAAGTTCTGTCTGTCCATTTCCTTCAATTCCCGCAATACAAACGATTTCTCCTGCTTTGACATCAAAAGAAACATTCTTTACGGCGTTATTGGAATGGCGTTTACTAGACATTGTCAGGTTTTCAACCTGTAGAACAGTCTGAGCTGGATGAGCTTCATCTTTATCAACAACAAGCTGTACATCTCTACCAACCATCATTCTAGAAAGTTCTGCTTCACTTGTTTCGTTGACATTTACTGTACCAATACATTTCCCTTTTCTAAGTACAGTAACACGATCCGCTACTTCCATAATTTCGTTTAACTTATGAGAAATAAATAGAATTGATTTTCCTTCACTTGCAAGATGCTTCATGATCTGCATCAATTCTTCAATTTCCTGTGGTGTTAAAACCGCAGTAGGTTCATCAAAAATCAGAATTTCATTGTCTCGATACAACATCTTTAGAATTTCTGTTCTTTGCTGCATACCAACTGTAATATCTGAGATCTTAGCATCTGGATCAATCTGTAATCCATATCTTTCAGACAGATCCATAACTTTCTTTCTTGCTTCCTGCTTCTGCAAGATTCCATTTTTTGTATCTTCAACACCTAAAATGATATTATCCAATACTGGAAAACATTGAACTAATTTAAAATGCTGATGAACCATTCCGATACCTAATGCATTGGCATCGTTAGGATCATTGATTTTAACTTCTTTGCCATCCTTTTTAATTACACCTTCTTCAGCTTGATACAGTCCAAATAGAACTGACATCAAAGTTGATTTACCAGCACCATTTTCTCCAAGCAGAGCATGAATTTCACCTTTTTTTAATTGTAAAGTGATATCATCATTTGCCACGATACCTGGAAAACGCTTTGTAATGTGTAACATTTCAATTGCGTAATTTTCGCTAGACATGATGGTCTCCTTCCTTGATTCTTCTAACAATAATTATATTAAAAAAAAAGGATGGAATAAAGCATTTCCATCCTTCTTTTCGACAAATTATCTATATTGACTTATGCAAGAATTGTTCCCTGGAAGTCAATCTTAACGTTTTCAGCTGTTGGTTCTGGAGCTGATGTATCGTTAGAAACCTTGATCTTTCCATCAAACATATCCTTAACTAATGCCTTGTAGTCTTCAACAGTGAACTTACCGTCTTCAAACTGTGTTGTTTCTTCAGGAATCTGTACATAGTTAGCTGTTGGATCATCACCACTCACAAGACCTAATGTATCGATCTTACCAGCTAATTTATCCCAGTTGCCATCCTTGATTTCATCAAGAGCATTTTCAACAGTAACAGCTAGACCCTTCATAGCAGAAGTAACTGTCATACCATCACCATAGTCAGCATTGATAGAAGCGCTCTGGTCAACGTCAACACCAATCATCTTGCCATTAGCAGCCTTAGCAGCTTCAGCAGCAGAGATATAAACACGTCCACCACAACCGAATACTACTTCTGTACCATTTGCAAACCATGTATCCATTGTAGCCTTGATAGCTGGATCTTCAGAGAACTTACCACCGTATACATACTTGATTTCAACGTCCTTTTCACCAAGTTCCTTAGCAGCAGCGTCAGCACCCTGAACATAACCATAACCATAACGCATAACAGCTGGAACAGCCATACCGCCTAAGAAGCCAAGCTTTTTATAGCCAAGCTTAACTGCAGCATAACCAGCCATATAACCAGCTAATTCTTCCTGGTAAATAGCACAGTATACATTATCGATATTTACATACTTGTCAAAATCCCAGTTAGATGGGTTGTAGTCATACTTTTCACCTGCAGCTGTAACACCTGCTTCAAGTAAGTCGCCTTCAGCAACGTCAAGAGCAACGAACTTAACGTCAGGATATTCCTTAGCACATGCTACTACAGAACCAGCAAATAAGTAACCAGGCATAACAACTACGTTATGTCCTTCAGCAATTGCTGTTTCGATAGCCTGTACACGAGCATCTGTTGTATCAGCAGATGGCTTGTAGTACTTGAAATCTGCACCGTTCTTTTCGCTCCATGCCTTAGAAGCTTCATAAGTTGTCTGGTTGAATGATTTATCTGTAATTTCACCAGAGTCTGTGATCATCGCAACAGAAATATCAGATGTTGCTGATGTTGTTTTGTTGGATCCATCTGTGTCTTTACCAGAAGAACAAGCAACTAAGCTTGTTGCCATAAGACCAGAAAGAACCAATTTGAATAATTTCTTCATTATTCTTTTCCTCCTTCGCAAAGGCTTGCTTTACGTTATATTTATTTTACTTTTTTTTAACATGAAGTTTCAATGATTATTCGAGAAATTATAGACAATTTCACTAAAACGTAATCGCAATTTACATTTGTTCTCAACAATTCATGAAATTGTTTTCATAACTTGACAAATGATATACTTAATATAGACAGGAGTTTTAAAATGGTTTTTAGCAGTTTGACATTTTTATATGCATATTTACCAATCGTTTTATCCATCTACTACATTTCTCCACTACAATGCAGAAATGTTGTTTTATTCATTGTTTCTTTGATTTTCTATGGCTGGAGCAATCCACTGTATATATGCATCATGCTATTTTCCATCACTATAAATTATATGTTTGGTCACTGGATCAAAGCATATCAAAGCAAAGCGAAACCACTCCTTATTCTATGTATCATTTGCAACCTTTCCCTCTTGTTTTTCTTTAAGTATTACACATTTGTAAACAACACATTGCAATCATTAGGCATCCATATCTTGCCTGCCTTATCTATTGCATTGCCAATTGGTATATCTTTCTATACATTTCAGGCAATGAGCTATCCGATTGATCTATATACAAATACAATCACACCACAGAAAAGTTTCATCAGCTTTGGAACATATGTAACGATGTTTCCTCAGCTGATTGCAGGTCCAATCGTTCGCTATAAAGATATTGCTTACCAACTCACACAAAGAAAATATACACTCGATCATTTTTCCTATGGCATTCAACGATTTGTCATTGGTTTAAGCAAAAAGGTACTGCTTGCAAACACTTGTGGAGAAATCTATGAATCCATTGAAGCGTTACGCTTTTCGCAGACTTCTGTCTGTACAAGCTGGATTGGAATTCTCTGTTATACATTTCAAATCTATTTTGATTTTTCTGGATATTCAGATATGGCAATTGGCTTAGGAGAAATGTTTGGATTCCATTTTCTTGAAAACTTTAATTATCCATACATTTCTAAATCCATTACAGAATTCTGGAGAAGATGGCATATTTCACTATCCTCCTGGTTTAAAGACTATGTCTATATTCCACTTGGAGGAAATCGCAAAGGATACAAACGACAATGTCTGAATCTATTTGTTGTATGGCTGCTTTGCGGCTTATGGCATGGTGCAAGCTGGAACTTTGTATTATGGGGTGCATTCTATGGAATTGTACTCTGGATTGAAAAAACATTTCTTTCTAAGATCCTTGCTAAGATTCCAGATGTATTTGCACATGCATATACAATGATTGTTGTCATGCTTGCATGGGTACTTTTCTCACATACAGATATTTCACAGGCCATTCATTCAATCTCCATGTTATTTGGAAACTGCCCTGCTTTCTATAATGCTGTTACGTTCTACTATATTCGTAACAATGCATTCTTGTTCATGATCTGTTTCATCGCATGTACTCCAGTTGCGAAAACAAAATGGAATGTTTTCAAAAAGCTTCATTGGCTCTATCCTATTGTATTAATGATGCTCATGATCCTTTCTACCGCATTTATCATCAATGGAACATACAATCCATTCCTGTACTTTAGATTCTAGGAGGTTTTTTATGAAAAAGAAGTTTACTTCCTATATAACAACGATATTATTTCTCACATTACTTTTTTCTCTCACAGTTGCGAATTGTCTCCATGAGAAAGCTGACTTTTCTATCAATGAAAATCGTTCTCTTTCTTCTTTCCCATCTCTTGCATTTTCAAATATTGTTCAGGGAGGTTTTGATCAGCAGTTTGAAAGCTGGCTAAGTGATCACTTTTCATTTCGAGATGCGTGGATCATGACAAAAGCAGCTGTCAAAAAAACATGCGGTGCCATTGAAAATAACAATGTCTATTTCGGAGAAGACAATCATCTCATCAAACAAGAATTAAACTATGATAAAACAACGATCCAGAATAACATTTCCTATATTCAACAATTCACGGAAAATAACAATATCAAAGCAAATATCCTTCTGATTCCTGATGCATGTTATGGCGAAGAACAGCTTCTTCCACAAGGTGCACTCAACATGGATGAAAAAGCAATGATTCAATCCATTCAGCAAGATCTCAAAAATCAGACAATCATTGATATCACGGATACGATGCATAATGCAAAAGATACCTATTTCAAAACAGATCACCACTGGAATGCAAATGGTGCTTTGCTTGGATATGAAGCAATCTGTAAAGATGTATTAGACAAAAAGCCGAATACATTTCATTTCCAGGAAGTATCTGACTCATTTCAAGGTACGATGGTGACAAAATCAGGTGTATTCTGGAATGAAGCTGATAAAATCAATAAGATGGAATGTGATATTCCATTTCAAGTCAAAGTAACATATGATAATACAGTCATAAAAGATTCTCTTTTTGAAGAAGACAATCTTCAAAAGAAAGATCAGTATACATACTATTTAGATGGAAACCATACTTTGGTTGACATCAAAACAAATGTTAAGACAAAAAAGAAAGCAGTGATTGTCAAGGATTCCTATGCACATATATTACTCCCATATCTTGCGAGTGAATATAGTGAAATCCAGGTAGTTGATTTACGTTACTACAGTCAGTCAACTTCATCTCTTTTAGATAAAAACACAGATTTTTATGTGATCTATTCACTAGAATCATTTGTCAATGACAATCACTTAGCACTGCTATATTAGAAAGGATTATTTGTATGAAACTAAAAATCAGAAAAATGGGAATCAATGGAGAAGGGATTGGATACGTTGATCATAAACCTGTCTTTGTTGAAGGTGTTCTTCCATATGAAGAAGCTGAAGTAGAAATTGCAGAAAAGAAAAATACATACGCAAAAGGTACGCTCAAAAAACTGTTATGGGTATCTAAAGAAAGAATCCGTACAGACTATGAATACTATATTGAAGAAGGATGTCCTTTATATATTCTGCAATACGAAGCACAGCTCAAATATAAAAAGCAGATCCTGGAAGAAGCATTATTGAAATATGGAAATGTCAAAAGTCACTTTGTCAGAGACTTTCACCCATCTCCACTTATTTACGGCTACCGTACACAATGTAAATTACCTGTACAGGATTCTAGAGGTCATATGGTTACAGGTATGTATGTACCAGGCACAAATCATTTCCACCCAATCAAAAGATCCAAGATTCAATCAGAAGAATTAGAAAACGCTAGAATCAAGATCATGAAAATGGTAGACCGTTCCTATCTAAAAGCATATGATGACCGAAAAGAAAAAGGATTACGCTACCTGGTATTACGTGTCATTGATGGAAAAATGCAATGTACACTTGTTACTGGAAAAGATAAAGTACACAAAGAACTTGTAGAAGAAATCATGTCAATGGATGGTATGACAGGTGTATTCCAGTCAATCAATACAGACAAAAAAGCAGTCGCAATCTTCGGAAGTGCGGTGCATAAGCTCGCTGGTGAAGATACAATGCCAGTGAAAATTGGAGATATTACATTATCTTTAGCACCAGAATCATTCTTTCAGTTAAACGTTGCGCAGGCACAGGAAATGTACAAAATGGCCGTCAGCAAGATTGATAAATGCAATACTCTTGTAGAAGCATATTGTGGTGTTGGGGCAATGAGTTTACTCGCACATAAAAAAGCAAAGCATATTATTGGCATTGAATCCATCCCTTCTGCCGTTGCAAATGCAAATGAGAATGCGAAAATGAATGGCATTGAAAATGCACAGTTTATTTGTGATGATGCAGCTGAGGGTTTAAAGAAGATTGCTAAAGAAAGAGAAGTTGATGTACTGCTTGTAGATCCACCTAGAAGTGGTATGGATGATAAGATGCTGGATGCAATTGCACAGGCACTGCCTAAAAAGATCATCTACATTTCATGTAATCCTTCAACATTGGCAAAAAACCTCAAAGTTTTAAAGCACAATTATCATGTTACAACAATATTGCCATATGATTTATTCCCACATACACCACATATTGAATCCATTACTGTTTTAGAAAGAGACAACTATAAGAAGGAAAAATAAGATGAAACAGATTATTTTACAAGAAAACCTAAAACCTGTATCTACAATTGGAATTGGATGCATGCGTATTGCATCCATGAATGAAAAGGAAGCAGATACATTCATTCATACTGCATTAAATGCATCCATCAATTTCTTTGATGAAGCAGATATCTATGGCGGTGGAAAAAGTGAAGAAGTACTAGGTACGTTCTTGCACAATTCGCCATCTGAAAGAGAAAAGATGTTTATTCAGTCTAAATGTGGTATTCGTAAAGGCTTCTTTGATTTCAGCAAAGAACATATCTTATCTTCTGTCGATGGTATTCTATCCAGACTCCATACAGATCACTTAGACTCCCTTCTATTACATCGTCCAGATGTATTGATGGATGTAAATGAAGTACAGGAAGCATTTGATGAACTCTATCAGTCTGGTAAAGTACTTGCATTTGGTGTATCGAATATGTCAAGTGGACACATGTCATATTTATCCAAACATATTCATCAGAAACTCATCACAAATCAATTACAGGTATCATGTGCACATACACCAATCATTGATGCATTATTACACGTTGATATGCATGATACATGGAGCGTAGACCATGATGGTGGTGTACTTCCTTACATGCAGGAGAATGGTATTTCTCTACAATGCTGGTCACCACTACAAAAAGGATATTTTGAAGGTGTATTCTTAAATGATCCAAAGTACAAAGAATTAAACGATACATTAGATGCTATTGCTTCCAAATACAAAGTAGAAAAAGATACCATTGCCTATGCATGGCTGTTAAAGATTCCATGTTCCACACAGGTCATTACAGGTACAACAAAACCAGAAAGAATTCTCTCTGCCGCAAAAGCTATGGATATCGATCTTACAAAGGAAGAATGGTATCAAATCTATACAAGTGCAGGAAACATTCTTCCATGAATCACAAATGTCATTCACTGAATGGCATTTTTTATTGGCTTTTCTCTAGCTGCCATGTAATAATTCTGTTATGAAATTGATTGTATTAAGTGACTCACATGGTTTAAAACAGCCACTGGCATATATTCGCTCTACCTACGAAGATGCGGACTGCATGATTCATTGTGGAGATATCTGTTTGCCAAAGGAATATGCAAAAGGAATGATTGTCGTTGCGGGGAACTGTGATAATCCTGCATGGTACCCAAATGGAGAAATCATTGTATTAGAGAATCATAGAATCTTGATTCTACATGGACATGTTCTATTTTCTTCTTCCTTTGTAAACAAGGAAGCAATTGTACGCTGCGCAAAAAGAAATAACTGCGATATTGTTTTCTTTGGACATTCTCATGTGTACTGTGATGAAATCATTGATGGAATTCATCTCTGTAATCCTGGATCAATTACACAACCTCGTGATGGATCACAGCCAAGCTACATGCTCGTTACATTAGATAAGAATTCATGTGAAGCAAAACGCATGACATACCAGCCATATCAATAAAACAGAAGACACAATCTTCTGTTTTTCATATATCTATTTGAATGATATCCTGGATTGCGATAACAGTTCCACTTTCTAATTCCACACCACCAAATTCAATTTTCTTTACACGCTCACTAAGCGTTTCATACATGCCTCCCTCTTTCAAAGGATCTTGTACAAAATATGTAACTGTAACGTACGGGTGGGAAGAAATATTTTCTTTTAGAGACTGTAGTATTGTATCAATAACTTGTTTTTCATCATCTGATAATTCGATCTGTTCTACAGTAATTCTTCCATTTTCCTGAATTGTATCTTTATACCCATCCAACGCATCAAAGCTTGCAAACTGTGCAGCACGCTGTGCCATAGATAATGCTTTATGTTGAGAAAGTGGACGTTCCATGTTTAAAAGATCATCATAGCGATGTGGATCATTCTGATCTTTGGATACATACTTCATGCCTTATGTCCTCCAATCTGAGCATTTCTTAATTTTGTCGTAGCTCCTTCAGTCAAATCAATTCCCTTCAATACCGCATTTTTTCCATACTTCTTCTTGATTTTCAAAATTGCTTCTTCCGCCTTTTTCTCACTCTCATCTTCTTCAGCAGGCTGTGTATCAAACAAGCTTGTCTGCTGGTATTGTGCGAATGATGCATTTTTAATATTTGCTGCACTTAAAGTAATTCTTCGGATCAACAAAGAAGGATTCACTTTTGCTTCATAGATTTTCATGCATGCCATAATCAATTTAGAAGTTGTAGAAGTACGTACATCAAACCGATATGAGCCATGGGCTGATTTTGGAAGTTCTCTTCCATACCCATCCGTAACAACTTCTCCTGTATAATTGGGTGTCATAGAAGAAATATCATAGCCGACAGTTAATGTAATACTCTCCGCATTTACATGATTCTGCATGAGTTTCAAAGATAATTGTTCGCACATCTCTTTCACAATGATCTTTGCTTTTTCATATGTGTATGGTTCTGATAAAACCTGTCCAATCCCACAGGAATGGTTCAATGGTCGATAGGCTTTGATATCTTTTATTGTACACGGTTCTATGCCCCATGCGTGATCAATCAATAGTTCCGCATTGATTCCAAACATCTGGTACAGAAGATCTTCATTATACTCATCTTCGTATTTACCAACAGAACATCTCGCAATATCCCCCATCGTTAAAATACCCGCATTCTCAAGTCGTTTTGCGATACCTTTTCCAACACGCCAGAAGTCCGTTAATGGTCGATGCGTCCATAATAATTTACGGTACGAATACTCATCCAACTCCGCAATTCTAACGCCATCTTTATCTGCAGGAATATGTTTCGCAACAATATCCATTGCACATTTACATAAATACAGGTTGCTTGCGATGCCTGCAGTTGCGGTAATCCCCGTTTCTTTCAATACTTCCTGAATTAGTTTTCTCGCAAAATCATGTGCGTTCATGTGATAGATTTTCAAGTAATCCGTTGCATCAATAAATACTTCATCAATGGAATATACATGAATATCATCTTTTGCGATATAGCGAAGATAGATTTCATAAATACTTGAAGAATATGCAATATATGTTGCCATTCTAGGCGGTGCAATTAAAAAATCCAGTTTTGTATATGGATCTTTCAATTCATCATCATACATACTTGAAGTACGAAATGGCTGATGCTGAATATTTCTTGCACGCTCTGCGTTAATTTCTTTGACTTTCGCTCTAACTTCAAATAATCTCGCTCTGCCACTGATGCCATATTTCTTCAGCGATGGAGAAACCGCAAGACAAATTGTCTTGTCTGTTTTTGATGCATCCGCCACAACAAGATTTGTTTTCAAAGCATCCAGCCCTCTTTCCTGACACTCACAAGAAGCATAGAATGATTTCAGATCAATTGCGATATATGTTCTATTTGTCTGCATATGCAGTATCATATCATATTTAGTTTTGCTAAAATGGATATATGAATTACGAATGTACGAGTACATCCATTACATTTCATAACACAGATCGTTTTGAAACAATATTGGATTTTCTAGAACACTATAAACAATCAAAAAAGAATCGTTACCTTTTGTTATTAAACAAGCAATTGTATTTAAATGACATTGTTGTAAAAGATGTTCATGAAAAGATTAATGGAAAAGATATTAAACTGTTACTAGACAAACATGACATTGACTGGGTCATTGGAAAAAAGCCATGTACGGTTCTATACAAAGATGATTTTATTTTAGCAGTCCATAAAGATGCAGGATGTATTATTCATGGAGAAGAGAATGATCAGGATTGTCTTAATGCACAAGTTGCAAGATACTTCAAAGACAATGACATCCATACTTCTGTACGACCTCTGCATCGCTTAGATAAAGATACGACTGGTATTGTCTTATACTCATTGATTCCTTTCTTTCAGCCATATTTAGATCAGGCAATGGAAGAAAAGAAAATTCATCGTGCGTATCTTGCAATCACGTATGGAAATAAAAAAGTGGGATCATGCTTTGATATTCATCAGGCAATTGGAAAAGATCGACATGTATCAAATAAATATCGTATTTCTTCAAATGGAAAAGATGCATTGACACATGTTGAAATCATTGAAAAGAAAGACAATTATGAACTTGTTCGCTGTATCCTGGAAACAGGAAGAACACATCAGATCCGTGTGCATCTTTCTTCAAATGGTTTACCAATTGTGAATGATCCAATGTATGGAAAACCATCCAGAGATTTTAAAAAAATGGGATTATTTGCTTATGAAATTTCATTTTTTGATCCAGTCAATGAAAATAAAATAAATATTTCAGATAAATTTTTAAAAGATTACTTATTTTTTGATTTTTGTAACATTGTAACGAACAAAAAGTGATTATAATATGGTCATTCAAAATTTGGGAGGAGAAAAGCAATGAAGTATGATTTTGAATCAATTTTAGACAGAGCTGGAAAAGATGCAATCGCTGTTGACTTACCTACAAACCAGGCTGGCGCATTTAAAGATGTCAAAAGAAAAGAAGGATTTGATGTCATTCCTATGTGGGTTGCGGATATGAATTTCCCAGCATGCCCTACAATCGCAGAAAGTATCATCGAAAGAGTAAACCATCCAACATATGGTTACTTTGAACCAAGAGAAGAATACTTTGACAGTATCATTCAATGGCATAAGACAAGAAATCATGTGGAAGGCTTAGAGAAAAAACACATCGGATATGAAAATGGTGTTTTAGGCGGCGTTATTTCTGCTTTAAATGTATTGGCTTCTAAAGGTGATAATGTTTTATTAAATTCTCCAACATATATTGGTTTTACACACGCACTTGAAAATAATGGTTATAACATGGTCTTATCTCCTCTGAAATTAGATGAAAATAATGTCTGGAGAATGGATTATGAAGATATGGAAAAGAAGATCGTAGAAAATCATATTCATGTTGCGATCATCTGCAGTCCATATAACCCATGTGGAAGAGTCTGGGAAAAAGAAGAACTTGAAAAAGCAGTTGCATTATTTGAAAAGCATAACGTATGGATCGTTTCAGATGAAATCTGGTCAGATATTATCTTAGACGGCAACAAGCATATCCCAACACAATCCGTCAATGAATATGCTAGAACGCATACAGCTGCAATGTATGCACCAAGCAAGACATTCAACCTTGCGGGATTGATTGGCTCTTACCACATTATTTACAACGACTGGCTGAGAGAACGTGTTGAAAAGGAATCTTCCCTTTCACATTATAATTCCATGAATGTTCTTTCTATGTATGCTTTGATTGGTGCATATAAGAAAGAAGGTTATGAATGGGCTGATGAACTTTGTGAAACTATTACCGGCAATGTAAACTATGCCTATGATTTTATCAAAGAAAACTTCAAGGGCGTCTCATTAGCAAAGCCACAGGGAACATACATGTTATTCATTGACTGTGAACAATATTGTAAAGAAAATAACGTTGATATTGAAACAATCCTTCATAAAGGATGGGAATATGGCGTATACTGGCAGGATGGCAGACCATTCCATGGACCTTATTCCATTCGTATCAATCTTGCATTGCCACTCTCTAGAGTCAAAGAAGCATTTGATCGTTTAAAAACATATGTATTTTAAAAAATAGCACAGTGTGCTATTTTTTTTGATCCAGTAATTCTAATTTTTCATTCAGTTTATTATAGATATGTGTACGGAACCATTCTTCACTGCTCTTTTCAATGGCTTCCTGCTTTGCAAACCAGTTCACTGCACTGTTTTCATCTTCCTTGACAAATACAGGATCATTCCTGTCTGCTTCAAATACATATGTTAAATTCAGATGCAGATGACCTGGGACATATACACCATGTTTGATATGACCATCGACTGTTAAGATTTCCAGGGAAAATATAGCATCACTTAACAGCTTTAAATGTTCAACACCACTTTCTTCTTTCACTTCTTTACATGCAACATGCTTAAAATCCTGATCACCATCATTATGGCCTCCCAGCCAGCTGTATGACTGATAAATATTGTGATATGCCATCAAGATATGCTGATGACTTTGATCACATACCCATGCACTCGAAGTAAAATGTGCCATTCCATTCTCTCTTATAAATAAATCCAATCCTGTATCAATCCATTTCAGCATCTGTTTCTGATCATTTGCTTCCTGTTCATTATAAGGTTTGTAGTCTGCAATGTATTTTCTAATATCCATGTAAAGATTATACATCATTCTTTCAAACAACATTTCAAAATGATAAAATGAAAGCATATTCAGGAGGAAAAACATAATGGGATTTCGTAAAGATTTCTTATGGGGTGGCGCTGTTGCTGCTCACCAGCTGGAAGGTGGCTGGAATGAAGGTGGAAAAGGACCATCTATCGCTGATGTTATGACTGCCGGTGGAAATGGTATTCCACGTCGTATTACAGATGGTATCGTAGAAGGAGAAAACTATCCTAACCATGAAGCCATTGATTTCTATCATCATTACAAGGAAGATATTGCTTTATTTGCAGAAATGGGATTCAAAGCTTTCCGTACTTCTATCGCATGGTCAAGAATCTATCCAAATGGAGATGATGCTGCACCAAATGAAGAAGGCTTAAAGTTCTACGATGACATGTTTGATACAATGCATCAATATAATATTGAACCAGTCATCACACTATCTCATTTTGAACTTCCATATAACCTGGCTAAAAAATACAATGGTTTTATGGATAAGAGATGTATTGATTTCTTTGTTACTTTCGCTAAAACATGCTTCGAAAGATATAAGGGCAAAGTAAAGTACTGGATGACATTCAACGAAATCAATAACCAGGGTGCAAATGAATGTGCACATCATATGCTGCAGGAAGGTGCAATTCTAACAACTGATAACAATCCAGACAACCAGTTTATGATGTACCAGTCTGGTATCAATGAACTCGTTGCCAGTGCAAAAGCAGTACAGATTGGTCACGAAATTGATCCAGAAAACATGATTGGATGCATGATTGCATTTGTTCCAATCTACCCTGCGACATGTAATCCTAGAGATATGATGGAATTCACTTCCGCAAATCATAGAAGATACTGGTTCGCTGATGTTCACTGCACAGGTATTATTCCTGGCTATCTTGAAAAATACTGGGAAAGAAAGGGATATCAGATCGATCTCAGCAATGAAGAAAGAGAAGATCTCAAGAAAGGTACTGTTGACTATATTGGTTTCTCTTACTATATGTCTATGGCAACTGCATGGCATGAAGGCAATGATCACTATGAATTCTCTGAAGGAAACTTCGCAATGGAAGATAATGGTACACCAAGTGATGTTGTAGCAAATCCATATCTGAAAACATCTGACTGGGGATGGCCAATTGATCCACTTGGATTACGTTATTCCCTCAGCTACCTGGAAGACCGCTATCACTTGCCAATGATGATTGTTGAAAATGGTCTTGGTGCATATGACAAGAAGGAAGAAGATGGTTCCGTCAATGATGATTACCGTATTGCATATTTAAGAAATCACATTGAAGCGATGAGAGATGCAGTCAATGAAGAAGGTGTTGATCTATTAGGCTATCAGATGTGGGCACCAATTGATATCGTTTCTGCATCTACTGGTGAAATGGATAAGCGTTATGGTTTCATCTATGTCAACAAGAACAACGCTGGTGAAGGTGACTTGTCTAGAAGCAAGAAAAAGTCATTTGACTGGTATAAACACGTGATTGAAACAAACGGTGAAGAATTATAATTTCTGAAAGGAATGGAACAATATTTCATTCCTTTTTTCTTTCACTTTTTCAAAAAATGCATATAATACATGCTATGGAAAATACAAAACAAATTGATTCACAGTATCAAAGAATGACACAGACACCTGTGTCAAAACTTATTTTATCTCTAGGTCTGCCTACAGTAATCAGTATGCTTGTAACAAGCATCTACAATATGGCAGATACCTACTTTGTAGGAACACTTGGAACAAGTGCTTCTGGCGCTACAGGAATTGTTTTTGGACTCATGGCAATCTTGCAGGCATTTGGCTTTATGTTTGGACATGGTGCAGGTGCAAATATCGCAAGAAAACTAGGCAATCATGATGTACAAAGTGCAAAAGAATATGCATCCACTTCTTTCTGGTGTTCAATTCTTGTTGGTGTCGTAATCATGATTTTTGGACTTCTATTCATTGATCCATTCATGAGACTGTTAGGAAGTACATCAACAATTCTTCCATACGCACGTACCTACGGTATCTATATTCTGATTGCTGGTGCTGCAATGACTAGCAGCTGTGTCATGAATAACATTCTTCGCTATGAAGGAAAAGCATTCTTTGCGATGATTGGTTTAACACTTGGTGGCGTATTGAATATCTTTGGTGACTATATCTTGATCAATATCTTTCATATGGGAATTGCTGGTGCTGGCTTATCTACTGCCATTTCTCAATATATTTCGATGTTTGTATTAATGATTCCTTATTTACAAGGAAAGACACAATCCAGTTTTCATCTCAAAGATTTTTCAACAAGACGCATTGTATACCAAGATATCATCTCTACAGGAATGCCTTCTTTATTCCGTCAAGGCTTAAACTCTGTTTCAACAATGGTATTGAATGGAACGGCTGGTATTTACGGTGATGCAGCAGTCGCAGCCATTTCTATTGTGACGCGTATCATCAATTTCATGTTCTGCATCGCCATTGGTATTGGACAAGGATTTCAGCCTGTTTCTGCATTTAACTATGGTGCAAAATACTATTCTAGAGTAAAGCAAGGATTCTTCTTTGCGATGAAACTAGGAACATTGATCATGATCTTCTTATCTGTATTTTCATTCTTCAATGCTTCTTCTCTTGTTTCTATTTTCAGAAATGATCCAGAAGTTATTGAAATTGGTGTTAGAACACTGCACTGGTATTCCATTTCACTCATATTGATGCCAGTTACAATGTATGGAAATATGTTGTTTCAATCTATTGGAAAAGCAAAAGCTGCTACTTTTCTAGCAGCGCTGCGTTCTGGCTTATCTCTCATTCCATGTATTGTTATCCTGAATGCGTGCTTTGGACTCAATGGGCTAGAAACAGCACAATCCATTTCTGAAATCATTGCTTCTATCATTACCCTTCCATTCATCACTTATTTCTTTCAGACAATGCCAGAAGATCACACAGACTAAAGGGATGCAATCTGCATCCTTTTTATTTTTCATAATAGATTTTTGATCCTTCTTCCACAGAATGTAATAGCCATGTATTACCGCCAATAATACTGTGACTTCCAACGACCGTATCACCACCTAAAATCGTAGCATTCGCATAAATTACAACATAATCACCAATATCTGGATGACGTTTTCCAGACTTTAATGGATTTCCATTTTCATCCAGATCAAAGCTCTTTGCCCCAATCGTCACACCTTGATACAGCTTTACGTGATGACCAATCGTCGCTGTTTCTCCAATGACAATACCAGTTCCATGGTCAATGCAGAAATATTCATCAATCATTGCCCCTGGATTAATATCAATTCCTGTTTTTTCATGTGCATATTCACTCATGATACGAGGAATATATGGAATTGATAAACGGTATAGTTCATGTGCAATACGATAAATGTTCGTCGCATAGAAACCAGGATAGCATAGCAGCACCTCTGCTTTACTTTTCGCAGCAGGATCACCATCATAGATTGCCTGAATATCTGTGAGAAGTTTCTTTTTGATTTCTGGCAAACACAAAAGAAACGTATCTGTCAGTTCATCTACCTGTGCAGTATTTCTATGGTCAAACGCTAAACATGTTCGAATTTCATACCGTAATGCTTGTTCCAGTTCAATATATGCTTCTTCTTGTGAAAGATCAGAATAGTGATAAAAATCAGGAAACAGAACAACCTGTGAAAGCTTGATGATAGAAATGATCCTTCTTCTTTCAGGCAGTATCTGATTATCATTTTTAATCAGATTTAATTCATTCAATTGATTCAATACATTACGATTTTCACTCATTTCATTCTCCAAATAAATCCGTTGACAAATATCGATCTCCACTGTCTGGAAGCAATACAACAATTGTCTTTCCTTTGTTTTCTTCTTTCTTCGCAAGTGCAATTGCGGCATATACTGCTGCGCCACTAGAAATACCTACAAGTACACCTTCCTTATGACCAACCAGTCTTCCTGTTGTAAATGCATCTTCATTTTTCACACGAACAATTGCATCATAAATATTTGTATCTAATACCTTTGGAACAAATCCTGCACCAATTCCCTGAATCTTATGTGCGCCTGCCTTTTCACCAGACAATACCGCAGAAGAATCCGGTTCAACCGCAATCACTTTCAGATCTTTGATCTTTTCCTTCAGGTATTTGCCAGTCCCCGTAATTGTTCCGCCAGTTCCAACTCCAGCAATGAAATAATCCACATTTCCATCCGTATCTGCATAGATTTCTGGACCGGTTGTTTCATAATGTGCTTTCCAGTTAGCTTCGTTATCAAACTGACCGGCAATCCATGCACCTTCTGTTTCCTTCGCAATCTCATTTGCTTTTTCAATTGCACCTTTCATTCCTTTAGAACCATCAGATAAAACAAGTTCAGCACCATATGCTTTCATCAATTTTCTTCTTTCAACTGACATTGTTTCTGGCATCACAATAATGACACGATAGCCTTTACTTGTACCAACAGAAGCAAGTCCAATACCAGTATTTCCAGAAGTTGGTTCAATGATAACTGAGCCTTGTTTCAATATTCCTTTTTCTTCTGCATCTGCAATCATTTTTTTCGCAATTCTATCTTTTACAGATCCCGTTGCGTTAAAGTATTCAAGCTTCGCAATGATTTTTGCCTGTAGACCCAATTCCTTTTCAATGTGTGTCAATTCCATCATTGGTGTATGTCCAATCAATTCTGTAACGGATGTTTTAATGTTTGTCATCATTTATTCCTCTTTTCTTACACGTTTCAAGTACCAACATACTAGATATATTGATCCTAAAATAAATAAGAAAAAGACCGAGGATCAATATATCTCTCGGTCATATTTACTCTAACAGTTTATATGTGTTGTTTAAAACAACTCTGCATGAGAAATCCGAGAGCCTGAATTAAAACAACAACAACAATTTAACATAACAACATTGTTTTTCATAAATCTCTCTCCTTTCTCGTCAGTACTTTTAACAACTACTAAATTAATACGCAAACAAATGAATGTCAATGAATGTGATTCAAAACTTGTTAATTTTACAAATTACACAAAAAATAATTTACATTATTTCACAATACCCAATTGTTCCAGTACAACCGCAACACCATCATCTATACATGCTGGTGCAACAATATCAGCATGCTTTTGAACATCATCCTTAGCATTTCCTAAAGCAACGCCAATATATGCAGGTTCAATAAAAGGCGTATCGTTTCCCGCATCACCAAAAGCAATGACATTATCCCATGTTAAACCATATTCTTTTAATGCACGATTAACAGAAATAGACTTGTTAATATCTTTCAAGAATACGTCATAGCCATCTTTATAGGACCATGCAAATTTTAAATCTGGAAGTGTTGTAGAAAAGCGATCAATGATAGATTCATCTCCAATCAGAAATGTACCAAGAGGCAATCCATGTTCTAAGTGATGCTTTCTTTCTTTTGTATCATCAATCACAGTATGATCCCATGGTGTATCTTTATTCACGTAGCCATCAACAAACTTCTGATGATTTGCATACGTTACAATACGATCTTCAAATTTAAAGCCAAGTCCAATATCATGTTTGATACAAATATCAGTAATTGCATCCATATCCTCCTTCTTCATTGGATGCTTCTCAATTGTATTTCCATCATGATCTACTAAGCAGGCACCATTGATCGTGCCAATCAAATCCATTGGAAGATCACGAAATAAAGATGGTGGTAAAAATGTATAGTGTCTGCCAGTATTTACCATCACTTTGATACCTTGATCTAATGCCTTATGAAAGTCTTCTTTCAAACGTGCAGAAATTTCATATTTTCCTGCCGGGAGGATCGTGTTATCAACATCAACAACGATCAATTTAATTTGTTCTATGTTTTTATCCATGGAAATATTCTAACACAAGCTGTAAAATAATATTTGCTTTTGTGCTCGTAGCTCAACTGGATAGAGTGTTGGCCTCCGAAGCCGAAGGTTGCGGATTCGAACTCCGTCGAGCACACCATAAAAGGGATTCACTGGAATCCCTTTTAATTTAACATTTGTAATTTTTCTTTGAGAAGATGAATTTGAATATGCGTTGATTGACAATTCACTTCTCCATCTGTATGTACCCACATTGGTTTTTCTACTTTGATCTCAATTTCCTTTGCTTTCATTTCCGTTACACCTTTAAATTTCAGATGATTTCCAGAATATGCATATGGAAAGATACGGAAGAAATCAAATTGAGATAAGTGATTGCCAACACATACATCTAATAAACCATCATCACTTTCAGCATGTGGACAGAACTGGAATCCTCCACCCTCATATTTTGTATTCATACATACAGAAAACAGTAGCGCTGGAAATGCATATTCTTTTCCATCCACGATCATCGTAGATGGAATTCGTTTTGTTGAAGCAATAATGCGTATCGCAGTCATGATATATACAAGTTTTCCTAAATATATTTTATTCAGAACTTTCTTTGCTTTAGAAATCTGTGCTTCTTCACAAATGTGTGCATCAAAACCAATACCGCTGGAAATATTGAAACGATGATGTACATATCCATCTTCACTTGTTTCATCTTTCTGTAAAATATTTTCTTGATTCAGATATACAACTTCTCCAACATCCATACAGCGATGTACTTTTCCTTGTAGAATCTGCTTTGTACAGGTTTCTAGATCTTTTGAAATATGCAATCCTTTTGCAAGATCATTCGCACTGCCACAAGGAATATAGCCAATTCTAGTATTCTCAAAATCAACAATACCATTCACTGCCAGATTCATTGTTCCATCTCCACCAACAACAATGATATTTCTTTTTTCATGTGTTGAAGTTAAATCTCTCATAATTTCTGGAATGTTGTATTCCAATGTAGAAAAATGAACATTATAGTCTACATTTGCAGCCTGAAAAATTGGCTCAATTGTACGTAGCCAAACCTTTTTCACTCTGCCGGAAGCTGCTGCTGGATTGATTACTACATCAAACATAGATTATTCCTCACTAAAAGATAAATCGATTCTCTCCCCATCCTTGCTGATAACAGCCTGCGGGAAAATCTGCTGAACCATCTCTTCATAAATCCATGGATCATGCATACTAGGAGAATAATGTGTAAACCACAACTGCTTAACATTCGCATTTCTCGCAATTTCTGCACTCTCCTGCATCATCATATGCTTATTCAGCTTTGCTTTTTCTTTCTTTTCTTCATCACCATACATTCCTTCCGCAATCATCAGATCTGCATCCTGGGCATACTTTCTAATGGATTCCGTAGGTCTTGTATCTGTTGTATACAGGAAATGAATTCCTTTTCTTTCTTCTGCTAAAACCATATCTGAAGTATAAGTAACACCATCGATTTCAACAGAATCATTTTTCTGTAAACGTCCCCATGCCTTCATAGGAACATTGTTTCTTTCTGCTTTTTCACGATCAAACTTAGGACTGCGCGCGTAATCAAAAGAAAAGCTGAAACATGGAACAGAATGTCTAACAGAAAAGGATGTAATCTTTAATCCATCAATTTCATATGTATTTTCTTTCTGTTCATATTCCACAAATTTAATTTCAAACGGAACATATCTCGCAATCAATAAAACACCTTTTAATAAGTCTTCCAGTCCCCTTGGTCCATAGATCGTAATTGGTTCTGTACGATCTGCTTTTGCCATGGATAATAACAATCCTGGAAGTCCTGCTGTATGATCCGCATGAAAATGCGTTAAAAATATCGCATCGATATGTCGACAAGACAATGTCTTGGCATTCAATGCAATCTGTGTTCCTTCTCCACAGTCAACAAGTATTTCATGACCATTCCATCTCACAAGCAAACTCGTTAAAAAACGATTTGGAAGCGGAACAGTCCCACCAGTTCCTAACAAACAAATATCTATCATAAGTTCCACTATTTTACCATAAAACAAAAAGACTTCCCATGGGAAGTCCTCTTATAGATTCAATAATACTTCAGACAGTTTTGGCATTAACTGCTGCTTTCTAGAAATGATATTTGGATCAAAACCAGAATGATCATCAAATGTTGTTTCAATTACAGAAGCAACAACATGTGCCATAGGTCCATAGTAATAGAACATGGATCCATTTCCCATAACATCCGTGAATAACATAACCATGATATCCAGCTTGTTTTCCTGTTGTTCCTTTTCCATATTCTCAAGGAATTGTGGAAGGATCTTCTGTACTTCATCTTGTCTAGAGTAGTTTGTCTGACCAATCGCAAAATGGAATTTTCCAATCTGGTAGTTCTTCAAGTCTCGTGTCAAGATTTCATGTGGTGTTGCATCATTCAGTGAAATAGAAGCCCCAAGCATTTCTCTTGCATATTTTTCTACATCATCGATTCCTGCAATTTCTGCAAGCCACTTTACAGTATCACGATCTTCCTGTTTTGTCGTTGCAGATTTGAAGTTCAACGTATCAGAGATGATTGCTGACATCAACAATCCACTCATTGTACGATCTGGCAGCAGGCCATTTTCTTTATACAAAGAAGCAATGATCGTACATGTACTTCCACATTTATGATTGCGATATTCAATTGGCATCTGTGTTTGAATGTTGCCAATATGATGGTGGTCAACAATGGCAACAATTTCTGCCATATCAATATTCTGGAATGTCTGGTTCACTGCACTATGGTCAACCAGGGCAACCTTCAGTTTCTGATAGTTTCTTGTATGGTATCGAGAAATTGCACCAACGACTTCTCCTGCATCATTTAAAACAGGATAGGAACGTACACGTGAATGTCTCATCTTCATCGCAACATCTTCAACATATTCATTTTCATTAAATGTAATGATGTCTGTTGTCATGATTTGATCAACACTGTAGCTTTCTGTAATAACACGAGCAGTATTCATCGTATCATTGATTGTCTCAATGATTGCACATCCCTTTTTCTTTGCTAAAGCAATTGTATCTGCAGATGCTTTCATACCACATGTAATTACTAAACACTTGCATCCTCTTTCAATGACCATGTGATGTTTTTCTTCACCATTGGAAACAATAGAAATACCATCTTTCAGAACATAATAATCCATATCTTCACGCTCTAATGTAATGATATGAATCACACCATTTGTCTTAAAATGCTCTGGTTCATAGATAATATTTCCACCAACAGTACGTGCAATATTATCTAAAGAAGCCGTTGACATTAACGTAACAAGGTCTGTATCTGGATGCAGACGAACACTTGCAAGATTGCTTGTTGTACAGATACCACAAAGCTTTCCATTCTCATCATAAACTTCCAATGAGCGGTTCTGTGTCTGCAGCATTAAATGCCATGCATGATGTACTGTTTCATTCTTCTGTATGATCGTAGGCGTATCAATTTCTATATCACGGATTTTCGCACGTGCATCCGTCATCAACAAAGGATTTTCAAGTCCAAATCTTTTTAAAATAAATTTTGTTTCTTCATTCAAAGGACCTTGTCTGCATGCAACTGCTGTTTTACCTAAGTGATTCAAAAGATCAGCATAGGTAATCGCTGCACAGATTGCATCAGAATCAGGATGTCTATGTCCTGTTACATATATTTTCTCATTCATAAAATTTTATATATACCCTCTATTCAATATTCTAACAAATATAGCACAAAAAAAACCTTAAAGATTGATATCTCTAAGATTTCTTTGATTAGTATGTCAAGATTTCATTGCCATCTTCTGTAATAAGAATTGTATGTTCCCATTGTGCAGAATCAGAGCCATCTCTTGTGTAGATTGTCCAGTTGTTATATGGATCAATTTCTACTGCAGCTTTTCCAGCATTAATCATAGGTTCAATCGTAATGATCATACCAGGAACAAGAACCATGCCTTTTCCTTTCGAGCCAACATGTGCAACAAATGGATCTTCATGGAAATCAATACCAACACCATGTCCACCAAGTTCTCTAACAACAGAATATCCTTTGGAATGTGCATACTTCGCAATTGCATATCCAATATCACCAACATGTGCCCATGGCTGTGCAGCCTGGATACCAATCTCAAGACATTTCTTTGTTTCTTCAACAAGTTTTCTTCTTTCTTCAGATACATTACCAATCATGAACATTCTAGAAGCATCCGCATAGTAGCCATCTAAAATTGTTGTACAGTCAACATTGATAATATCACCATTTCTAAGTTTTCTATGTCTTGCGGGAATCCCATGACATACTTCACCATTGATAGAAGTACATACACTCTTAGGGAAACCTTCATAGTTCAAAGGTGCACAGATTCCACCATGTTCTGTTGTATATTTTGAAACAATATCATCAATATCCTGTGTACTCATGCCTTCATGAATCAATTTACCAACTTCATCTAAAACACCTGTATTGATTTCACCCGCTTTTCTGATGCCTTCAATCTGTGATGGACGTTTGATCCATTCATCATCAATCACATCTTTATGTTTCTTTCTCAAATATTCCATTCTTTCAAGAATATGAGAAGGAATTGGTTCTTTTTCATCGATTTCCTGCCATCTTTTTTCATCAATCATATGTCTATCTTCTTTCTATTTTGTGGTAGATCCAATACCGCCTGTTCTTTCATCATTTGCATCATCATCCACTGTAACTCCAAATGACATAAAGATTCCCTGGACCATACCTTGTCCTTTTTCAATCAATAAGTGCTTGTCATCTCTAGAATCATTCATGAATTTACACATGATATGTCCTTCATTATCTGCATTGTAATAATCAGCATCAATGACACCCACTGTATTGTTCAACTGCATGCGATACTTAAAACCAAGAGAACTTCTTGGATACAGCATCAAAACATACCCATCGTCTATTTTAGCACGAATTCCTGTAGGAATGAGCCTAACATCTTCTGGATTCATTGTAATATCTACAGGTGCATAAAAATCATATCCTGCTGACTGCTTTGTAGCACGATGCGGAAGTTTGATGGAATCATAGATTGCCTTGATTTCTTCTTTGCTTCCACCCATATTCTTTTCCCAGTCTTTTTCAAACTGTTCATATGATACTTTTTCAAACTTTGCGATTGCTTTCATAGTACTCCTTATATGTGTTTCATCATAATATATACGAATTTTGCGAGTGCACTTTCAAATGGATAAATTGTATTTCTCACATTCTCACTGATCAATTCATGATCAGGATAAAACAGTGCATGCAGAATCAACATGACAATTGCTTTTTTATCCAATGTAGAAACATACGAAACAAATTCTCCTGGTGAACGTGAAGGCTTGTATGGATAGTCTTCATACGCACATGGTGCAAAAGCAGCTAAAATTGCATGTTTAGCTTCTTTCATTGTATACACCTTCGCATCATCCATTTCACACAATTCCATTAATGCATCAAGCATACCATAAAAGTATAAACGATCCGTCAAGCGTGATATGTTCATACGTTCCATCAGTCGATCTGTGATCACATGTTCTGAACGTAATCGTTCATTGATTGACGTTGCATTTTTAATATCCATTTCTGTAATTAGAAATTCACGAATATATTCATGGAAATATACAGGAAGTGGAAAACGCTCAAATGTATAACGGAATCCATAATATTTCTTATAGTGCTTCATTGTATCGTTATAGCCAAGTTTCTTTGCTTTCTCCATCTTTCCATGATCAAAGCATAAGAAATCATACAATGGTGCTTTTGGATGAATCATATGGATCATTGAATGATTTTCATACAGCGGATGAAGTGTTTGTGGTCCCATTTCTATCGCAACAACTTCATCTGCACCATCACGCAATGCATAATCAATTGGACAGTTATCATAATATCCACCATCCACATATTCATTGCCATCAATTTCTTTTACAGGAAAGGCAGGATAGGCAGAACAAGAAGCAATCAGCCAGTCTTCTCCATGTTCTTTCATCATTTTCTTTGTTACAAAGACACCTTCATGATCTTTCTTTGTCGCAACGACACAAGAAAAATCCATTTTACTGTCAAAGAATTTCTTTGGATCATAATAATAGTGTACAAAATCATAGAACGGACTAATATCAATTCCATGTTCTTTCATATAGTAATGCAATTGGGAAAAAAACTCTTCCCTTTCATTCAATATTGTTTTGACCGACATATCTGTTGGAACAAATCCATTCACGATCTTGTCACTCGATAAATGCATATACATATTTTCCAGTTTTTCTAAATCATTCTGTACGATCATCGCAGCATTTAAAGATCCAACAGATACACCAATCACTTTATCAAAGTGATCTTCACCAATTTCTTTCAGTGCCTGCAATACACCAAATTCATAAATTCCTTTTGTACCACCACCAGATAAAACAAGTGTTCTTTTCATATAAATGCCTCCGTTTATATTTTACATTTTCCAATTCGTATTACCATCTACAATTTTCGAATACTGTCACGATATGTGAAATACTGCTATAATAGATACGTTGGAGGTTTTTTTATGAAACTGAATGTAGGTGTATTTTTTGGTGGAGAATCTGTTGAACATGAAGTCAGCATTATTTCTGCACACCAGGCAATGGAAGCATTAGATAAGAACAAATATAATGTCATTCCTGTATATATAACAAAAGGCAGAAAATTATTTGTTGGGGAAGATCTTTGGGATATGAACAACTATAAAGATCTCAAGGCACTGAAAGATAAGCTCACACAGGTATCTCTTGTGCTTGAAGATAACAAAGTTGTCATCAAACCTGTTAAAGCTTCTTTATTTTCCAAGAAAGAATTAGGAACAATTGACGTTGCGATTCCAGTGATGCACGGAACAAATGGTGAAGATGGAACAATTCAAGGTTTCTTTGAAATGTTAAAGGTGCCATATGCTGGATGTGATCTATATGGTGCAGCAGTTGGACAGGACAAAGTATTACAGAAGCATATCTTAGCCGATAATGATCTTCCTGTTACAAACTGGTTCTGGGTATATGGAAATGAAATGGATGAAAGAAAAGATGAAATCCTGGAAAAGGTGCATAAACTCATCTACCCTGTTATCTTAAAGCCAGCAAGAACTGGTTCTTCTGTTGGTATTGCAATCGCACATAACGATGAAGAGTATCTGGAATGTTTTGAAGATGCACGTCAATATGATGAAAAGGTCATTACAGAAAAAGTAGTCAAGCCAATGGTGGAATTGAACTGTTCTGTGTTAGGTGATGGTGCAGATGCACGTGCAAGTGTCATTGAACAGGTTGGTTCTGTTTCCGGAGATGAACTGCTCAGCTATAAAGACAAATACCAGGGTGGCGGTAAATCCAGCAGTAAAGCAGGAAGCAAATCCAGTGGTATGGCTTCTACCGCAAGAATCGTACCTGCACCTATCAGTGAAGAACAGACAAAACTTGTACAGTCCCTTGCTTTAAAAACATTTAAAGTACTTGGTGCAGCTGGTGTTTGTCGTATTGACTTCATGATGGACCAGGAAACAAAGAAAGTCTATGTCAATGAAATCAACACAATCCCTGGTTCTTTAGCTTTCTATCTATGGAAAGAAGAAGGCATGTCCTTTACAGAACTCATGGATAACTTAGTCAATCTTGCATTAGAAAGAGAAAGAAAGAGAAGTAAAATGACATTCTCTTATGATACAAACCTGTTATCTACATATAGCGCAAACAGTGCAAAAGGAAGCAAAGGCAGCAAAGCATAATGGTTCTCAATTGAGAACCATTTTTTGTTATAATGAATACATAACAGGAGGATTATTTATATGCCAACACCACATAATAGTGCAGATATCAAGGATATCGCAAAAACAGTATTAATGCCTGGAGATCCTCTCCGTGCAAAATTCATCGCTGAAAACTTCTTAGAAGATGCAAAACTTGTCAATAACGTTAGAGGCATTCAGGGATACACAGGTACTTGGAAAGGAACACCAGTAACTGTTATGGCCAGTGGTATGGGTATGCCATCCATTGGTATTTATTCCTATGAATTATTTAAGTTCTATGATGTTGAAAATATCATTCGTGTAGGTTCTGCAGGTGCATATTCTGCTGACTTAAAGCTATTTGATGTTGTAGTTGCGGATAGTGCATATTCTGAATCTACATATGCAAAGGAACAGTGTGGAAACACATCTGATATTCAATATCCAAGTGAAGAATTAAATGCAAAGATTATTGCTTCTGCTAAGAATCTTGGTATTGAAACACATGTTGGATGTCTCCACTCTTCAGATGTTTTCTATAGAGAAAGCAAAGATTACTTGAAGACAGTTGAAGAAAAAGGCTGTCTCGCTGTAGAAATGGAAAGCTTTGCATTATTCTCAAATGCTAAAGTATTAGGAAAACACGCGGCATGTATTGTTACAATTTCCGACTCATTCGTTTCACCAGAAGAAACAACACCAGAACAAAGAGAACAGTCATTTACAGACATGATGAAGATTGCATTAGACGCAGCCATCGCATAAATCCATACCAAAAAGAGAGAAAAACTTTTCTCTCTTTTTTATGAATTGTCTTGATTTAACGATTGATAGAAGCAGCCATCTTGCGGTATGTCCATCTCTTGCCACGAATCGCAACACTTAATGTCATGATATTTTCTGGCAAAGCAACTCCACACCATCCAGCATCACCAATATGCTGAATATCAACACCGCATCTCTTATTCACAATTGCAATTTCTCTAACCGTTTCACAATCAGCACCTTCCTGGCTTGTACCAATTGCAGATAAAGCCAATGCATTGTGTGCATGGATATATTCACATGCTTCTGTGACTGTAGCTTCAGATAAGCCAGGAACAGTATTCACTGCAGGCATCAAAATTACATCTGCACTAGCATCAATAAACTCCTTGATTGCATCTAAATCAACAACAGGTTCATTCACGCCAGCACCATGCATCTTTCCCGCAATGATCAAACCATTGAAATACTTCTTAGCTTCTACGATTGCTTCAGCAATAGAACGGTTAGAAACACCAACACCAGGATTACCTGTCAAGCAGATGAAATTAAATCCCAATGCCTGTGCCTTCTTGAATGTTTCAACAGTAGCCTGTCTGCCTTCTGCAATCACACGTCTTTCTTCCAGCATATCAGCTTTCAGGTCAACTGGTTCCAGGTTGCATCCAACAGGTCTACCAACAAGTTCCTTCAGTTTCTTAACTGGTTCCTCACAAGCAGGCAATCCCTGAATCACTGGATGATTACAGTCAAATCCATTCAACAAAACCATGTCACTGCCAAAAGATACGGCGAGTTCAGCATTTGTCAAATCACCAAGTAATGGCTGCATTGAAACAACTGTCTCTGTCATTACAGTTCTTCCTTCAGAAGCTAGAATGGATAATTTCAATTGTTCTCCATTCATTGCGACCATGTCGCTTGTCATACAATTCAATAATCTTTTCATAGTAACGTCTCCATCTTTACTTACAGTATACTACATTACTCTTCCATCTTTTCACTCAGTTCCATCCAGCGCATTTCACTCTCTTCCAGTGCATTTCTTTTTTCTTCCAGCGCATCAGAAACTTTCTTGATTTCTTCATAATCCGATAATGTATTCAATGCATCTTCTAGATTTTTGACTTCCTCTTCTAAGACAGGCATTGTCTTTTCCAGCTCTGCCAGTTCTTTTTTCTCCATATAAGTCAGGCGGTTTGCTGGACGTTCTTTTTTTCTTTGTACCGTTTCCTGCTTGCCACGCTCTTTCTTTTCTTTATTTTCAAGATAATCGGAATATGTTGTCTGCTGAATCGAAATATTTCCATTCTCAAAGACAAACAGACGATCCGCAACTTTATCCAGGAAATAACGATCATGACTCACCACAATTACAGCACCTTTAAACTGTTCCAGATAATCTTCTAGAATTGTTAATGTTTCTGTATCCAGATCATTCGTAGGTTCATCTAGAACAAGAATATTTGGTGCCTGCATCAAGATGGAACATAAATACAGTCTTCTTTTTTCACCGCCAGAACACTTACTGATTGGCTTATACTGATCTTCTTTGAAAAACAAAAATCTTTCCAGCATTTGAGAAGCAGAAATGGCTTCATGTTCTGCAGTATAGACGATTTCACCAAATTCTTTGATATAGTCAATGACTCTCTGGTTTTCTTCAAATACTTCATTCATCTGTGCGAAATATCCGATCTTTACCGTTTCCCCAATCGTAACACTTCCCGTATCTGGCTGGATCTTATGCATGATGATTTTCAACAGTGTACTTTTTCCACATCCATTGTTGCCAATGATACCAACACGATCCATTCTCATTAATGTATAGGAAAAATGAGAAAAAAGCTGTCTTCCATCATATGCCTTTGAAATATCATCAATGATAATTGTTTTATTGCCAAGTCTAGAAGCTGCAGATTTCAACTCAAGTGTATCTTTCAGCTTCATATCTTCCATTGCGGCAATCTTGTTGAATCTTTCAATTCTGCCTTTCTGCTTTGTACTTCTTGCCTGTGCACCTGCTCTGATCCATTCAATTTCCGTTTTCAGAAATCTCTGTCTTTTATGTTCCGCACTCAGTGCCTGCTGATAACGTACTTCTTTCTGTTCAAGATAATCTGCATAGTTACCAACATACGTATAAAGATTACCTTGATCTACTTCAACGATATGATTTGTAATACGTGTTAAAAAATAACGATCATGCGTCACAAGTACAACAGCTTTCGATACTCTGGCAAGATATTTTTCCAGCCATACGATCATATCCTGATCAAGATGGTTTGTAGGCTCATCCAACAGATACAGATCTGCTTTTCGAATCAGAGAAATTGCTAAGGCAACACGTTTCTTTTCTCCACCGGAACAGACATCAATATTTTTTGTATAGTCTGTTAATCCAAGTTTATTCAAGATTGCCTTGATTTCATATTCTTCTACAGATTCTTCTAAACAAGACAATACAGTATCATACACTGTCTGATTGCTTTTGAATTCCATCGATTGCGGACAATAGGATATCTTATATTTCTTTAGTACATTTACATTTCCTTCATCTGGCAGTTCAACCTGTGCCATCAATTTCAATAATGTACTTTTCCCAGCACCATTTAAACCAACAATACCCCATTTATCATTTTCATTTACCACAAAATTTACATGTGACAATATTGGTGTCACCGCATATTTATAACTCACATTTTCTAAAGATAAAATCATATTTTATTCTCCAAGCACAACAATTATACATGATTTTCCTTTTTGAATTCATGTATAATATGGACAGGAGATATAAATGATGAGTACAAAATTAACATTAGAAGAGAAAAAAGATCTCATACGAATGGCCTTTGCGGCAAGAAAATTTGCATATGCACCATACAGTCACTTTCAAGTTGGTGCTGCACTACGTGCAAAAGATGGCACAATATTTACAGGCTGCAATATTGAAAACGCCTCATTTACACCAACAAGCTGTGCAGAAAGAACAGCTTTATTCAAAGCCGTTTCTCAAGGTGTTCATGAATTTACAGATATTGCCATCGTAGGAAGTAAAGAAGGAGAAGTAAATGAACAGATTACTTCCCCTTGTGGTGTCTGTAGACAGGCATTATTTGAATTTGGCGGTAAAGATCTCAATGTCATTTTAGCGAAAAGTGAAGATGATTTCATTGAAGCAGATTTAAATACACTGCTTCCATATGGATTTGGTCCAAGTAATGTGGAAGGAAACAGTGCATTAGACTAGAAATTGTCTGGATTATAACAATAATCGTAGATCAATCCATATGAAATACTGCAGTAAGGAATTGTATTTCCACCAACACACATTGTTTTTACAGGAGAAGTTAATTCTCCATGTATGATTTTATCTGTAGCTTCCATATTATCTTTGATGTATTGGATATTTTGAATTCCATTGGATTGTTCACTATGCCCAAAGAATAATTGTAAATGTACATAGGAATGTAGAATGTCATAAAGATGTTCTACATTCTTTTTGTATTCATGTAATGGCAGACAATGATCCAATTGCATCCAGAATCCGCCAGATCCAATTGCATCACCAGTAAATACTTCTTCATGTTCTTCATTTAGAAATACCAGTGAACCTTTTGTATGACCAGGAACACGAAGTGTCTGTAATGTATATTTACCTAGATCAAATACTTCATTTCCTTCAATCAAAGTAATTTCATTTTTCCATTCATCATTTACAAACAGATCCAGTAATGGCTGATCTTCTTTCTGCATATAGACTGGTACATGCTTCGCAATCAGTTTTTGACATGCCTTTCCTGCGTGATCTGGATGCGCATGTGTCAATAAAACAATCAGTGGTAAAGAAGTGATTTCTTTTACGATATCATAAAGATTTTCTTCCTCTTGTAATGTATCAATCAAAGCTGCTTTTTGATTTCCAAGCACTAGATAACAATCTACATTCAGTCCATTCTCATCTTTTTCATTAATGCGATATACATGTTCATTCATTTGATTTACTGTTACGTTACTCATATTCCAATACAAATCCTTTCTCATAGTTTTCCTTTAACTGTTCATTCACACCTTCTACTTCATATACAACATCGCCATCTTTGATAAAGAATACATGTGGTGTATATAGATGTTTCTTGCCATCATCATCGTATTGCAGATATTGACCAAACAGTTCTAACACAACATCATAGTCTTTCATATCCATGTTACTTTGCCACGAAGCATCTTTTCTTGTATTGATATATGCAACTTCTGCATGATATTCTTTTGCGGTCTCATTCAATACAGGCATTGCTTCATTACAAGATGGACACTTTGCAAAACCAAAATACACTGTCAATGTTTCTTTGTTTTGTATTTTAGATTGTACTTCTTTGACTGTCATATCATAGAATACATGATCTTCATCATGAAAATTCTCATATTGAGACATATCAGATTTTGTACTCGTACATCCCACAAGAAATATACAGCATAATATGATCCATAGTTTTTTCATAAAATTATGATATCAAAAAAGTGATGCTTTTTCACATCACTTAATCATCAAAACCAGTCCATACAGGCTTGCCTGTATACTTCTTAGGTTTTTCTTCGCCTCCTGAGTTTTACAGTCAGACATAATGAAATACTTTCATTTTCAGCTTAAATGCTGATTTTTTTATGTCAATTCTT
>CAKVBD010000013.1 GCA_934725105.1 uncultured Bulleidia sp. | reverse complement strand
CAGCACTGTTTCTGCACAACTAATTTCAACTTTTAAATTTTTCTTTTGAAAGTGGAATTTAACTTTTCAGTTCAGCAAAAAAAAGATCGTCAATTGACGATCTTTTGAAGTGGAGCTAAGGGGAATCGAACCCCTGACCCCCTGCTTGCAAAGCAGGTGCTCTCCCAGCTGAGCTATAACCCCAAGATGCAATATGAGAATAAATGGTGGGCCTGAATGGACTTGAACCAACGACCTCACCCTTATCAGGGGTGCGCTCTAACCACCTGAGCTACAGGCCCATATCTTTCTCAACAGTGCTTAAATATAATACCAAGACATAGAATATGTGTCAACAAGAAATATTAGAAAAATTCAAAAACTTTTCAAAAAACTCTGTTGAGTATGATAATAAACCATGTTACAGTATCACAGTTAAGTTGAGGTATATTATGCAAGGATTTGTTGCTTGGTGGGCTGCACATGTTGCTTTACCACATTGGTTAAGTGTATTTATTGTTTCAATGATTCCTCTGATTGAAGAACGTGGAGGTCTCATATTAGCAAAATTACTAAATATGCCATTATGGACTGGAGTTTTCTGGTGTGTTGTTGGCAATATTATTCCGATTCCATTTATTCTTTTATTGATTAAAACAATTTTACATTGGATGAGTGATCACCATATGAGCAAGATTACTGACTGGATCATGGAAAAAGCCAACAAGAATCGCCCAAAGATTGAAAAATATGGATTTTGGGGATTAATGCTTTTTGTAGGAATTCCTCTTCCTGGTACAGGTGCATGGACTGGTGCTTTAGTTGCTTCTGTATTTGATATGGATCTAAAAAAATCTTCCTTATCAATTTTACTAGGTATTTTCTTAGCAGCTGTAATTATGACATTTGTATCATATGGAATGATTGGTGCTGTTGTTTCTTAACTTCCTTTTCACAAGGGAGTTTTTTTATGCTTTAATGGAAGGGGTGATGAATATGAAATATAGTGCTTTGATTTGTGCTGCAGGCAGTGGCACTAGAATGAAACTTGGCTATAATAAGGTTTATGCTAAATTAAATAATGGACAAATGATTATTGATAAAACAATTAATGTATTTCTAAATGATTCAGATTGTGAAGAAGTTATAGTTGTCAGTGATCCAGATACATTTTTAGAAATGCATAATGGTGTAATAGATCAAAGAATTACACTTGTACAGGGTGGCAGTACACGTCAAGAATCCGTTTATCATGGTCTTGTAAAAGTTAAAAATTCATATGTTATGATTCATGATGGTGCAAGACCTTTTTTGAATCAAGATCTTATAGACTGTATTAAAAATGCATTGGCAAGTGAAGATGCATGTTTGTTGATGGTGCCATGTAAAGATACAATCAAAAAAGTAATTGATGGATATGTAGAAACAACATATGATCGCAGTACATTGATGGCAGCACAAACACCACAGGCATTTAAAACAGATTTAATTTTAGATTGCACAAAAAAAGCGATGGAAGAAAACTATACTGGCACAGATGATGCCTCACTAGTAGAAAAATATAGTGATGTTAAAGTGAAAGCTGTGGAAGGTAGTTATGCTAATATTAAAATCACAACAATCGAAGACTTAAAAGGATGATGAAAATCATTCTTTTTTTGGAACTTTAAAAAAACACGTGAATAGTAATAGTAGGAGGCTGTTATGAAATGTAAACGATGTTTGAATGAAGATCCAGAGTGGTTTTATTTAGGAAGTAAAGGCTGGTATTGTCGAAAGTGTATTTCATTTGGAAGAATTTTGATTGAAGAAGATTTAGAAGCACAACATGTATTGGAAATTCAAGATAATGCAGAAGAGTACACCTTGAAATATCCTTTGACAAAACAGCAAGTAAAAATAGCAGCAGAAGTTATAAGAAATATTGAAACAACAGATGTACTTGTAAAAGCTGTGTGTGGTGCAGGAAAAACAGAAATTGTGGTTCCAGTGATTTCTGAATATCTTTCAAAAAAGAAAAAAGTGTGTTTTACAATTCCTAGAAGGCAAGTTGTATTGGAAGTTGCTGAAAGACTACAGTCATACTTCAAAAATGCTAAAGTTGTTGCGGTTTGTGGCGGACATACACAAGTGCTGGATGGAGATTTAATTATATGCACAACACATCAACTCTATAGGTACTTTCATTTATTTGATTTGCTTATTTTAGACGAAGGAGACTGCTATCCTTTTGTTAACAATGACCTGCTTCACGCAATTGCACTTACAAGCTGTAAAGGAAACATAGTATACTTAACAGCTACACCAGATAAAGAATTGATCAGAAGATGTGAAGAAGGTAGTTTAATATGTCTTGAATTGAATGTTCGACCGCATGGGAAACCAATGCCTGTGCCAAAAAGTCTTGTATTACCAGAATTGATTTGTGTTTTCGTTATGCTTTACTGGTTGAAATGTCATGATAATCATCCACGAATTGTGTTTGTATCAACAATAAAGAAGGCTTTGTGGATTGGAAAATTGATTTCTTTATTTATGCCTGCATATGTGTGTACTTCAAAAACGGAAAATCGTGATGAAATAATAGAGAAATTCAGAGTTGAAGGAAAAGGAATTATGGTATCCACAACTGTTTTAGAAAGAGGTGTAACATTTCCTCACACTGATGTTTGTGTTTTAGATGCGAATAGTGGTGTGTTTGATGAAGCAAGTTTAATTCAGATGGCTGGAAGAGCAGGAAGAGATTTTCAAGATCCAACAGGCAATGTTTTATTTCTTTGCAGTGAAATGAGTGAAGTGGTAAAAAAGTGTATTTCTTCGATCAGGAAGGCAAATGAATCATGTACTGTTTAATGTGTGGAAAAATAATTGAAGAAGGAAACTGGAAAGATGTGTTATTTTCAGAAGATCCTTTATGTCAGGAATGCAGACAGCAATGGAACAAAAAGAAGATTCATTTTCGCTTAGATGGTGTGAATGTAAATGCAGATTATGTATACAACGCCGCATTTTCAAGTGCTTTGATTCAGTTTAAAGAATGTGGGGATGAAGCGTTAAAAGATGTTTTTCTATATGAAGTAAAAAAGAAAATACAAAGAAAATATAAAGGGTACACACTTTGTTTTATGCCAAGTGCTTTAGAAAAACAAAAACTAAGAGGTTTTAATCATTTAGAAGAAATGTATTCCTGCTTACATATGCCAATGATTGCTCCGTTTATTAAAACATCATCAGAGTCTCAAAAACAACTTCCAGGATACCTTAGAAGAAACATGGTACACGAAATAGCATTGAAGAATGATATTGTATTACCAAAGAAATGTTTGCTTGTAGATGATACGATCACAACAGGATCAACGCTAAAAGGAGCATTACATTGTTTGAATCAACAAGTAAAGGATATCGAAATCTATTGCGTGAGTGCAAACGAGACATGGATATAAGTGTACATTGCTATTTTAAAGACTTGACGATATAATTATTTAGCTATTTTATACGTAAAAAACGGAGGTATTTATGGCAAATTTCTTATCAAAGATTTTTAACGAGGACGCTCGTAAAATTAAACAAATTGAAAAAAGAATCCAACCAGTATTGGATAAAGAAGAAGAATATAAAAATAAATCCGATGAAGAATTAAAGGCAATGACACCTGCACTCAAGCAAAGACTTGCCAATGGAGAAACATTAGATGATATCTATGTAGATGCATTCGCTACAGCGCGTGAAGCAGCTAGAAGAGTCATTGGAGAATTTCCTTATCCTGTTCAGCTGATGGGTGCTACTGTTATGCAAGGTGGCGATATTGCTGAAATGAAAACAGGTGAAGGTAAAACATTAACATCTGTTATGGCTGTATATTTAAATGCACTTGAAGGAAAAGGTGTTCATGTCGTTACAGTTAATGAATATCTTTCAGAACGTGATGCTAACTGGATGGGACAGATCTATCGCTTCTTAGGACTTACAGTTGGTGTTAACTTGAGACAGTTGACAAAATTTCAGAAGAAGCAGGCATATGCATGTGATATTACATATACAACAAACTCTGAACTTGGATTTGACTACTTAAGAGACAACATGGTAACAAATATCAATGATCGTGTTCTTAGAGGTTTGAATTTTGCTTTGGTCGATGAAGTTGACTCTATCTTGATTGATGAATCAAGAACACCATTAATTATTTCTGGTGGACAAAAACAAACCGCAAACCTTTATTTACAGGCAGATCGTTTTGCTAAGAAGTTAAATAAAGAAGAAGATTATGAAATTGATGCTAGAAGTAAGACAGTTACATTAACTGAAGCTGGTGTTTCTAAAGCTGAGAGAATCTTCAAAGTAGATAACTTATATGACATTTCTCATACACAGTTATTGCATCATATTAATCAGGCATTGAAGGCAAACTTCATTATGATCAGAGATATTGACTATGTCGTTGATGATGAAAATGATGAAATCGTTATTGTTGATCCAAACACTGGTCGTTTAATGAAGGGAAGACAGTGGTCTGATGGTTTACACCAGGCAGTAGAAGCTAAAGAAGGTATTTCCATCAAACAGGAAACAACAACACTAGCTACAATTACTTATCAGAACTTCTTCCGTCTATATAACAAGCTTTCTGGTATGACAGGTACAGCAAAAACTGAAGAAGAGGAATTCCTTGAAATTTATAACATGTATGTTTATGAAATTCCAACAAACCGTCCAGTTGCACGTATTGACTATCCAGATGCAGTCTATGGAACAAAGAAAGCTAAGTTCAAAGCTCTTGTTGATGAAGTTGTCGAAAAACATGCTACAGGACAGCCAATTCTTGTTGGTACGATTGCGGTTGAGACTTCTGAATTGATTTCTAAATATCTAACTGAAAGAAAGATTCCTCACAACGTATTGAATGCGAAAAATCATGCACGTGAAGCTGAAATTATTTCACATGCTGGTCAGAAGGGCGCTGTTACAATTGCAACAAACATGGCTGGTCGTGGTACGGATATTAAGCTTGGTGAAGGTGTTAGAGAACTTGGTGGTTTATGTGTATTAGGTTCTGAAAGACATGAATCTAGACGTATTGATAACCAGTTGAGAGGTCGTGCAGGTAGACAAGGTGACCCTGGTATGAGTAGATTCTTCGTCTCTGTTCAAGATGATCTGATGATTCGATTCGGCTCTGAAAGAATGGAAGGTATCTTTGCTTCTTTAGGCGATGAAGCTGTAGAATCTAAGACAATTACAAAGGCTATTTCTTCTGCACAAAGAAGAGTTGAAGGCGTTAACTACGATGCTCGTAAACAATTGCTTCAATATGATGATGTCATGAGACAGCAAAGAGAAACAATGTATGAACAGAGAGACTTCATTCTTGAGAATGATGATGTTCATGAAGTTGTTCAGCAGATGTTTAAGAGAGTTATTTCTGATAGAGTTTCTGCTTGTACAAACTTTGATACAAAGAGTCAGGATGTTGATGCAGAAGCATTGATCAAGGGATTGAATGAAATTGGATTTAAAGATCTTGTCAATGTTGAAGAACTTTCTGGTAAAAATCGTGAAGATATTTCCTCCTATGTATATGAAAAGGCATGGGAATATTATGAACAGAAGGTTGAACCAGTTAAGGATAAGATCAGAAGTGTTGAAAAAGAAGTTAGCTTAAGAACAATTGACCGTGCATGGAGTAACCACATTGATACAATGGATAAGCTAAGAAATGGTATTGGACTAAGAGGATATGCACAATCTAATCCTTTACAGGCTTATGTTCAGGAAGGCTATCAGTTATTTGAAGACATGATGGCAACAATTTCTCAGGAAATTGTATCTTTCTGTATGAATGTACGTGTTGTTCCAGTGAATGAAGCCAATAAGGAGGCCTAATGGAACTTTATGAAATGAAGCAATCTCTTTCTAAGAATCAGGATAAATTGAAATCTATGGGTATTTCATTAGATCTTGATTCTAAAAGAAAGCAGATTGAAGAAAATAATCTAAAGATGCAGGATGCAGATTTCTGGAATGATCAGAAAGCTGCACAAAAATTAATCAAAAACAACAATCAGATGAAGCAACTTGTTGATAGTTATGATGAATTAACAGTAATCTTATCTGATTTAAATGATTCCGTGAATGAATTAAGTTCAACATTTGATGAAGATATGAATGAACTCGTACAAGAAGAATTTTCGGAAGCATCTAAAAAGTTTGAAGAATTTGAAATTCAGGTATTGTTGTCTGGTCCATATGATAACCATAATGCAATTCTTGAAATTCATCCTGGTGCAGGTGGAACAGAAGCAATGGACTGGGCTGGAATGCTCTATCGTATGTACATGAGATATTGTGAACGCAGAGGTTTCAAGATTACACTTCTTGACTATCAGGAAGGTGAAGAAGCTGGATTGAAGTCTTGTTCTGTACAGATTGAAGGACCAATGGCATATGGATATTTAAAAGCTGAAAATGGAGTACATCGCCTAGTGCGTATTTCTCCATTTGATTCAAATGCTAGAAGACATACATCTTTCGCTTCTGTTGAAATCGTTCCTCAGTTTGAAGATGATATGGATATTGAAATCGATGAAAAAGACCTCGATGTCATTACAATGCGTTCTTCTGGTGCAGGTGGTCAGCATATTAATAAAACAGACTCTGCAGTACGTATGACGCATAAGCCAACAGGCATTACAGTATTCTGTCAGACACAGCGTTCTCAATTACAGAATAGAGAAGCATGTTTGAATCAGTTGAAGAGTAAGTTGCTTCAGTTGAAGATTCGTGAACAGGAAGAAAGAATGGCTTCTATTAAGGGTGAAGTGAAAGCGAATGAATGGGGTTCTCAGATTCGTTCCTATGTATTTGCTCCTTATACGATGGTAAAAGATCTTAGAACTGGATATGAAGTAGGAAATATTCAATCTGTTATGGATGGTGATCTAGATGGATTTGTTGATTCTTACTTGAGAAGCCAGATTACAAGTGATTCCGATGAATAAAACTATTGAAGTTACAATTGAACAAACAGAAGACAGCCTTGCTTTAAAGGCTGTTTTAAGTAAAAGTGTTGGCTTAAGTAGAAGAGAAATCTCTAGATTGAAGTTTACAAATGGAATTCTATTAAATGGGGAAAATTGTAGAATTACTGAAATTGTTCATGCAGGAGATATTGTTACTTTAACATTTACAGAAAAAGATCTTCCACATGTTATTCGCATGATAGGAAAACCTGAAATCTTATATGAAGATGAAGACCTTGTAATTGTGAATAAACCTGCAGGAATGGTTTGCCATCCATCTCATGAGCATCTGGATGATGATATGGGGACCGTTTTGCAGAACTATTATGGCAGTCATTTTACAGTACGAGCAATCGGCAGATTAGATAAAGATGTATCTGGTTTGATGGTGTATGCAAAAAATCAGCCAGCGGCATCTAGATTGAGTGCACAACGAAGTAAAGAAGAATTGCAAAAGGTGTATCATGCAATTGTTGAAGGAATCTTTGAAAAAAAGAAAGGTACTTTAGAATACTCTTTGATCCGTCAAGAAGGAACAAAACAAAGACTGATTTCAAAAGATGGTCAAAAATGTATTACACATTATAAAGTCTTAAAAGAATTTGATACGTACTCTTTTGTGGAAATCTCTATTGAGACAGGCAGAACACATCAAATTAGAGCAGGTATGGCAAATGCCGGGCATCCTTTGTGTGGTGATGAACTGTATGGTGGAAGTACAGAGTTAATTTCTAGACCTGCTTTACATTGTGCAGTATTAGATTTAAAGCAGCCATTTAAAAATACTCCAATTCATATTGCGCTTGAAGAAGCTGAAGATATGAAGAAATTATTGAAATAGACAGGCGCTCCAAAATTGAAGCGCCTTTTTACTTACCATTTTGTATAAATGATTTTGAATGATTTTCTTTCGAGTTCTAAGGATCCCGTAAATCTCATTTCTTGATCTGTGAATAAATCAATGCCGCTTTCACATCCTGCATCAAAATAAACAGTCGCAGGATCATTATCGATATTCATACAGAAAATGAGTTGACCATTTTCATCACTTCGTTTAAATACAAGCTGTTTATTTTGAATGTATAGCTGTGTATAGTCGCCGTTTGTAAATGTTGAAATTGAAGTGTGGAGTGTATTGAGCTTTTGAATAGTATCTGTTAATGCATTCCATTCTGCTTTTTCAAAACATGGTCTAAGATCATCATCGGAATACTTTCCTTTTTTTCCTTCACAACCCCATTCACTTCCATAATAGATGCAAGGAATGCCAGGCATTGCTTCCATCAATCCATAAATCAGTGGAAGATCTTCTTTGTCTTCTAGAATGGAAGCAATACGATCAACATCATGGTTATCAACAAAGCTTAATAGATGCTTTCCGGTATATAAACACCATGGTTCTTTACCAAACTGACGATTTAATGAATAACCAATTTCAAACAGGTTTTTACTGTTGAATGAAGAATAGAGACCTTTTCTACATTCATAGTTTGTTACGGAATCTAATAAATGATCATTCATAATGGCATTATAATCACCACCAATCATTTCTCCTAGAAAGAAGAAATCTGGATGTGAAGCACGCACATGATCACAGAGTTCATGCATGAAATTACGATCTACCATATACGCTACATCTAAACGTAAACCATGGATATGAAATTCATCAATCCATGTATCAACGCACTGAATCAAATAGTTTCTAACATCAGGATTGTACATGTTTAATTTCACAAGTTCTTGATGACCTTCCCATCCTTCATACCAGAAGCCATCTTCATGATTTATATCATCAAAATTGATATGAAACCAGTCTTTATATGGAGAATCCCATTTCTTTTCAATGACATCCTGGAAGTATGGAAAACCTCTTCCAACATGGTTAAATACACCATCTAAAATGATAGAAATGCCATTGTTATTGAGCTCTGTGCATACTTTTTGAAAATCTTCGTTCGTTCCTAAACGGCAATCAATTTTTGTATAGTTTCTTGTATCATATCCGTGACGATCACTTTCAAATACAGGATTGAATAAGATTGAAGTGATTCCTGCTTTTTTGAAATGTGGAATCCAGTTAATAACTTTTAAAATGCGATGGGATAAAAGTCCATCATTTTCTTTTGGTGCTCCACAGAAACCAAGCGGATAGATTTGATAAACAACTTGATTGAAATCCATAAATTATAATTCTCCTTCTAAATACTTGCGGATCATTTCAGAAGTAATACTTGCATCATCTTTTGGATCTACATATGTATCATTACGAGTTACCCATTGTGCAATCTTTAATTCATGATCTTCTAGTATGATCTTTTGATTTCCATGTGCTTTTGCAACATATGTAAAAATCAAAGAAGAGGAGAATCCCCATGGCTGATCTTTGTAGAATTTTAAATCAGTGATATCTAATCCTGTTTCTTCTTTTGCTTCACGAATCGCTGCTTCTTCACTTGTTTCACCAATTTCAATGAATCCCGCAACGAGTGCAAATTTGGAATATGATGCATGTGCATACTTTGTAACGAGTAATTCATCTTGATCGTTTTTGATGGCAACGATGACTACAGGATTGATTCTTGGATAAACGAGATTACCACAATTTGGACAACGCATTGCACGTTCTTTTGTATCTTCAATCATTTTTGAAGCACATCTTCCGCAAAAAACATTATTACGATACCAGTCATACAAGTGCCAGCCTGTAATTGCCGCAAAGGCATATTCTTTTGGCTGATAGGAACGCATTGTCTGTATATCCAGAGAGATTGGATGCATGAACATGAGATCGCATAGATAAAAGTTAATATCATCGATTTTAAATAGATAACGATATTGTATTTCCTGAGAAATATCCTCATAGTGAAAGAATGTCATATCTTTTTTTAGAAGAATATTTCTTCCATCATACGACAAAAGGATATCTCCTTTTTTTGGGAGTTCTGGTTCGTAGTGATTATAGAAATGATGTGGTTGAATCGTTTGATACATAATACTGTCTTTATTGACCCTCAATAATATAATTATACAGAAAAAAATTTTTAAATTATAGACTATTCTTATAGAAAATATGATCTATATTATAAGTACAAACAAGAAGGACTTCTAAAAAGAAAAAGGAGGAATTCGTATGAAGGAGATCCTACTCGAATATTAAGTAAGTTCTTCTAGATGTAATGCAGGAACATCCAGAAGGACAACAATCATTAGAACCATTGATTTTCACAAATAATGGAAGATCAAAAAAGAACTGTAACAGAAAATAGAAAGTAGAAAAGTCTGCATAAGAGTTAGACCAATGGACAGTCTAAACTGAAAACTGAATAGATTCCTGATTCAGGAAAACTCCTGATGACAATTAGATTACAGTATCTAAAGAAAAGCTTTTGTAGCTGAAGAAAAAAGAAAATAATAAAAGAAATTGCTACTTGCCACATAATTAGGTGAGTAGCTTTTTTATTTTCAATCTTTATTGACACCATATGTGGTATCAACTATTATTTGGGTAGGAGGTTGAAGATGTCGCAATGGGAAAAGCTATTAATGTGTATACAAAAACTATCAAACGATCTCCGATTTCAAGAATTGCGTAGAGTATTGGAAAGCTATGGATATGAAATGAGAGCACCAAAAAATGGAAGCAGTCATTATACATTCAGAAAGGATGTATGCCTATTACAATTCCAAAACATGAACCAATAAAAAAGTATATGTTGAAATGGTGTGACAAGTTGTAGAAAGTGAGGAAATGAAACATGAAAACGATAGATGATTATATGAAAAAAGCTTATCGTATGGAAATTGTTGAAGATAAGGATGAAGGCGGTTTTATTGTTGCCTATCCTGATTTGCCTGGATGCATTAGTTGTGGCGAGACAATTGAAAGTGCAGTGGCAAATGCAATTGATGCAAAGAAAGTGTGGCTTGAAGCTGCAATAGAAGAAGGTATTGAGATAAATGAACCAGATTCTTTAGATGATTATTCAGGGCAATTTAAATTGAGAATTCCAAAAAGTCTTCATAAATCGCTTGCAGAACATTCTCAAAGAGAAGGAATAAGTATGAATCAGTATTGTGTCTATCTTCTTTCTAAGAATGATGTATTATATTCAAAATAATGCTACTTACTGAATTTGATAGTGAGTAGCTTTTTTTGTAAAAAATTTTTTACTGTCTAAAAAAACGGACATTAAAATCTTTGGATTTGTGCGATAATAGTGTCAAGAAAAAAGATTTTTATATCATTTACAATGATGAAATCGTGGGGAAATAAAATGGCAATTTATCAAAATCAAATATTAGAATCTTCCTATTTAACCGCACCTAATTATGTAACCTATAGAAGTATTATGCGCGTTATGTTTCTTGAAAGTGAACAAATGAATAATCATTTATATAAAGAAGAAATATTTCAGAAATTAAAAGAAGATTCAGAATTTCAAGATTATAGCATGGAAGATATGAGGCAAGATTTAGATCAATTAGTAACATGGGGTAATTTAATTGCAATACAAGATCCTGGAACTGTCCACACAATTGCAGAATATAAAAATAGACAATATCGCTATTCTATGAGTGAAAGAGCGATTGAAGTGGAAAGAATGACAATTCGTCTGGAAAATCTTGAAATTGAAACAAGTAGCTTATCTACTGGATATTTCCAGAGAATTGAAGATGCATTGAAAAATGCAGAAAAAGTTAATTCACTTTCGTTACAAGAAATTAATGAATGGTGGCATTTATTGCAGGATGATTTTAAAAATCTGGATTTAAATTATAAAAGTTATTTAAGGGAATTTTATTCTGCAGATACAATGACATTGATGAAATCTGTTGAATTTATTTTGCATAAAGATAAATTGATTCAATATCTTCAGACTTTTATTAGACAGATGCAATTAAAATCTAAGAGAATTAAAAGTCAAATTTCGACGATACAAATTTTATTTGAAACAAGCTTAATGAATAAAATTGTGAAGAGTGAAATGGCTATTCCCCATCTAGGAAATAAAGTTCAAAATGAAGAATTATTGAAAGAATCCATTCAAAAGAAATGGATATCATTTGAAAAATGGTTTATTGCGATTGATGGACATAAAGCTGAGTGTGAAAGAATATTAGATATAACAAATGAAATTATTCGATCCGTCATTGAAAATGCAAATATGATTGTGCAATTATCTAACTATGGTGTGAGTAGAAAAGATGATTATAAACAATTTATCCAAATGTTTGGGAATTGTAGCAACATTAATGATGCACATTGTTTATCTGCACATGTGTTCGGAATTCAAAACGTTGAACATTTTAGAATGTATCAATCTATTGATACAGAAGATATCAAAAAAAGTGCGTATATACAAGAATGTGATGTTGTTCAATTGCAATCTCATTCAAGAAATTATCGTGAAAAAAGACAAAGACAAGGTGTAATGCGTCGAACAATGGATAAAATAATAGCTCTTCAAGAGTATGAAGAAGCAGCAAATAAAAAGAGAAATCAAGTATATCAGTATATTAAGAATAATCGATTGTGTATTGAAGAAATTCATGATGTTATTTCTCCTGATTTAAGAATTTCGATATTACAATGGATTTCACTTGCTAATATGAATACTTCAAAAACTGGTAATACGGAATTTGGTGAAAAATATATTTTAAGAAGAGAAAAAGGAAATTGTGTTTTACATTGTGAAGATGGCGATATTACGATGCCAAGATATATATTGGAGTTTGAAAAATGAGCGGATTAGAAATGTTACTTGGACAATATTGGATTATCAGAAATGAAAACAAAGAGCAGTATTATCAAGTGAAAAAAGAGTTATCTGACAAGAATACACTTAAATTCATTCAAGAAGTACTTGGCTGGAAATTAATTCATACAGAACAATTGATAAAAATAGAAAAATGTCCAGCACATGCAAAAGCATTTATGGGAATTCAAGAGTTTACAGAAGTGCGAGATTATTGCTTTTTATGTGCACTATTAATGTTTTTAGAAGATAAAGAAGAGAGCAGTCAATTTTTGCTATCGGAATTAATTCACTATATTGAAATGGTAATGAAAGATTATATGGAAGTAGATTGGACTGTATATAATCAAAGAAAATCATTGGTACGTGTTCTTCAATATGCAGAAAAAATGTATATGTTGAAAAACTATGAAGGAAATGTAAGTAATTATTCAAATGAGGCTAGTAGTGAGGTCTTGTATGAAAATACAGGAGTATCAAGGTATTTTGCTACTAATTTTTCATCATCAATAAAAAATATGCGTGACTGGACTGATTTTGAAAATGAAAATAGTAATGATCAAAAAAATGAGAAAACTTCTCAAGCTGTATTTCAAGATTTGATAACATCACCAGCTATGCATTGGAATGATGATAATGGAAAAGAAGCAATGTATGTTAAGACAAAAAGACAATTTATCCAAAGAGAAATGATGCACTATTTAAAGGCTTCTTTATTAGTGAATTCTCATAACGCATCAGTTGTTTATGTGGACGCACAACCAGTTGGTGATTTTCATCCAAGGACAAATATGATTAGTGAAATCGTATTGCTGATTTCACAATGGATTCATGAAGCATCTATAGATAAAAGAAAGATGACCTTGAATGAAGATCAAACAATCATTATTTCTAAAGAGAGATTCCAAGATATTCTTTTAAAAGTGAAGAAAGAATATCAAACACTGTGGACAAAAGAATTCAGGGAAATTCAAAATGAAAAATTTGTTTTGATTGTTAAAGAATATATGAAGAAATGGATGATGATTAAAGAAAATGGTGAAGAAATAATAATTTATCCAGCATGTGTACTAACTGGTGGAAATTATACAAAAGATGTGGAGGAAAAAATACATGAGTGAAAGATGGAAAATGAATCGAATTGGATTCGTGAATTTTTGGCTATATGACGATGAAGATTTTGAACTAGAAGATGGAAAACTTCTTTTGCGTGGTCAAAATGGATCTGGCAAATCAATCACAACACAAAGTTTTATTCCGTTTATTTTGGATGGTGATCGATCTCCTTCACGTTTGGATCCATTTGGTACGGGAAGCAGAACGATGGATTATTATTTTCTAGGAGACAATGAAAAAGAAGAATCTACAGGCTATTTATATTTAGAGTTTAAAAAAGAAAATGAATATAGAACGATTGCAATTGGACAAAATGCTCATAAAGGTCGTCCAATGACATTCTGGGGATTTGTATTACTGGATGGAAGAAGAATAGGAAAAGATCTGAAATTATATAGAGAATCAGGGGATAATATTGTAATTCCTTTGTCAAAACAAGAAATGAAAAAGGCATTATCTGAAGATACTCCATTTACTACTTCTCCAAAAGAATATAAATCTTTTGTAAACGAGTATTTGTTCGGCTTTGATAGAATTGAGCAATATGATCAATATATAAAATTATTGATCAAGGTAAGAGCTCCGAAATTATCAAATACATTCAAGCCGACTAGAATGTATGAAATCTTGAATGAGTCGTTACAAGTATTGAGTGATGATGACCTTCGTCCAATGGTCGATGCGATGGAAAAAATGGATTACATCCAAGAGCAATTAGAAGCGTTGAAGAGAGCGTATGCTGATGCAAATACAATTATGAAAGAATATGACCATTACAATCGTTATATGATTTCAAAAAAAGCACACAATTATTTGGAAGCGTTAAAAGTATCAAAAGCAAGTGAAAAAGAGTACTTTGATATTCTTCGTGAAGTGGAACAATGGAAAAAAGATCAATTAGAAAAGAAAAAAGAATTAGAAGATTTAAAAATAGAAGAAGATTTTGTACAAAAGCAAATCGAACAATGTATTGATCCGGAAATTGAAAATCTTGATATAAAATATCAAAACGCCAAAAAAGAATTGGAAGAATATACTGAAAACACAGAGAATAAAAATAAACAAATTCAACAGAAAAATGATTCAGTTTTTGAAGCAGAAACTGAAATAAAAAGATACAAAAATCTTGAAGAATATTCTCAAAAACAAATGAATGATACTATCAGCTGTCTGGATGAATTACACGATGAAATCGAAGACGATTTCCACTGTTCTTTAAAAGAACAACTCTCAACAAATCAAGCATTTGATGTACAACTATATTTATCAAAGTTAGATACATTAAAAAGTAGTGTTAAACAAGGAATCAATTTATTGAGAAAATCAAATGAATTAGAAAAAAAGTATGCATCAGATAAAGAAGAAAATGATTTAAACAGAAAATTTTATGATGATGCAGAATTTCAATTTGAGCAATTCACGAATGATAAAGAAAAGGTGCAAGATGCATTATTGCTGGATATCTCTAAATTGTCAGGAAACCATTTCTGGCATTTGGATGATCTGACAATGAGGGATGCTTCAAAAGTGATTGAAGATTATGAAGTGCCATCTGATGCAACAAAGCTGATAGAAATTTTCTATCATGACTATTCCAAAAAACAAGAAAAGAAAAAATATTATCTTGCACAATTAAAAGCTCAAGAAAAACAATTGTTTTCTGAATACAATAAAAAGAAAGACGAATATCGAGAAGTTGAAAATCAAAAAGAAGTTGAGCCTTTCCGTGATGAAAATGCGATTGCTTCTAGAGAAAAATTGAATCAGGCAGGCATACAGGCATTTCCTTTTTATCAAACAGTAGAATTTTCTGATTCATTGTCTGAGAGTGAACAGGCTATTTTGGAACAACAATTATTTAAAGCTGGTTTATTGGATGCATTAGTTGTATCTAAATATGATTATCTACGTATCCAAAATGAATTTCCACAATTGATAGATACTTTGATTTATGAAGAAAGCTTCGGAAAAAATGTTTTTCATGATCTTACTGTTGAAGAAAATCTTCCAAATGAAGTAAAGCAATCTGTAAAAAACATACTATCTAATGTTACAAATGATAATGGAACACTTGTTTTAAAAAAAGATGGATATTATCGTCATGGGATGATCGAAGGTCATGTAAAAAAAGAATGTAGTGAATATATTGGTGTCAATGCAAGAAAAAGAAAAAAGGAACAATTATTATTAAATATTGAAAAACAGATCAATGAAATAAAACAGCTTTTGGATGACAAAAGAGCAGAAATGGCTTCTGAAGAAAATGATTTACTTGAGATGCAACAAGAATATTCATTGATACCTGATACAAAAGAATTGAATTCTATATTAGATTGCATTCATAAATTGGAAGTACAATTGCAGGTTTTGCATGATAAACAAGATAAACTGGATGAAAAAATGAATCGTTCGTATCAGTTGTTTAAGGAAGCAGAACGTGAAATGTTGTCTATCTGTAAAACGTTGCCATATGCTAGAAATATAGATACTTATGAAGATATTTTAAATGCAATAGATTCTTATAAAGAATATGTTCATGATCTTTCAGAAACTCTCGTTCAAAAAGAAAGCTATATGGCACAAATAGAAATGCAGCAATCAATGAGAGATACAGCTCTGAGTGAAATTGATGATTTGTGCCTTGAAAGAGATATTTATAAATCAAAAATTGAATATTGTGAAAAACAATTATCTCAAATTCAAGAATTGATGAATAATCCAGAAATCATAGAGAATGCTCGTAAGGTGAAAGCTTTGAGAGCACAAGAAAAAACATTGCAGGAACAAATTCAAAATTTAAATAGAAATCTTGCAATTTTAGAACATGATCTAAATAAATCAAAAGACACGATTGATCAAAAAGAAAACGATAAGAATGAGAAACAAGAATATCTCGCAGTGGTACAACAATATTTCCAAGAAGAAGTAGAATTGAAATTTGTTATCCTTGATCAGAAACAGTCTCTTGAACAATCCGCAAAACAGGCAATCAGTCAGGAAGAAAAGAATTTCATAATGAAACCATCGACAGAAATGGATGGAAGATTACGTGAAACTTCACAACGAAACACAAGTAATCTTGTGAACTACAATGTGACAATTACACCAATATTTGCAGAAGAACAAGAACAAAAAACAGATCGTAGAAGACTCATCGTAGAAGGTGTTGTTAGTGGTGAAAAACTGGGATTGCAAAAGTTTATAGAAGAGTTAGGATTGAAAATAGAAAACCAAAATGAATTAATTCGTGAAAATGATAGAAAGATATTTGAAGAAATATTATCTCAAACCATTTCTGAAAAATTAACGGATCGTATTGAAGAAAGTCGAACTTGGGTAAAAGAAATGTCGCGTCTGATGAAAAAAATGGACACTTCAATGGGGTTGACTTTCTCCTTGGAGTGGAAAGAAAAGACACCTGAAGATATTGATGAAATGGATATTAGAGAACTTGAGAAAATTTTAATTCGTGACAAACAATTGATTACTTCAGATGATATAACACGTGTATCTAAACATTTTAGGAGTATTATTCAAAGAGAGAAACAACAATTAGAAATGAATAATTTGATTGTTAATTATATGGAACTTGTAAGAAATGCTTTAGATTATCGAAAATGGTATACATTTAGAATGAGCTATACAAGAAAAAATGAACCAAAGAAGGATTTAACAAATGCTGCATTTAATAGATTTTCCGGTGGTGAAAAAGCAATGGCAATGTATGTTCCATTGTTTGCTTCTGTCAATGCACAATATCAGAAGTGTAAAAAAGATGATCATCCAAGGTTGATTGCATTAGATGAAGCTTTCGCTGGTGTAGATGAAATAAATATAGCAAGTATGTTTGAAATGGTGGAAGCATTAGATCTTGACTATATTATGAATTCGCAAGTATTGTGGGGATGTTATCCAACCGTTCAAAGGTTGCATATTAGTGAGTTATTAAGACCACTCAATGCTGATTTTGTTACTGTAGTCAATTATTTGTGGAATGGAAAAGAGAAAGTTTTAAATGGAAGGTAGTAAGAAATGTGCTGAATATCTTCTGACGAAAAATGTTGGAAGATGTATGAATGAGATTAAAAAGCGATGGATTTCTTATGGCCGATTTACAGGAAAAATAACGATTTTAGATGCTACAAAAGAAGAAATCAATGATTTGACTAGAATTACAGGTATTCGTTTTGAGCGTGATAAAATTAAATTATCTGTAAAAGACTTTGAAAACTCTTTGAAGGAAAGTGATTTTGCACCATTAGATTTAAAAGAAGTTATAGATTGCTACTTTGGTTATACGATCATAACGAAAAATGATTTGCAGAAAAATAAAGAAGATGAAATAAATCAATTTCAATCGAATTTATATAAAATTCTGAAAGATAATAGTACTTATGAAATTACATTTGACTGGTTCAAGCATTTGTTTTCTGATAAAGAATCAGGATATAGAATTCTTGTTCATCTGAAAAAGGAAAAACAAGAAAGAGTGTATGACATTTTTAAAAGTATTATTTTAGGAACGGAAGCTGTATTAGAAAATCAGACCAATGTTCCTATCGCGGTATTCGCATCACGAATCAGTGGAAACCCTCATTTTCTTGATAAAGGCAGTGAATCTGCAAACCTGTTTGTGTCTTTTTTGACATATATTTACCAAATAGAACAAATAAAAAGTGCACAAGACTGGTATGCATTGATGGAAAAAGCAGGTTTAAGTAAAGATGAAATTGCAGGCAGTGCAGCAATTTATAATGTGCATTTAAACAGGGTAGATGGATTTCATAAAGGGAGTGAAGCATGTTATGCATATGAACAACCTTTCATGGCTTCGTATGCTAATATTATGGATGTAAATGCAATTACAACAGATGAAAACAAAGTTTACGTAGTTGAGAATGAAATGGTATTTTCGTATCTTGTGAAAGAAATGAAAAACAAACATATTGCTATCATTTGTACTTCTGGACAATTGTCTTCTACTGCTCAAAAAATCATTTCTTTACTTGCGGAAAGTAACAATCAAATCTATTACAGTGGAGATTGTGATCCAGAAGGTTTGATGATTTGTGATAAATTATTTCAAAAGTATCCAAAGCAGTTGCATGTCTGGAGAATGCAGCCAAGTGATTACCAGAACAGCGTATCTCAAGAAACAATATCTGAAAATAGATTGAAACAATTAGATCATTTAGAAAATGTTGTTTTAAAACAAACTGCACTTCAAATGCGAGAAGTTAAAAAAAGTGGTTATCAAGAAAATATATTAGAATATTTTCTGGATGATTTAAAATGTAACAAATAATGTTATAAACCAAGGACGCTTCCTTAAATGGAAATGACTTGGTTTTTTTACAACTGCAGTATCAAAGTGTATAATTTAAAATTAAAAAGAGGTTTTTATGGGAAATTTGGTACATACGTTAGATACATTTCTTTGGGGATGGCCACTCATTTTGGTTTTGATTGGTACGCATATATTTATGACAATTCGTACAGGCTTTATTCAAAAAGAAATCTTGCATGCAATTAAATTATCTGTTACTGATGATGATGGAGAAAATGGAGAAATTTCACAATTCGGTGCTTTAACAACTGCATTATCTTCCACGATTGGAACAGGAAATATCATTGGTGTTGGAACTGCAATTGCTTTAGGTGGTCCAGGTGCAGTTTTATGGATGTGGATCACGGGTATCTTTGGAATGGCAACAAAGTATTCTGAAACTTTGATTGCATTGAAATATCGTGTGAAAAGTGAAAATGGAAGCATGATTGGTGGCGCAATGTATGCCTTAGATCGTGGCTTGCATATGAAATGGCTTGGAATCATATTCGCTGGTTTGACTGCAGTGTGTGGTTTAGGTATTGGATGCATGGTGCAGTCGAATGGTGTTGCAGAAAATCTGAATCAGAATTTTGGAATTTCGTCGATTGTTGCCGCAATTGTATTAACAGTTGTTGTTGCTCTTGTTATTCTTGGCGGAATTCAAAGTATTTCTAAAGTTTCTGAAAAACTGGTGCCTTTTATGGCAGGATTCTATGTGATTGGATGTTTTGCTATTCTTATTATGAATATTCAATATATTCCTCAAACAATCGTAACAATTGTAAAAGGTGCATTTGATCCAAATGCAATTGGTGGCGGATTTGTTGGAACAACAATCAGTGTATGCTGCAGATATGGATTTGCTAGAGGATTATTTTCAAATGAATCTGGTATGGGAAGTGCACCACTTATTGCGTCTGCCGCAAAGACAAGAAATCCAAAAAGACAGGCACTTGTTTCAATGACAGGTACATTCTGGGATACAGTAGTTATCTGTCTGTTAACTGGACTGGTTCTTGTTTCCTGTATTCTTCGCTATCCAGGTATTGATGCATTAAGTGGAAATGGTGCATTACTAACTTCACAGGCTTTTTCAACAATTCCTCTCATTGGAATGCCAATTCTTGTATTGGGGTTGATTACGTTTGCTTTTTCAACCATTTTAGGATGGTATTACTATGGAGAGAGATGCTCTGTATATTTGTTTGGGGAAAAGGCAATCAAACCATACAAAGTTATTTGGGTCGTTTGTGTATTTATTGGTGCAGTCACTTCAATTGATGTGATTTGGGATTTTGCAGATTTGATGAATGGTTTAATGGCAATTCCAAATATTGTTGCGGTACTTTTATTAAGCAGAATCGTTGTTGAAGAAACAAAGAAATATGCGGGAAAACATATTGATGATACAGATACAACAGAAGTTGAAGTATTGAAAAACGCTGATAAAGGTGTCATCGGGTAAGAAGATTCTATTGTGTGTAGAATCTTTTTCTTTTCGTGATTATAATAGTCACGAGAGGTATAAAAAATGACAGTACAAGAAAGAATTGAACAACTTAGAAAATTAATGCAGGAAAGAGGCATTGATGTTTATTACATGCCAAATGCAGATGATCATCTATCTGATGAATATACGGCTGACTACTTTAAATGCAAGAGCTATATGTCTGGATTCTCTGGAGATTCTGGATGCACAATCATCACAAAGGATTTTGCAGGTCTATGGACAGATGGCAGATACTTTACACAGGCAGAAAATGAACTTGAAGGAACAGGTGTTGAATTAATGCGTATGGGACAGGAAGGTGTTCCTGCAGCAGTTACTTTTGCAATCGAGAATACACCAGAAAATGGTCTTTTAGGTTTTGATGGTTCTGTTGTTTCTAGTGGAGATGCATTGATGATTTCTGATGCATTGAAAAAGAAGAATGCAAAAATGCACGTTGATGAAGATCTTGTTGGTATGATCTGGAATGATCGTCCATCTCTTCCTATGGAAAAAGTCTATGTTCTGGATACAAAATATACAGGAACAGATGCAAAGCAGCGTATTGAAATGGTACGTGAAGAAATGAAGAAAAAGAATGCAGATGTATTGATTCTGACTTTATTGGAAGATCCATGCTGGCTGTTAAATATTCGTGGTAATGACATTCCATGTACGCCAGTAACATATGCATTTGCAATGGTAACAAATGATGATGTTTTCTATTATGTCGATGAAGAAAAGATTGTTGATGTAAAAGATTACTTAGCTGAAAATGGTGTTACATGCAAGGCATACAATGCATTAGCTGAAGACATTGCTTCTTTACATAACAAGACAATCTGGGTTCAGTTAAGCTCATTAAATGTTAAGCTATATACAAATATTGCTTCTGATAATGTAATCGTAAATGAAATTTCTCCAATTATGCATTTCAGATCTGTTAAGAATGAAACTGAAATCGAAGTGATGCATAATGCACAAGTAAAAGATGGCGTTGCCATGGTGAAGTTCATCAAGTGGATCAAAGATACTGTTGGTGAAGATACAATGAGTGAAGTATCTGCACAGAATAAGCTGTATGAATTACGTGAAGCACAAGAAGATTACATTGAACCATCCTTCACAACAATTTCAGCATATCAGGAAAATGGTGCAATGATGCACTATACTGCTACGGAAGAAAAATTCTCTTATGTTCATCCAAAGGGATTCCTGCTTGTAGATTCTGGTGGAACATACAAAGATGGAACAACAGATATCACACGTACAATCGCATGTGGTCCTTTAACAGATGAAGAAAAGATGTACTATACACTTGTTTTAAAGGGACATATTGATCTACAGGAAGCTGTATTCTTAAAGGGCTCAACAGGAAATAACCTGGATATTCTTGCACGTAGACCAATGTGGAATATTAACATTGATTACCAGTGTGGAACAGGTCATGGCGTAGGACATGTATTAGGTGTACATGAAGGTATCCATGGTATTCGCTGGGGCATGCCAACAGCTGCTAGACCATCCGTACCATTAGAAGATGGCATGATCGTTACAGATGAACCTGGTATTTATCTGCCACATAAATTAGGTATTCGTATTGAAAATGATCTTTTAGTTGTTAAGGATACAAAGAATTTCTATGGCCAGTGGCTGAAATTTGAGGCAATGACGTACTGTCCATATGATCTTGATGCAATTGATGTAAACTATCTAGAAGATTGTGAAGTTAAGGCAATCAATGACTATCACAAGATGGTATATGAAAAGCTGTCTCCATTCTTGAATGAAGAAGAAAAAGCATGGCTGAAGAATGAAACAAGAGAAATCGTAAAATGAAATGTGTTTCTTGGAATGTAAACGGATTGCGTGCATGTATGAAGAAAGGCTTCATGGATTTCTTTCAAGAGGTTGATGCTGATATCTTTGCAATACAGGAAACAAAGATGCAGCTAGAGCAGCTGGAAGAAACGATGAAACCACAAGGGTATCATTTGTATATGAACAGTGCTGAGAAAAAAGGGTATTCTGGTACTTTAGTATATACAAAAAAAGAGCCAATCCAATGTATTTATGGGATTGAAGGAGATGATACAAAAGAAGGCAGAGTCATTACACTTGAATATGAAGATTTCTACTTTGTATGTGCGTATGTTCCAAATTCAAAAGATGGATTAACAAGACTTCCATTCCGTGTTGTGTGGGAAGATCTTCTAAGAAATCATTTGAAAAAACTGGATGAAAAGAAACCTGTAATCTATACAGGTGATCTAAATGTAGCTCATGAAGAAATTGATATTAAAAACCCACAGGCAAATCGTAAAAATGCTGGATTTTCTGATGAGGAAAGAAATAAGATGAGTGAACTATTGGATGCAGGATTTACAGATACATTCCGTTCACTCTATCCAGATACAGTGAAATATTCCTGGTGGTCATATCGTTTTAAAGCACGTGAAAGAAACGCAGGATGGCGTATTGACTATTTCCTTGTTTCCAATCGTATTAGCCAAAATGTTAAAGATGCAATGATTTATGATCAAATTCAGGGAAGTGATCATTGTCCTGTTGGATTAGATATATCACTTTTTTGAAAAAGAGAGTAAAATAGAGCCATTAAAATTCTAGGAAGGGAGTTTTGGAATATGGATGTTAAATCTATGTGTGAAGGATACCGTGAGGAAATCGTTAAAAGATTAGGTGAACTGGTATCTATTAATAGCGAACAGTCAGAGGCAGAGGCAGATGCACCATTTGGAAAAGGTCCAAAAGAAGCATTACATGCTGCACTGGATATGCTTGAAAAAGATGGATTTAAGACTGTGAATTTAGATAACTACATTGGATATGGTGAAATGGGTGAAGGAGATCAGTTGATTGCAATTGTTGGTCATCTTGATGTTGTTCCTGCACGTCGTGAAGATGGATGGAATACAGATCCATATACAATGATTGAAAAGGATGGCATTCTTTATGGAAGAGGTGTCTCTGATGATAAGGGTGGCGTTGTTGCCAGCATGATTGCAATGAAAGTCATCAAGGATATGAATATTCCAGTGAATAAGAGAATTCGTTTGATCATGGGATGTAACGAAGAAACAGGTTCTGCCTGCTTGAAATATTATGTTGATCATGATGAACAGCCAGATTATGGTTTTACACCAGATGGTGATTTCCCATGTATCAATGGTGAAAAGGGTATCATGGGTGCACACTATGTATCCAAGAAAACAAATATTATTGATATTGATGGTGGTACTGCAGGAAATATCGTCTGCAGCAGCTGTTATATCGTTGTTGAAAAATGTTCTTTCTCTAAGAAGAAGCTAGAAGATTATTTCAATAATAACAACATCGAATTTGAAGTTGTTGACCAGGATGAATCTGTAAAGATTACTGTACAAGGTGTTGCTGCACATGCCAGCACACCAACACTTGGTGTAAATGCAATTTCTTATCTGTTAACAGGTTTGAAAGAAGCTGGTTTCCAGGATCCATTTGTAGATTTCTACTGCAGTAGAATTGGCTTGAATACAAATGGGGAAGGCTTAGGTTTAAATCTAAAAGATGAATACAGTGATTTGACATTGAACTGTGGATATATTCATATGAATGATGGTGTTATCCGTGGTAATATCGATGTTCGTTTCCCAGTTACAATGACTGGCAAGCAGATTGTAAAAGCATGCAGTAAGTATCTGGAAGATGAAGGTGGAGAAATCATCGTTGATTCAACACATGATCCATTGTATTATTCTCCAGATTCACCACTCATTCAGTCATTATGTGATGCATACACTGAAGTGACTGGTGATGAACGTGATCCACTTGTTATCGGTGGTGGTACATATGCAAAGGGAATCAACAATACTGTTGCCTTTGGATGTGCATTCCCTGATGTGGATTATAAGATTCATAATGCTAATGAATGGTGTCCAGTAGATGATCTTGTAAAGCAGGTTGAAATCTACGTTGCTGGAATCTTGAAGCTATTAGAACTTTAATATATGGTGCTCTTTGTTGTAAAGAGCACTTTTTGTTTGTGATATAATATTGTCCATATGAAAAAGATAGCAATTGTATATGATTTTGATAAGACATTATGCACAAAAGATATGCAGGAATATTCATTGATTCCATCTCTTGGCTATTCTAAGGCAAGTGATTTCTGGGATGAAGTGACTGAAGTTGCAGTTAGAAATGAAATGGATTCCATTTCTGCGTATTTGTATTTACTAGCGAAAAAATTTCAGGAAGCTGGACAGCCATTAAGAAAAGAATATTTCTATGATAAAGGAAAAGATATTGTTTTATTTGATGGTGTGGATACATGGTTCAAAAGAATCAATGACTATGGCAGAAAAGCTGGATTTTTAGTAGAACACTACATTATTTCTTCAGGAATGAGAGAAATCATTAAATCTACATCTATTGCAGATGAATTTAAAAGAATCTACGCATGTCGCTACTATTATGATGAAACACATACAGCGACATGGCCTGCTCAGGTTGTCAACTATACAGCGAAAACACAATATATCTTCCGTATCAATAAACAGGTATTAGATGTGAATGATGATGCAGACTTAAACAAGTTTGTTCCACAGACAGAACGTCCAATTCCGTTTGAAAGAATGATTTATATTGCAGATGGTTTGACGGATGTTCCTTGCATGCGTCTAGTGAAAGAATATGGGGGAAAATCTATTGCCGTATATTCTAATAGCGATGCAGTTGCAAAGTCACTCAAAGATGTTGGAAGAGTCAACTATATCGCAAAGGCGGATTATTCAAGTGGCAGTGAAATGGAAATGATTGTACAAAGTATTCTAGACCACATGAAAGCTGATGAAGTATTGAAAAAGTTTGAGGAAAAGGGATGAAGCGTAATAAACTGATTGAAAATTTGAAAGATCCTATGATCATTATTCTGGCTGCATTACTTATCTTTTTAACATGCGGTACAGCAATTTCTGGATGTAGAGGAAAGAAAACGGTGATAGCTTTAGATGCTGCGTTTGGTGGTGAAGATACTGGATATCAAGGGATTATCAATGAAGCTGACTTTACAGAAAGCGTTGTTGAAAAGCTTGCGGTGCTATTAACAGATGATGGTCATTTTGATGTTGTATTAACACATGATGCTTCTGCTTCAGCGACTGTTGAAGATAGAGTAAATAAGATCAAACAGGACGGTGCAGATATTGTTTTAAGTATTCATGCAACCGGTACACCAGATGCAACAAGAAACGGTCAGCAAATCTATGCAGATATTCCAACAAAAGCAACACATGATGCTTCTTTGAAATTAGCTGATTGTATTCATGATGCATTTACAAGTGATACATGGGCACCAACTGTCAATTATCTTTACTATAAGCCATTTGATGATGACTCTTATCAGATTGAAACGGTAGCGAGTGACGATACAAGTGATTATCAATTGGAAACATGGGATATGATGGAAAAGTGTGATGTTCCTGTTGTAATCTGCAATCAAATCTATGTGACAAATCAGACGGATATTGATACGTGGGCAAACGAAGCTGGATATCAAAAGGCTGCAGAAGCTTACTATCAGGCAATTAAAAACTATTATGGAATCGAAAAGTAATGCAGAAAGATTTCTAGATGCGTATGCGCAGCTGGAAACAAAAATGGCTTCTCTTGCTAAAGAGACAAGATATGTCCCATTTTCACAACTATTATCTCGTTTAGCACCACATAATCGTATTATTGCGAATAACCAGGAAGAGTTACGAGAATATAGTGAACTTAGAAATGCATTAGTACATATGCGCGGTGTAAATCAGGAAATCATTGCACAGCCTTGTGATTCTGTTGTAGAAAATATTGAAAGAATTGCACGTTTATTAGAAATGGATGACTCAATACTGAATTTTGCACAAACACCTGTAAAAACAGTGAAGAAGACAGATTCTATCAAGCATGCGTTTTCCTTAATGGAACAGATGGATTCTAGTAAGATTCCAGTGTATGAAGAAAATCACTATGTTGGTTTATTAACAGCGCCTATGATTGCGAAATATGCGTTATATCATCAAGAAGAAGGCTGCGTAAAAGACGCAATGGTACATAGAGAGAATGAAAGAGTACTGTTTCTTCCAAAAAGTGCCAATATTCAGTTGGCAATTCATGGATTTGATAGAGCGGTAAGAGAAGGAAATTCATTACTTGCGATATTGATTACAGAACATGGAAAAACAAATGAAAAGCCATTGGGAATCATTACATATGCAGATTTTCCAACAATTATGAAAGGTTAGATTGTTTGAAATCTAATCTTTTTTGTATCTATTTGTTCAAAATGAATCTACAATAAGAGTATGAATATTCCATTTTTTCATCGAAATATTGATGAAGTATCATTACATTTGAATTATACAGAGGATGCATCTGATTCTACGAGCTGGGTAAAAGATGTTCATTTTTCAATTTGTAAAAAATATACAAATCAAAAAGTAGGTGAATGTGATCTTCGACTAGGAATGAATGATGAAATCTATTATGCAGGGCAGGTTGGATATCGCATCTATTATCCATTTCGTGGAAATAGTTATGCATACAAAGCTTGTCTGCAATTATTTGAAGTTGCGAAAAAAGAATATGGAATGAAGAAATTGATCATTACATGTTCTCCAGATAATATTCCTTCTTTGTGTACACTGCAGCGTTTGCATGGAACACTATTAGAAACTGTTGATGTACCTGAAAGTCATTGGCTCTATCAAAGAGGAGAAACAGTGAAGTGTATTTATCAATATTTGTTGTAAAGTGAAGAATTATACAATTTATGGCATTTGTTGACACTATTTACTCTTTTGAAATAGAAATGATAGAATATAAGGCATGCGAAGAATATTGAAGATCTTAACAAGCCGTCTGTTTATTGTGGCTCCACTTGTAATATTACAGTTTGTGTTTTTTGCACTGCTTTTTTATAGTGTTGCATATACAGAAAAAGCATTACCATTTATTTCTTTGGTAGCTATTTTATTTTGTATTTATATTATCAATCGTGAGGAAGATCCATCCTATAAAATTGCATGGGTCGCAGTGATTCTTGGTGCACCAGTCATTGGTATTCCATTATATGTTTTAGCTGGAAATCGACATGTACCAAAGAAACTGTATTATGGAACAATTCGGGCAAATAAGGAAATGGAGCATCTCTTACAGGAAAATGTTGATATAGATACCCATAATGATATTGATGCAGGTGCAAAAAAAATATTCCATTATGGAGTCAATCGACTTGGATTGCCAGTCTATAACCATACTTCCAGCAAGTATTATGCTTCAGGAGAAGAATGGTTTCCAAATTATATTGAAGCTTTGAAAAGTGCAAAGCATTATATCTTTATTGAAACGTTTATTATCGTACAAGGTTCAGTATGGGATGAAATACTGGAAGTTTTAAAGCAAAAGGTAAAAGAAGGCGTAGAAGTTAAACTTATCTATGATGATTTTGGTTCCATTACACTTCCACATCACTATTCTAGACAACTAAGAGAAATAGGTATTGAGGCACATCGATTCAATCATGTTAGAGCACGCTTCATCATTCAGATGAATAATCGAGATCATAGAAAAATAACTGTGATTGATAATCAGATTGCATTTATTGGCGGTGTGAATCTTGCAGATGAATATGTCAATCGTATTGTTCGTTATGGATACTGGAAAGATAGTGCCATGAAGATTGAAGGGGAAGCAGTATGGTCATATACTGTGATGTTTATGGGAATGCTTTCCTATGTTCGTAGTAAAGAGGAAGGAAAAATGGATTATGAAAAGTATCATATTCCTTATTCTGTAAAAGAAAATTATGGATATTATCAGCCATGGTCTGATACGCCTACAGATAAAGAAAGCGTTGCATTAAACATGCATTTGAACATGGTAAAATATGCGCGTGATTATGTGTATATTGATACACCATATTTGATTTTGAATGAAACGATGAAACAAGAATTGATATTAAGTGCGAAGAGTGGTGTTGATGTAAGAATTTTGACACCGCATATTCCTGATAAGAGGCTTGTTTTTGAAATCACGCGAGGATTTTATAAACAGCTTGTAGAAGCAGGTGTTAAAATCTATGAATTTACACCAGGATTTAATCACACAAAGAATTTTGTTGCGGATGATTCTCTTGCAATCGTAGGCAGTGCAAATACGGATTATCGCAGTTATTTCTTGCATTATGAAAATGGCTGTTTAATGTATAAAACAAGTGAAATCAAAAAGATCAAACAGAACTTTTTAGATGCTTGTGAGAAATCACATTTAGTTACATCAGATGAAATTCATAAAACAAATGTCATCGTTCGAATGATTCGAGCAGTATTGAATCTTATGATTCCATTGGTATAGGAGAAAAAGTTATGGAAAAGTTAGGACTTGTATTAGAAGGCGGCGGTATTCGTGGTGCGTATACTGCTGGTGCTTTGGAATGGCTGAAAGATAACAATGTAAAGTTTGATTATTATGTTGGTATTTCCAGCGGTGCAGCATATTTATCTTTCTTCCTGGAAGATCGTGTAGATGTTGCACATAAAATGGCAACATATTATACATGTCAAAAAGATGTCGTTGGGCTAAAAGCATTGTTGCGTTGTGGTCACTATGTTGACTATCAGAAAGTCTTTGAAGAAGACATGAGACAAAAAGAAGGCATGAATGTTGATAAGATCATTTCTGAAAAACTTCCTATGGAAGTTGGCTGTTATGATTTAGCACAGGGGAAAACAATCTATTTTAATGCAGAACAGTTAGATAAAGACATGCAGATCATTCGTGGTGCATGTGCATTACCTATTGCTTCTGCTGTTGTTGATGTGAATGGGTATCGTCTATTAGACGGTGGTATTACAAAGATGATTCCGATTGAAAGAGCAGTAGAACAAGGCTGTACAAAATGTCTTGTCATTACAACAAAACCAAAAGATTATGTGCGTAAACCATCTTCCAAGATCATTTGCTGGCTGATGAAATTGATGTATAGAGATTGTCCGCAGATTGCAAAAGATTATAAGGTGAGACATTTAAATTACTACAAGCAAAGAAAAATCATTGATGATATGTGTGAAAAGAAAGATGCGATTAACATCTATCCATCAAAGACATTAAAAGTATCTAGATGGAAGGGTGATCCGCAAACTTGTGAAGAATTATATCAATTAGGCTATTCCGATATGGAGAAGCAGAAAGAGCAAATCCTTGCTTTATTAAAAAAGTAATATTATAAGACTGGAAACAGTCTTTTTTTCTTAAATAGGTGTTAAGTTTGTTGATTAAAAAAATAAGCATGCTAATCTATACGATGGGTTGTTACCCAAAGGAGAGAATGAAAATGAAAAAGATTGGAAAGCTCTTGTTGAGTGCAATGATGGCGATGAGCCTAGTTGCCTGCTCTTCAACAGGAAAAGGTGTATCAGGTGATTATACTGGTACAGCAAAAGGTCTTGGTGGTGATGTAACTGTTACATTAACACTAAAGGATTCTGTCATTACAGATGTTAAGGCAGAAGGAAAACAGGAAACAGAAGGAATTGGTACAAAAGCTCTGGAACAGTTGCCTGGTGAAATGGTTGAAGGAAATACAATCAATGTTGATGGTGTTTCTGGTGCAACTGTAACTTCTGATGCTATTAAGGAAGCAGCTAAGGAAGCTTTAAAGAGTGCTGGTCTCAATCCTGATGACTATGCAACAGCAAATGCTGGCAAGAAAGAAGAAGACGTCACAAAGGATGCTGATATCGTTGTCGTTGGTGCCGGTGGTGCTGGTATGACAGCTGCTATCGTTGCTGCAAATGAAGGCAAAAATGTAGTTGTTGTAGAAAGTCAGTCTGCAGCTGGCGGAAACTCTGTTAGAGCAACAGGTGGAATGAACGCTGCTAAGACACCTTACCAAGATGAAAATACATTTGAAGAATCAGCTGGTGTTGAAAAGACATTAGCAGCAGCTGAAGCATATAAAGACAATAAAGACGTTGCTGCATTAACAGAAACAGTTAAGAAGCAGTGGGATGAATATCAGAAGGATCCTAAAGGATACTTTGATTCAACTGAATTAATGGAATTAGATACAATGATCGGTGGTAAGGCTGTTAACAACTTTGATCTTGTTAAGACATTAGTTGAAAACAGTGCTGATTCTATCGAATGGTTATCCACAATTGGTGCTGATCTTAAGAATGTTGGTCAGTTCGGTGGAGCTTCTGTTAAGAGAATTCATAGACCAGTCAATGATCAGGGACAGATTGTTTCTGTAGGTTCTTATTTGATTCCAATTCTTGAAAAGCAGGTTGAAAAAGAAGGTGTAGAAGTTCTTTATAACACAACAGCTAACAAGATCCTTATGAAGGATGGCAAGGCTGTAGGTATTGAAGCTGAAGGTAAGACAGGTAACAAGGTTACTGTAAATGCTAAGGCTGTTGTACTTGCTACTGGTGGTTTCGGTGCTAACAACGATATGGTTGCTGAACAGAATCCAGATCTCAAGGGTTATATCACAACAAATGCTAACGGTGCACAGGGTCAAGGTATCACAATGGCTACTGCTGATGATGTAAATGCTGCTACAGTTGATATGAAGCAGATTCAGTTACACCCAACAGTACATGTTGAAGGAAACAATGCTGTATTAATTACAGAAGGTCTTCGTGGTGATGGTGCTATCTTAGTTAACCAGTCTGGTGAAAGATTCACAGATGAAGTTGGTACAAGAGACGTTGTAAGTGCTGCTGAAAATAGCCAGGAAGGCGGCTATGCCTGGTTGATCGTTGATCAGAAGATGGCTGATGCTTCTGCAGTTATCCAGGGTTATATTGACAAGGGATATGCTGAAAAGGGCGAAACATATGAAGAATTAGCTAAGGCTATGGAAATGGATGAAAAGACATTTGCTTCCACAATGGATGAATGGAACAAGTGTGTAGAAAACAAGAAGGATGAAAAGTTCAACAGAACTACATTCGCTGATAAGCTAGATACAGCTCCATACTATGCAATCAAGGTTCAGCCAGGTGTTCACCATACAATGGGTGGTCTTGTAATCGATACAAATACAGAAGTATTAGATACAGACAATAATGTTATCGCTGGATTATATGCTGCTGGTGAAGTTACTGGCGGTGTACACGGTGCAAACAGACTTGGTGGTAACGCAGTTGCTGACTTCGTAGTATTCGGTAGAATTGCTGGTGCTCAGGCAGCTAACTACGTTGGCTAATTCATAGAATCATGCTTAAAACAGATGCTTGTGAAAGAGTGTCTGTTTTTTACTTGAGAAAATAAAAAAACAGACTATACTATTTCTAACAAATACTGCGAGGCTGAAAGAATCCCTGGACAGCTGATGATACGATATGTGGGGTCTGCTATTTTTGATAGCTGGGGGGGCCCACGGCAGTATTGATGAACATAGGATGACTTCGGTCATCCTTTTGTTTATTAATAGTAAAAATGATGTAAAATACTATTTAATATTCTGGAGGTGATGTGAGTGAAAGGAAATATGGTGAATGGAAATCCACTGAAGTTGATTTTGAACTTTGCTTTGCCACTATTGCTTGGCAATTTATTTCAACAAACGTATAACATGGTGGATGCTGCTATTGTAGGACAGACATTAGGTTCTTCTTCTTTGGCTGCTGTTGGTGCAACTTCTTCTGTACAGTTTCTAGTGTTAGGATTCTGTATGGGGACATGTGTTGGATTTGGTATTCCAGTTGCACAAAGATTTGGTGCAGAAGACTATGATGGTTTAAGAAAGTATGTGTATTGTGGTGGTATTTTATCTGCAATCATTGCGATTGTAATGGCTGTTGGAACCGTTGCATTATGTGCTTTGATTCTTGAATTATTACAAGTGCCAGCAGATATTTTTTCACAGGCATATAGTTATTTAGCAATCATATTTGCGGGAATTCCTTGTACAATTCTGTATAACTATTTATCTAGTATCTTGCGTGCAATTGGTGACAGTAAAACGCCATTCTATTTTTTAGCAATGTCTGCAGTATTAAATATCTTTTTAGATTTATTCTGTATTATCGTTTTGAAATGGGGTGTTGCAGGTGCAGCAATTGCAACGATATTCTCACAAGGCGTTTCTGGAATTCTTTGTCTATTATTGATTGTTAAAAAGTTTCATATATTACATCCTCATAAAGAAGATCGTCATTTGAATGGAAAGATTTCAAAAGATTTGATTGTTATGGGAATGCCTATGGGACTGCAGTTCTCTATTACTGCGATTGGTTCCATGGTTATGCAAAGTGCAAATAATGGTTTAGGAACAATTTATGTTTCTGGCTTTACTGCAGGAATGAAAATCAAGGCATTTATGATGTGTCCTTTCGATGCAATTGCTACAGCAGTTTCCACATTTGCTTCCCAGAACTATGGTGCTGGAAAGATGGATCGTGTGAAAACGGGTATTAGGCAAGGTACGGCAATTGGCGTTGGCTATGGTGCGATTGCTGGAATTATATTGTTCTTTTTTGGAAGAACATTATCAATGCTATTCGTTTCAGCCAGTGAAGCAGCAGTACTAGATGCAAGTGCATTATATTTAAGAAGAATGGGTATTTTCTGGTGGACACTTGGAATCTTAAATGTTTTAAGAACATCTGTACAAGGTCTTGGCTATGCTTCACGAGCTGTCATGGCTGGCGTTACAGAAATGTTTTGCAGATGTTTTGTGGCAATCTTATTGGTACCAGTCTTCCATTATGATGCAATTACATTCTGTGATCAGGTTGCGTGGGTTGGCGGATGCCTATACATTATTCCAATTTGTATTCTAACTGTGAAACACTTAGAAGAGGAAATGAAATCTAGAGCAAACCTAGACCAATTAAAAGCATAGAAAAAAAGGATTTTGAAGTTAGACTTCAGAATCCTTTTTTAGAAGTTACAAGTATCTGGATTGATATTTTCTGGGCCATAGTTTTTCATGGCATCTAAGAATTTCATATCTGTATCACTGATATCAAAATTAAATGCTTCAAAACATTGTCTTAATTCTTCTTCATTCTTTCCAGAACATAGTGAGATACAATCTTTTTCAAGATGATATCTTGTTGCAATTGCACGTGGTGTTGTGTGATATTTATTAGCAAAAATTGTTAATTCATTTGAATTAAGAATGACATCATTCATAGGGGGTAAAAATGCTTCTGTTTGAATGTTATGTTCATTTGCACAATACAAATTGTCATTGAATGGGAATCCTGGATAGATTCTTGCCTGGTTTACCATTGGGGCAATTTCTGACTGTTCTAGACAGAATTCAATATGTCTAGCTTCATAATTTGCAACACCAATTGCTCTAGCTTTTCCTTCTTTATAGATTGTTTCTAATGCTTTCCATGTTTCGATTGCAGTTTCCTCATATGTATCACGATATTTTGAAGGATTTGGCCAGTTGATTAAGAAGAGGTCAACGTAATCTGTCTGTAATCTTTTTAGTGTATGATCAAATTCTCTTAATGCCTGTTGATATCCATGATTATCATTATCTAGTTTCGCTGTAATAAAAAGTTCGCTTCGATTGACTTTGGAGTCCTGGAAGGCTCTTCCAGCAGCTTTTTCCGTAATGCTTTCTGGAGAGATATCAAAATGTCTAAAGCCGACATTGATTGCACTTAATATTCTTTCATAGTTGTTTTCACCATGATCTTTATCTACGCGATATCCGAGAGTTGGAATCACAACTCCATTATGTAGTTGAATTTCTTTTGTATCAATTTGACTCATAGGCACCTCCGACTAGTATTATACGCCTATTATTTACGTGCGTTAAAAAACAAAAATCATAAATTGTATATGTGTCCATAAAAATGGACTGTAAAAATCAAGGAGAATGCTAAAGTATTGGCGTACAAAGAAAGAAGGACACATATATGAACACAGAACAGAAAGTATGCATTAGAATTTGGAATCATGAAGTTGACGCAGATCAAATGACGGCAGAAGAATTGTATGAAAGTTTAATGAACTCTTTTGATGCAATTAAGCTTCCATCACATCCAAAGTCATAAATAGCATAAATAAGCAAAATTTAAGAAAATATATATGCAGATACATGCAAATAGCTATGGTAATTCGGTTATATACTTGTTATAATAATTAACGGAATCTCTAGTTATATTTTCCTTTTAATAATAACCAGCCTTTCCTCTTTAATAACAATATAGGGAGACATTGTATGGATATAAAAGAATGCTATGAAGCAATGCATGGCGATTATGAAGATATTTTTTCTCGCCTTAGAAATAATGCATTGATTATTAAACTTGTTAAGAAATTTGAATCTGATCAAAGCTATGCAGAATTAAAACAGGGCTTAGCTGACAAAGATGTTGAAAAGGCATTTCGTGCAGCACATACATTAAAAGGTATCTGCTTGAATCTTGGCTTTGCTCAGTTAACAGAAGACGTTGTTAATATTACAGAAATTTTAAGATCTGGAAAACTTGAAGGTACAGATGAACTATTCTCAAAGATTCAGACAACTTATGAGAACACTGTTGCTACAATTAAAAAAATGGACTAAGAGGAATCGAAAGATTCCTTTTTACATGAGTTTGCAGGTATAATAAAAACATGTTGAAAAAGAAGAATAAAGGATTTACATTAGCAGAATTACTTAGTGTTGTAGCTATCATTGCGATACTTGTGGCAATTTCATTGCCATTGTTTTCATCACAGATTGCAAAAGCAAACCTGCAGGCAGACCAGACACATGTATCTGCGGCGAAAGCATCTGCAGTAGCAGAATATTTAGATACAAACAGTCATGATACAATCACATATTATTTTGATGCTGGTATCGCAATGGTAAATAAGAACAATAGTGAAGGTATCGTTGGATACGGGAAGAGTACAAAAGAACCATATAAAACGCAAACTGGTGCAGAGGATGTACCTGTGAATGACGATGGTTCAAAGAATATCATTCAAGTCATTGTTGGAAACAATGGAATTGTAATGTCGACTAGTTGGGTACCAGTGGGTACAAATTCAAACTCTCAAGGTGGTGGAATGATTCAACCTACACCTACACCTGTACCTACAGCTACGCCTGCACCAACGCCAAATCTAGATGTTTTGAAATGGGCAGAAGCTAATAATCGTGGAGATTGGCCAACAAGAACACATCCTGGGTCAATTGTTCTGGGGAATATTTATAAGTATAATGGGCAATTTTATGTTGCCGCCAAGGACGCAACTTATTCAGCATATTGGGAGGAGGATCCAAGTGTAGTTAATGCAGGAATATTCATCGATATAGATAATCTAACAATTATTACAAAATCTGATACAGATCATTTCTATGTTGAAAATGGTGAAAATAAAATCAAAGATCAGAAAGAAGGCGATCTATTTGTTTACGAAGACGGAAGTATCTATATTTGTAGAGTAGCTGCAACACGTAATCCAGAACCTAAAGGTAATAATAATTGGATCCTCATCAATACTAAATAACCTTTAACCACCTATTAGAACTTCTAGCAGGTGGTTTTCTTTATGCTGAGTATGGTAAAATATTCCTCACGTGGAGGTATTTACGATGATCATAACACTTGTGGTAATCATTCTTTGTATTGCAAATTATGTACGTCTAGTACAAAAGCAAAAGAGTGAGACATATGATATCGCACTTGTAGAATGTGGTGCTTTACAAAAGCCATCCTATAACATTCAAAAAGAATTCTATAGATTTTTAACAGCAGGATTTGTTCATTTCTCAGTAGCGCATCTACTCATTAACATGTACTGTTTATGGTCAATGGGATCAAGTATGGAAATGATGTTAGGACCAGTGAGATACAGCATTCTATTGTTTGGTTCTATCATTACAGGAAATGTATTTGCATATCTTATGGGAGATGATTATTCCATTTCTGGTGGCATGAGCAGTGGAATTTATGGTTTGCTTGCGGTGGAAGTGACTTTGATTTTTGCCACGTATGGAATAGAAGGAATTACAGGCAGTCCTTCATTGCTGACTGCATTATTATTGAACTTAGGAATGAATTTTATGCCAGGTGTTGGATGGAAATCACATCTTGGCGGTGCTTGCTTTGGCGTGTTATTTGTATCATATTTATTCTATTTTTGAGTATTTCCTTAGGGAGATACTTTTTTTTAAGAAGATTTCCTTAATACAGGATAAAAGTGTTTAAGAACATAATTCTTATTTCATATACAATGCTTATGCTAAAAGGAGTGGGTATATGAGAATGTGGAATAAAGCAGTATTAAGTGGATTAATGTGCAGCCTGGTTTTAACTGGCTGTGCAACTTCTACAGCTTCATCTGCATCAACTGCAGCAAAAGAAGAGAATTATGATGTTGTAGTTGTTGGAGCAGGTGGTGCTGGATTGAGTGCCGCAATTGAAGCGTATGATGCAGGTGCAAAAGTAATTGTATTAGAAAAAATGGAAATTGCTGGCGGTAATACAAATCGTGCAAGTGGTGGAATGAATGCGTCTGAAACAAGTGTAGAAAAAGAAAATGGCGTTGAAGATTCCAATGATTTGTTCTACGAAGATACAATGAAGGGTGGCTATGAAAAAAACGATCCTGCATTGGTTAGATATCTTGTAGATCATTCTGCAGAAGCAATTGACTGGTTGAAGAGTCTTGGTGTGAACTTGACAGGTCTTTCCATTAGTGGTGGACAAAGTGCAAAAAGAACACATACACCAGAAGATGGCAGTGCAGTTGGTGGTTATCTTGTTGAACATCTAGTTGAAAATCTAGATGATCGTGGTGTAGAAATTGTATATAACACAAAAGCAGATGAATTTATAACAGATGCAGATGGTAAAGTGACTGGTGTTACAGCAGAAACTGAAGATGGTACTGTTACGTATCATGCAAAATCTGTTGTATTAGCAACAGGTGGATTTGGTGCAAATGAAGAAATGTTTACAAAATATAGACCTGAATTAAAGGGATACGTTACAACAAACCATGCTGGAGCTACAGGTGATGGTATTGTTATGGCCGAAAAGATTGGTGCTGAACTTGTTGATATTGATCAGATTCAGATTCACCCAACTGTTGAACAGTCTACTGCAGAATTGATTTCTGAATCCGTTAGAGGTTCTGGTGCAATTCTTTTAAATCAAAAGGGCGAACGTTTCACAAATGAAATGTTAACTAGAGATGTTGTATCCGCAAATATCAATGCATTAGATGAAAAATATGCATATGTATTCTTTGATAATCAGTTACGTACTAGTAAGAAAGCAATTGATAAATATGTTAATAAAGGAATTGTTACACAAGCAGATACTTTAGAAGAATTGGCTGATGAACTAGGTATGGATATTGATGCACTCAAAAAATCCATTGAAGACTATAATGCAGTGGTTCGTGGTGAAAAAGCAGATTCTTTAGGAAGAGAAACTGGATTAGAAATGGAATTCAATGAAGCACCTTATTATGCGATTAAAGTTGCACCTGGTGTTCATCACACAATGGGTGGTGTAAAAATTAATACAAATACAGAAGTAATCAATACAGATGAAAATGTTATTGAAGGATTATATGCTGCTGGAGAAGTTACTGGTGGTGTACACGGCGCAAACCGTTTAGGTGGCAATGCAGTTGCTGATATCGTAATCTTCGGTAGAGTTGCAGGTCAAAATGCTGGAAAGTATGCGATGGAACATGATGGTGAAGGTCATGGAGAAGTTGTGAAGAAAGAAGAGGAAGAAACAACAGAAGTAGAAATCAGCAAAGATGCAGAGGCACAATTTAAAGATGGTACATATACAGCAGTTGCAACTGGAAACAATGGAGATGTGAAAGTTACAGCAATTGTTGAAAATGGATACATCACATCAATTACTTCTGAAAATGAAGAAACACCAATGATTTATAAACCTGTACAGGAACAATTAATTCCTTCAATTATTTATAATCAAAGTATTGAAGTAGATAGTATTTCTGGATCAACAATGTCTTCTAATGCTATTAAAACAGCAATGAAAGACATTATGGAACAGGCAAAGAAGTAAACGTTAGAGCGAGTGTATTCTCGCTCTTTTATGTTACACTGTATGCATGGATTCTTTTACACAGCGGCAAATTCAAATCTTAGACATCTTATTTCGATATCATAAACTAGTGAATTCAAATGAAATGGCTTCTTTGCTGAGTGTATCAAATAAGACAATTCAAAGTGAAATTGCAGTTTTAAAAGATATTTGTTATAGTTACGGAATTGTTCTTGAAAGCAACACAAAAGGGTATCGTATTACTGGGAAAGATGAAGTGGAAATATTTATGAGTGAGATAGCTTATAAATATGATGTTTATGCATATATTTCACAAGATAGCAAACGTGCAAGAGAAATGATTATACAAATTCTTCTGAAGAATGAATGTTCATTTGAATATCTTTCTAAAAAACTATTTGTTTCTTTACCTGTACTCTATAAAACGAGAAATGAAATAAATAAAATACTACAATCTTATTCGCTCTGTTTGCAAATGAACAAAGGAAAAGGTATGTGTATTACTGGAGATGAAAGAAGAAAGATGCACTTATTTGCATGGTGTGTTGTTTCAATTCATTATGAACATCTTCCAGATACATGGAATACATATTTAAAAAATACGAAGCGAAGCAAATATAAGAATCTTCTGTTCGCTTATTTAGCAAATAAACAAATACAATATACATCTGTATTTTCTTCCCTGAAACATACAAACGCTGCATTAGAATATGATTTAAAAATTTATGAAAATGAAGAAATGATGAGTTCATATTCTCATGAAAGCTTAAATAAACATGATTTACAGGAATGGGTGGAGAAAGCTGTACAACACTATCGTTTAAAGATCTCTGATATACAGAATTTCACAGATGCACTTTATATGCGTTTCCATTATATCCTTGCAAGAGAGACATATGGATATCGTATTCCCAATCTTTCTGCAGCACAATATCGAGAAAACTCACCTGTATCATATTTTATGGCAAAAAAGTTTTCATTATACATCAAAGATATTTATGTAATGAATGAAAGTGAATGTTTAGCAATTGCTAATATATTTCAAAATGCTTTTATTAAATATAATCGAGTGAATTTTAAGCAGTCGATAGCTTTGGTTTATAGAAACGAAAGAGGAAATACAGAAATATTTGCATCCAGAATACAAGCGCAATATTCAGCATATATTAAAGAAGTAGATATTTATTCTATGCAGGAATTTTATCAAAATGATAAAAATTATGATTTGATTCTCACAAATTATCCGAAATATTTGATTCAAGAAGATGCTGAATACAATCCATTATGTTTGGATGAAATATCCTTGAATCTTGTGAAAAAGCAGATTCTACATTTTAAAAAATTTGAACAGTCTATTGTATCGTTGTGTAAAAATGGTTGTTTTCAACATACTAGTCAATCACATGTTAAAGAAATTATCGACCATGCAGATATGTGTATTGCTTATCGTGGAAGCAGTGCATATGTTATATATTCTGATGCTGAGGAATCATTCATGGAGTTTTTCGTCAGCAAAGACAGCCTTTGTTATGAAGGAAATTATTTCAATAAATTATGTGTTATGCATATTGGAAAAAATGATTCTTTGCATCTTATTGGCAGACCAATGAGAATGTTATTGCAAGATATATCATTTCTGTTAAAAGTTGTGAAAATTGATGATGAAAAAGCATTTAAAGAATTATTGCAGTCAACTGTGAGAAATCTTGAAGAAGCAATTTATTAAAAAAATAATTGACAATAAATATATTTTTCCGTTATCCTATTGCAGTACGACACGTACAGAAATTGACCGCCTAGAAATAGGCTAAGGCTACACGGACGGCCGGGTCAAATGCCGAAGACTTGTTGAAGAAGCAAGAACCGTATTTAGGGAATACGGAAGGGTGTTTACCCTTATTGATTGAGTTAAAAGCTCAGTTTTGTAAAGTTATGTGTGATATATACCTTATGAAATGGTCAATAAGCTGGAATTTCTGTAACGGAAAGTATGCAGGTAGATTGTGAAGATAGGTGTGTATTGCGCATCTATCTTTTTTGTTTGTGAAAGGGGAATGAATAAAAATGAAAAAGACATTGCAAGCAAGCCTTAGTGCAGTATTAGTGTTGAGTTTAGCTGGTTGTAAATCAACAGCAGCTTCAGTATCTTCAACACAAAGTGCGCAAAACAACACTTTCTATCAAGATGCTATCGATGCGTATGTGAATGAAATTGATATGGATTATGCATATGATTTCACAAAAACATTGTCATTGGATCCGTCACTACATGACAATTCACTTGGGTTTAGAACAAGTGGTTCTGATGCAGAACATAGAACTGCTGATTATCTTGCAGAAAAAATGGAAGAAATTGGTTTAAAGAATGTTGAAAAGATTCCAGTCACAGTTGATAAGTGGCAGTACAATGATGCTTCTTTAACAATTGAGGGTACAGATATTGACTTGATGCCTGTATCTTATATGGTCAACGGTACAGATGAAAAGGGTATTACAGCTGAAATCGTTGATTGTGGAACTGGTTTTGCGGAAGATTATGAAGATAAAGATGTCAAAGGAAAGATTGCATTAGTTGGTGTTGACCAATATAACGAATCTTGGATTGGCGGATATATTTATGAAGCATATGAACATGGAGCAAAAGCTTTAGTTACATATGACTTAGATGGTTATGGCAGATACAGTGATGATGATCATCAGATCCAGGATGTATGTGCTGAAGATGTTATGCCTACAGCAATCATCACAATGAGTGAATACAAGCAAATCAAAAAGGCATTGGATGAAGGTCATAACAAAGCAAATTTAGTCATTGACAGTGTCATGGAAGAAGGTAAGGGAACAAGCTACGATGTTGTTGGCTATATCCCTGGCAAGTCTCATGATCAGCAGATTATTTTTGCGGGGCATTATGATATGTATTTCACTGGTTTCCAGGATGACTGCAGTGCGATTGGTACAATCATGTCTATGGCTAAAACAATGATTGATAGTGGATATGTTCCTGAAAATGACATTGTTGTAGTAGCTCATGGTGCAGAAGAATGGGGTGCAACAGGCACAGAATTTGACTGGACAAGAGGTGCATATGAACTCATTAACAACGTTCATCCTGAATGGGCTAGCAAGACATTAGCAATGTTTAATTTTGAATTGGATGCATTTGATGATGGTGGTGATACATTCATGATCACAAGTGTTCCTGAATATGCAACTTTAGTAAAGAATTTAGTTGATGAAGGTGTATTGGATGGTGCTGTAAAAGACTATGAAAAGGGTATTTCTGCAGAAACATTTGATACAACAACAATGGAAGATGGTATCTCTTATAGAGGTGCAGGTGTTCCTTACTTCTTGAATACAACGGATACATGTTCTGGCTCTGCAAGTGAAGATGGTGAATATACATGGTCACAGTTACACTATCATACAGAATCTGATAATACAGATACATATAGTGAAAAAGTTATGAAGGCAAATATTGCGGTATTTGGCAGTATTGCGATTGCAATTGATCAGCTTCCAGCAATGACATTAGATATGCAGGCTACAATTGATGATCTTTCTGAAAGCTTCAATGAAGACTTGGCAGAAGAAGCAGGTGTTTCTAAAGAAGATTGGGAAAATGCACTTTCAGTATTCCAGAAAGAAGTTGATGCATTGAATGCTGAAGGCAAAGATATCAATGAAAGATATGTGAAGGCTGTATCTTCTAAGGCTGATGTTGAAGCAATCAGGGAAGAAGGAAAAGCTTACAATAAGAAAGTATTAGAACTCTTCAAGTATGTTCAGGATAACTTTGTTGGTATTGTTTTCTCTAGTGATGTTGTGATGAAGCATGTTGGCTATCAGAATAACATTGAATACATGGATGAAGTGATTGATGACTTGAAAGATAACAAGGTAAGTGATGCATTAGATGTTGCTTATCAGTTGAATGGTCTATGTGAATATAACTATTACTTATTCTCACCAAATGCTGCAGCTAAGATTGATGCACATGCGGATAAAGCTGTTGATAATAACAAATGGTGGGGAAATGACAAGGGATTCTACTTCACAAATACAAAAGAAGCTACTGCTTCCTTACTCCAGAAAGAAGATGGAGATGATGTGAGTGAAGAAATCAAAGTTTATGAAGATGCTAGAGTTCAGCAGTTAAACTACTACAAAGATTCTCTTGAAAAAGAAATCCAGGCAATGGAGAAGATTGGTAAATAAGGTTATAATATAGTTGTTTTTTAGGAGTTGAAGATATGGATAAGAAAAATAAAGGTTTTACATTAGCTGAATTATTAGTGGTTGTGGCAATTATAGCTGTACTTGTAGCTGTTTCAATTCCTATCTTTACATCTCAATTACATAAAGCACAGGTGGCAACGGACATGGCAAATGTGAGAAGTTATTATGCACAGCTTCAACATGAGTACATGGAAACAGGAAAGATTGATAATTCTAAATTAAAAGAGTTGGGTGGTCCAGGGCTGAAATCCTTTGAATTATCAGGAGCAAATGTTGAATTGAAAGCAGGACAGTTATGGATTGCACTTGAAGATGATAATAAAGGATATAACTTCTTATATAGTTGTTCCAAATATGATTGTTCGTTGATGTTGCCAGAAGATAAAAAAAGCAAATAATAAAAATTGCGTGTAACTTATGTGTTGCACGCTTTTCATATGCAAAGAAACAGTTGATAAACAGTATTTTAAGTGAAAAGAAGATGAAATAAGTCTAATGCAATTTATATTTAAGTGTAAAATTGCGCGAAAATAATTACACACAATTTTACGTTTATTTGTGTTATAGTATCACCACTGGAGGTAATCATCATGAGAGAAACAAAATCAATTGAATTTAAAGTTGAAGTAACACATACATTTTTAAAGACAGTATCTGCGTATTCGAATTATGGTTCAGGTATCATTTATTTTGGAATCAATGATGATGGCTCTATAAAAGGAATTGATTGTCCAAAGGTTAAATGTCTGGATATTGAAAATCTGATAAATTCGAATATTGATCCAAAACCAGATTACACATTACAAATTGATGAGAAAACAAATGTGATTACATTAACGGTGCAAGAAGGTTTGCATAAACCATATTTCTATAAGAATAAAGCTTATAAAAGAAATGATTCTTCAACAATTGAAGTGGATCGTCTTGAATTAACAAGACTTGTATTAGAAGGCCAAAATCTTTCTTATGAAGGATTAAAAACTAAGAATCAGGATTTAACGTTCCATATATTAGAAGACAAGTTGCAACAGGTGCTATCGATTCAACATCTAAATGTAGATGTATTGAAAACTTTAGAGTTATATTCTGATGCAAATGGTTTTAACAATGCAGCGGCATTATTGAGTGATACAAATCATTTTTCTGGAATTGATATTGTGCGTTTTGGCAATAGCATTAATATCATGTTGGATCGAGAAACCTACAATCATCAATCTATATTAAGTCAGTTTGATTTATCTCTAGAAATGTTTAGAAAATATTATCAATATGAAAAGATTGAAGGTTCTGAAAGAAAAACAATTGAATTAATTCCGGAAGAAGCATTTAGAGAATCTATCGCAAATGCTTTGGTGCATAGAGATTGGGATGTGGATTCCAACATTAATGTTTTTATGCATAAAGATCATATTGAAATTGTATCGCCCGGAACATTGCCAAATGGAATTACAAAAGAAGAATATTTACAAGGTGGTATTTCTATCTTAAGAAATCCAATTATTGGAATGGTATTCTTTCGTTTGAATTTGATTGAAAGATTTGGTACTGGAATCAGAAGAATCATGGAGTGTTATAAAGATAATATCCAGAAGCCGACATTTGAAATATCAGAACACGTTATTCGCATATCATTACCTCTCTTGCAAGAGAGGTGTGATATGAGTGAAGATCAAAATATTATATACAAACAGTTAAAAGAAAAAGAGATGTCTATTTCAGAATTGTCTGAAAGTACATCTTTCTCTAAATCTAAATTATTATATGTTTTAAAAGATATGGTTGAACAGGGATTTGTAGATATTCGAGGAAATGGTAGAGGAACGAAATATAGTGTGAGATGAATAATCTTTTTAGACTGTAATGGGAGTGTTCAAAGAACTTAAAAGTTAAGAAAAAGGATAATAGCAATGCATATAAAAAGTGAAGCAAACTTTATAGATGCTTCACTTTTTATATACTTATTTACTTGTATTAGGTTTTGTTAAAACAACGTCAATCTCTGCACCTGTATCTGTTGCTGTAATTGTAACTTTTTGGTCTTTTTTTCCTGTTGGTTGTGCTGAACCTGCTTTGGAAGTTAAATTTTTTGGGAATTCAAATGTATTTTGCCAATCTACTTTTTCCTGTGTTAATGTGACATTGATTGATGTTTTTTCTTCACCAGAAATTTTGTTTGAAACAACTTCTGCATAAGCAGCTCTGATGTTTGCAGCGTCAACTGCTTCACGAGATTTTTCTAACTGTGATGTGAAAATTGGAATAGCAATTGCTACTAAAACGGCAATAATTGCTACTACTACGAGTAACTCGGCTAATGTAAAACCCTTTTTATTTGTCTTTTTCATGATTATTCATATCTCCCTACTAGTCTAAGACACATGAATTATAACATGTGAATAAAAAATGTGAATACTTTTTAGTTATTTTAAGGTTATTTTATTTGCTGGTTTTATAAAGCAATTTTCAGATGTTTAAATGATAATTAATATAAGTAATTACTTACTATATATGCTTACAACCTGCTGATAAATATGCCGATATTCTAATGCATTTAAGGTTATTTTTCAGTATAATATATTCTGTATATTTCTATATGAATGTACATTAAGCAGGTTTAGATGAGTATAAGTAACAAGCGAAATAAAAAGGGATTTACATTAGCAGAAATGTTAATGACTGTTGCAATTCTTTTAATCGTGCTGGCTTTAGCGATGCCAGCTATTTTCACTTTGGTGAAGAATCTAAAGCAGCAGGAAATGGACGCAAAAGCTGAGACGATATACACTGCGGTACAAAACCGTTTAACGGAGTTATATGCAAAGGGAAATACGGATGCATATAATCCAGATATCAATGATGTATCTAGAATTGATGGTGTTCCTGGAGACTATGAAAATGATGAAGTGACACAATCTATTTATTATGTAATGAAGGGTTCTGCTGTTAGTTCAGCTATCTTAGATGAAAGTGTCATTAGTGATGATTTGAAGAATGGAACATGGGTCATTGAATATATTCCAAAAACGGCAGTGGAAAAGAATTCTACTGATCAAAGGGAAGAAATCACTGCTGCGAGTGTTTATGGAGTGTATTACAGTGATGATGATACTGTAAATGCATATCTAAGTGAGGGAAGAGTATCGAAGAAGTATTTAGAAGATTATCGTGGTAAAGAAAATCGTAGAGATGATGGTGATTGTAAGATTGGCTATTATGGTGGAAGTAATGTGAATAGTGGAAGCAATACTTCTTCTTTAACAGTGTCTGATATTAAAATTAATTCCAATGATGAAATCAATACTGCAGTTGTGACTGTGAGAAGACCGATTGGTTTATCTGCTGATAAGTTGACATTCAGCTTTACATTAAAAGATGCATTTGGTCATTCTTATGTGATGCAGTACAAGAGTGGAAGTTGGACACAGGTTGTGAATGGTGTTTTTTCTTCGATTGGAAATGCAAAAAACTTTTTGAAAGTTGAGAATAAAGGTTTAAATGTTGTATTTACAATTACATTAGATAATCTATCCAAACAGGAAACAAGATTTGATTCTCTGTTTGGATCAAAGAGTAATCATAGTTCTAAACTTGTTGCGGGCAGTGATTTGCAATTGACTGCGAAAGTTGAATGTTCTGATAAGAAAATTAAAAGTGATGAAAAATCAACAATTGGAAATAGTATTTTTGGATATGAAGAGAATACACTTTTAACAACTTCAGATACTGCGAAAATTCTTTGTGCAAGACATTTACAGAATCTTGATGAGTCTTCTGGTGTAAACAAAGAAACAACGAAAATAATTAAAACAGCGAAAATCATGAAAGATATTTCTTTCGATGAAGATAGTGCATTTTATGATGCCTACAAAGACAGCTACTACAATAATCGATTTACTGTTCAAAAAATATTGCAGACAGGTGCAGTGAAAAATATTACAGTTCCAAACTTCAAATCAATCATTAACAATCAATTATCTTCTTTGATTGTTGAAAAAAACGAAGATACAAATGCGTATTACCATGTGTATAATCTAGCAACAAATCAATCAGGTGTATTCTCTACAGTGAGTAACGATTTAAATGTTATAGGGTTACAGATGGTTGGAGAAAGAGTATATGGCAGTGGAAACAGTGGTGGAATTATTGGAACAATTTCTAAAACTGGTAAAGTAACATTAACGGACTGTGCAGTGTATTTGGATTCTGAAAACAATGATATTCCTTCCACAATTCTTCGTGAGAATTTTCTGGATGCGGTGAGATGGATGCAGGGAAGTACTGTTGGCGGTCTTGTTGGAAGAAATGAAGGTACATTAAACATTGAAAAGAGTTTTGCTTCTTCTGTACTTGGCAGTGATGGTTCTACAACGGGTGGACTGATTGGTGAAAATATTGGTGCTGCTACGATCAATATTGCGTATGCTGATAGTTATCTGTATGGGGAAAATGTTGGTGGATTGGTTGGAAAGAATACAATCGCTACATCTTTAATGATTACAAATGCATATTCTGCAGGATTTATTGGATTAGATAGAACCGATGATGCGATTGGTGCCGGACTTGTCAATGGACAGGCAGCTGTAACAGGTGCATATACAATCATTGCACCATTTAATCGTGCAGATACGGCAGGAATCATCGATACAAATAAAAATGATTTACAAGGACAATATTACGCAACTCTACAACTTGCTTCTGGCTCAGACATTTACTATTTAAGAGGCAATGTAAATACAGGAGATGTTACTGGTATTGGAAGTCAATTAGAAAAGACTACAACACCATCTAGTTTATTTACTTTAAATCCAAAACAGAAATTAGAACCATACAATTTGATGGGACAATCTTTAACAACATATGAATATGCTAGATTAAAAGATCTTCCTCATTATGGTGACTGGAGTGCAGATTTTATTTCTGGATCTCTTGTGTATTATGAACAGTATTCTGATAGTTCCTATGGTATTGATGGTGGTAACTTAAAGAGTACATTAAGTAAAGATTTGACAGTTATTGGTGATGGATACGCAATCATGTATCAACAAGGAGAAGTTGGTATTCCTTCTTCTGTGAGAGTTTCAGTGGATGGAAAAAACTATACAATTGAAACTGCTACCGTAAGTTTTACAAAAGAAATTGATGGCAAACAATACAACATCTATACACTGCCAAAAAAAGTGACAAATCCAGAACATGCGATTGATCATTTCTACGAAGAAATTCAATTAACACCAGTAATGAGTGCGAGAGCATCAGGGGAAACGAAAACATATTATTTTAATCCTCATTTTGCGAAAGCTATTTCTGATGTGAATGCAATGCCTTCTACTGTCACGATTCGTTCTCCTCGTCAATTGTATTCTTTAGCGAAATATTTTGATAATGGATACAATGCATTGAAAACAATCACATTTAAACAGGATAGAGATCTTGTATATTCATCATATCAATGGGAAAACTATACATCTTATGGAATTGTTACAAAACAGAATCCAATTGGAATGTCTTCCAGCTTTGAAGCAAAATATGACGGTTCTTGTTATGCAATTAATGATGTGAATTTCTATACTGAAAATGGAAGCTATCTAGGTATGTTTGGACAGATTGGTAAATCTGGATCTGTTTCAAATGTTGTTTTAGCGACACAATATACAAGCAATGGTACAAACTATACAATCCAAAGAAAAAATCCAGTTGGTGCGAACCAGATATTTTATGGTGGTGTACTGGCAGGTAAGAATCAAGGAACAATTACAAATTGTGCTGCTGCGGGATATTATCTATCCAAAACAAATACATCGGATGGAACAATTTATGGCTATGCAAATAGTTCATTGTATGTTGGCGGACTTGTTGGTTTCAATGAAGGAACAATCAAGAACTGCAGCTCTGATCATCCAATGATGAATTTAAGAATGGATAACGCAAAAGCATATGCTGGTGGACTTGTTGGTTACAATGATACAAAGGGTGATATTTTCAATTGTTATGCTTTAACACATATTGCTTCCAATGCATCCAATGGGAAAACTGTGATTGCTGGATTTGCGGCATATAATGCTGGATCTATTACACAGTCTTATTGTGCAAGTGCAATGACTGCAGAAGGCAGTGGAAATAGAGCGTATGCATTTGGTTCAAAAGAAGGAAATGGTACGACCAAGCAATCATATTATCTATCACAAGGAAACTATCGATTTGTAGATGATTTGTATTCTTATGGTAGGGGGACTTCTTTACAGAATACAAATATCAATATTAATGAAAGTACAGGTATTCCTGTAACGTATGAAAGACTTGCGCAGTTGTCTAGTGGAAGTCAGGCAACCGTTTCTAATTATTGTGGTAATTCAACAAATGTGCAGGAAACAAATTATCCATTTAGAGCAGTGATTAGAAATATTGAAGGAAATCTCGTGCATTATGGTGAATGGCTGGTAAAACCGGAACTAGGCACATATGGTGTTTTCTATTGGGAACATGAAGAAGGTGGAAATAACGAAGGGTATAAGATTTCTTACCTTGGTTTGGATATCAGCCGTAGTCAATTATTCCAGAAGAGTACACTTTGTGATGCCCATGATGATGGTGGTGTGGTTACAGACTATGGATATGGATATTTCGTATCGAATGGCTATGAGGGAACTGTATCTTTAAGTACAGAAAATATTCAGTTAAGTCAGGATGTTGTGGATGTGAATGCAAAATCACAACTAGAAACACAAATGCCTGGATTTACTTTTGTTCCATTTAAAACAGATGATACAAACTTCAGAATTGATGGAGATCATATCAATGGAACATTTACATTAAATGTGAACGGTAATCTATTTAAATTCAATATCAGTCCATTCTTTGCGGATGCAATGTCTTTTGTGAATAACAATAACTATGCAATAAAAGATGTAGATGCAAAGTATGTAAATACAACACCTGGTATTGATCAAAACTACCAGATTCGTAGTGTTCAACAGCTGCAGTATATAAACTGGAATTCTAGTAGTCTTTCTACAAACAAAAATGTAAATACAGAGAAATATAAATACACAACGACAGAAAAATACTGTCCTTGGTGGGGAAGCTGCTATGATCAAACAGTTGAGAAAGAAGATTATGTATATAAGAAATTTAATTATCTGATGTATACATCAATTAATGGAACAGGTACGCAATTAAAAGAGAGTGCAGGACACGCAGAAAATGCAAATCTAAAATTCGTACAGTCACATGACTTAAACGCAGCCTCTGTTCAAAACTTTACTCCAATTGCAGGACAAGGTACTTCATCATCTACAAATGGATACAATGCGATGCTATATGCATGGTTTGGTGGAAGCTATGATGGACAAAGCTATAAGATCCAGGAATTAAATATCAATTCCAATAGTTTCACAGTTGGCTTATTTGGTACGACCGCAGGTGCAAATATTTCTAATGTGATTATGTACAGCCAGAACAATGCAACAATTCAACGTACTACGACAAATACAGATACACCTGGTGCGTATGCAATTGGTGGCTTGATTGGTATTGCATATGATTACAATGCTTCTGCAGGATCGAATGTAATTACAAACTGTGCGATTGCTGGATATCGCATTGTGGATGACAGTCACAACCAGCAGACACTTGGGGAAGCAAATATTGGTGGACTTGTTGGTGTAGCGAATACCTCATTGAATTACTGTTCTGCAGTGACAGATATTATCATTCAATGTACACATGCAAATGAAACTGGATACTTTACAAAAGCTCAATGGGGTAATTTTATCCGTGTTGGTGGTTTAACAGGTGCAACACAATATACGATTAACAATTGTTATACAGGTGGATCCATCTTTGTGAATAGTGAAGATCTGCTGAATGAATCTTATACAGGTGATAATAAGGCATATAAGAAATATGTTGATCAATATACGAATCGAAATAGTCGTGTGAATGTAAATTCCAGTACAAATATTTATATTGCGGGTATTTCTGGAAGTGGATTTGCGATGAACTATCAAAACTTTACAAATCAGAGCGGTTTGAAAGAAGGCAGTCCAACGGTAAAGAATTCATACACATATATGGATTTTCCTGCAATGCGAGGTACAATTCGTAGTATTTCAATGATTACAAGTTTTGCGGATCGATATAGTGAAGGATCAAAAAACAATCAGAAAATATATATTGAAAATTGTTATTATCTCGAAAGTAAAGCAAATTTTGATGTATCACAATTACCAAACTATTATTTCAATAACTCTTGTCCATCTGATTTAATCAAGGATGCCAGTTATAAACAGGCAATGATCAATGGTGATACTAAATGGATGAATCAATTAATGAGTAATAAAGATCATTCTTCTAACGGTACAGGAAGTAAACTGGATCTGCATGCAATTTCTTATGAAGACTTATCTCACAGTCAACTGAATGGTTTATCTCAAAATAGAGTAACGATGATTGATCAGAATCAACAGAAGATTGATGGTAAATATAGCTTCAATGCTGGTGATACTGCTTTATCTGGTATGAACTATCCATTCCCAACTGTCATTACACAGAATGATGTAAATGGTTCTGTGAATGTACATTATGGTGCATGGCCATTTGAAGGTGCATATTGGGAATATGGTTCTACAGTTATGAATTTGTTTAGTAATCTTGATCAGCAAGGTGTTTCTGTAAAACATTTTAAGATCTTAAAGAATCAAGATACTTCCATTGATGAAGCATTCCAGAATGGAACATTACAGATTACAGGGGATACAGAATACATTGAACCTGTACAGCCTACAGATATTAGAGATGCTGATGGCAATTATCTTGTAACGATTCGTGCGAAAAAAGCAGGTGCAGTAAAGATTACTGCCAGCTGGCCTGATCAAAATAAAACAAAAGAAGCATATTTTACATTGAGTATTACAGATGAATTCTCTATTGATACAAATGATATAGATGTATTGTCAATGAAAACAAATGATACACAAAGTATTCAGATGTATGCGAAGTCATTAGAAAACGATATCACCATTCCTGTTTCTTCCTGGAATATTGAAGTATCAAAGGATATTGATGATAGTGGAGATATTACAGTCAGTGATATTTCTGATACAAATGATGGAAAGAAACAGTTTACGATTACGTCTCATGGAACAGAAGCAACTGTATTAATCAGTGCGACAACACAATATCAAGGCATTGCATATACGTCGACAAAGAGAATTACGATTACGAAGACTGACTTTGTTGGACTGTCCAATGGTGAAGTCTACAATGAAGCAACGATAGATCTAAATGCATCCAAAGATATTCTTGGTGAAAATACATTCTATTCTCAGGAAATGCATCCAAAGAATGAATCTATGTATTTCTTGTATGAACCAAACAGTATGGTTGAAACAAATGATGTATTAAATAATGTATTAAATAACATCAACAACGTTGATATGAAAGTTGTGGATGCAAATGGAAATGAAGTATTGGATGCAAATGTTACAGGAAATGCTGCAACAAGTGATGAAGACTACAAGTATGTTTCTATTACTGTGGATACATCAAATGTTACGTCATCTTTAGAAAATGCAACTTTAAGAATCGGAATCACGAATGGTACAGAGTACTATGTACTTAGTGTTCCACTCATCGTTCCATCGAATGAAACTACAAGTCCAATAGAAAATCAAACACAAATGGATACATCAACGGATTCACAGGAAACAGAAGAAGAGACACAAATCAATGAATCAACAGGTTCACAAGAATCAGACACTGAAGACATGAATGATGATTCAAATGAAGAAATGCAGCAATAAAAGAAAAGGAGGAGATACGATGAAAACAATCAAAACCAAATTACAAGATTCCCATGGTGTCTCTATCCTTTTTGCATTGTTACTAATGGCAGTTGCGGCAATGGTTTCTATTACAATCATTTCCGCAAGTCTAAGTGCAATGAAAAGAAGCCATGCGATAAAAAATACACGACAGGAGCTGCTTTCTTTAGATTCTGCAACACTATATATTGAGAAACAGTTAAATACAGATACAGGTGCTTTTGAAGTATCTTTTTCTCAAAATGCAGATGGTACATATTCTGTAACAAACACAAATCAATGTGGTGGTGCTTTCAAGGAAGAAGTGAATGCATTAACAAATGCGTTCTTGACTGGAAATCGTGGAAATGAAATTGGAACGTTTTCTCTAGAAACAGAAGATACAGCCAATAACATATCTTATGATTCAGTTTCTGTATCATATAAGGTTGTTTCACAAGATAATGAGCAGCGTGCAATTGTTGTATTTACATTACGCAACAATGACAGTAAGCAGTACCTGAAATATAACATCAATAAAAATACGTCCTCTGTTTCTTGGACATTCTTTGAGGCAAGTGGAAAGGAGTAATGTGTATGAACAAAAAAGGCGAAACAATTACAGAAGCATTGGTTTCAACATTGATTATCGCAATTGTATTTGTTGGAATGAATTCTGCAATTATGGTGAGTTCGCGAATCAACAATAAAGCAATCAATCATACAAAACCATTCCAGCATCAAGGAACAAAATCTGCAACAGTAAAAGTGTTTATAGAAAGAAATAATACAAAGACTGTTGTGAATGATGCAAATGTATATATAGAAGAAGATACAGGATATTACTATTATGAATAAAAACGTACTTACAAGATCACAAAAGAATCCGTCTAATGGCTTTACATTAACAGAGATGTTATGTACGGTTCTTTTAGTGTCGCTTGTTAGTACAATGCTTGTGACTGGTGTACTTATGGGCAGCAAGCAGTATAATCGCTCCATTCGTATTTCAGAAGCACAACAGTTAAACTTAACAATTGAAACAATTCTGACAAATGAATTAAAGTATACAAATAGAATTGAAGAAGAAAATGGACAAGTGAAAAAGATTTATTCTACAACATATGCATTGTCTAATGATTTAACTGCGATTTCCATTTTGAAAAATGATAAAGATGAAGTGGTCAGTGATGGAAAATATGGACAGCTGTCATTCACGGATGGAACTGCATACAATCGAGTTTTACCAAAAGGTTCCTATGCGAAAGAATTAGGTGTCAAGATTACATCAATGACATATGATCAAAGTCAAAAATGCTTCCACGTAACAATGGATATAGGTACAGATAAAATTGGATCTTTGATCAATGAAACCTTTGTGGTTAGAACATTAAATCCAGTAATGATCAATGGAGGGAATGCATGAAGAGAAGAATGACATTGCTTGAATTGATTGCTTTGGTTTTGATTGTATGTGAAATTGCATTTCTTTGTAGCAAAGGATATGACTGGATGAATATTCATGTGCGTCAAGGAAATGATGCAAATTATGTAAATACATGTGAAAGTGTCGCGAAAGTGAATAGTTTGAATGGAATGCATTGTCCAGTCAATGATTGTTCAAATGCAAATGGAGATTGTGTGCACCATCATTCGAATGGCTATATTGGTTATTTTGACAGTGTATCCAATTCCATTGTTGCGGATAAGACAAAAGGATATAACAGCTGTAGAAATCCAAAAGTGCATGGAAAAGCGTATTCTGGAAATGCAGGAGAAATGATATTAGAAGTGATTGTCAAAGATGGAACAATCTGTGTACAGTGGACAGGAGGAAAGCAATGAGTATATATGAAGATACATTTCTAGCTGTCTATTGTATTGTGGTGGCTTTTATCTTAGGCAGTGTATTTGGGAGTTTCTTGAATTGTGTCAGTGATCGTATCATTGCACATGAAAAATGGTGGACAGGCAGAAGCAAGTGTGATGCATGTGGACATACATTAGGTGTTCTGGATCTGTTTCCTGTGTTTTCTTATCTATTATTGAAGGGAAAATGCAGATATTGTGGTGCAAAGCTGTCAAAGACATATGTATGCAGCGAAGCATTGCTTGGAATACTGTTTGTTATCATGGTAGCGGTACACGGGACATTAGATCTGACACTGCTTCGAGATTTAGGGCTTGTGACAGTGCTGTATGGATTGTCATTGTCAGATTTGAAATCTTATGAGATTCCAGATGGATTTATTCTTTTTGGAATCGTATGGTGGCTATTGTTTAGCTTCTCTTTACAAGGTCTTGTGAGTGGATTTGTCATTGCGGCAAGTGTTCTGATAATATCACTCATCACAGAAAAAGTATTAAAGAAAGAAGCAATGGGTGGCGGAGATATTAAGTTATTCTTCGTTGTTGGATTGTATTTAGGAATGCTTGGAAGTTTATTTAATCTGATATTAGCTTGTTTGATTGGTCTGATATTTGTTGTGGGAATGAAAAAGAATAAGATTCCTTTTGGACCATCCATTTCTATCGCAACATATGTATTCTTGTTGTATGGAAATGAATTTATCAATTGGTATATGCATTTAATTGGAATGTGAGGAATAGAATATGAAGAAATCAATGTTAGGAATTGATATTGGAACAGGAGCAATCAAACTTGTTACAAATGATCAATGTGTTGTGATTGATACGCCAGAGAATGTATTTGAAAATGATCACTTTATTGCGTTTGATGGAATGAGTGAAGTTTTTAAGGCAGCAGTCAAAGAGCATGGCATCCGTAATAAAAAAGTGTCTTTGATTCTTCCGGATGAAGATTTATATTTTTCTAGAACAACATTACCATTAATGAGTGAAAAGCAATTAAAAGTCAATCTTCCATATGAATTTTCTAAAATTGTTGGGAAAGATGCAGATCAATATATTTATGACTATTCTTTGATTTCAAGAAATGATCATGAAATGGATATGTTTATTGGCTGTATCAAAAGACAGCAGATAGAACGATATCAGGAAATGTTTAATAATGCTGGAATGAAGCTTATTTCAGCTTTACCTAGACAAATGGCATTGTCTAAAATGCTGGTAGAACGTAAAGGTGATATTGCTTTGGTTGATCTTGGCTATACACATACAAGAATTGACATGTTTAAAGATGGCGTCTATGAAACGGGCAGAGTACTTGAATATGGTGTAAATGCTATGGTGTCAATTGCATCTGAAGAATTGTATTGTGATGAACATATTGCATTAGAATACTTGAAAACAAATAAGAATGATGTACTTCATTGTGAAAAGATGAAAGATTTCTATGATTATCTATCGACAGAAATTATGCGTGCTGTCAATTACTATACGTATGAAAATCAAGAGAATACATTAGAAACACTGTATTACTATGGTGGAGGAAGCAATGTATTGCCATTTATTGAAACATTGAAGAATACGATTTCTTTACGTGTAGAAGCAGTAAGTACAGATGCAGATGTCATGAGTGCACTTTGTGGATATGGTGCTAGTCAGGAGTAATGATATGAGTGTAAAAGAACTATTATCAAAAGATGTATCTTTAAAAAATA
>CAKVBD010000012.1 GCA_934725105.1 uncultured Bulleidia sp. | reverse complement strand
TTTTTGAAGAATACAGGTTCAACAAGAATTTCACCTGTTTCCTTTTCAAGGAGACAGAAAGAGTGTTTGAGTTTACCGATGTCAATACCGACTAAATACATAAGAATACATCCTTTCAAAAAATATATGCGATGTGTTTGATACCACAGCACTTAAACCACAAAACCTGGTGCAAAATACGAATTCAAAGACTCATCTAACTAATCATTGTTCTGGAATAAGGCGTGGTAAGAACCTTTTGGAAGTAGTCAAAGCTACAAGGAGGAATACAAATCCACATTCACATATTTCAATATTCTACAGGATACATCAGACCGTTATCAATCACGGTTAAACAGGATTGATAGAAAGAGTGAGTATATTGTGAATGACTTGTTTTATGAGTCTTCAACAATATACCAGGAGTACTAGGTATGGAAAATACTATGAGAATTCCCGTAATTTGTACTAGAGGAATCATTGTATTCCCTGGACAAGATGTCATGATTGAAGTTGGCAGACAGAAATCAGTCAATGCAATCAATACCGCAAGTGATGAATATGATGGACAGGTATTTATTGTCTGTCAGAATGACATCATGGTTGAACAGCCTGTTAGAGAAAATCTTTATTCCGTCGGTACATTAAGTAAAATCAAAGTCGTTAGAAGAAAACAAGGCTATATGCGTATTACTTTTACTGGTATGAAGCGTGCTAAACTTGTGAATCTTGAAGATGATGGTTCTATGATGATGGCTGATATTGAACTGTTAGAAGATGTACAGGGTGATACAACAGAAGAACTTGCACTAGTCAAGAAGATTATTTCTGAATTTGAAAAGATTTCAAATGTAACTGCTGCATTCCCTGCAGATATTATTCACCAGATGTCAAAAGGTGTTTCTGCCGTTACATTAACAGATCAGTTTGGTCAGTATTTATTGAATGATCAGCAGACGAAACAGAAACTTCTTGAAACACTCAATATCAATGAACGTATGTTATTCATCATTTCAGAAATGGAAAAACAGCAGCGTTTATCTGAAATTGAAAATGACATCAATCAGAAAGTAAAAGAAAAGATTGATGATTCACAAAAAGAATATTACTTAAGAGAAAAACTTAAGACAATCAAAGAAGAACTTGGTGATGTTTCTAATATTACAGATGATTCCCAGGAACTTCGTGACAAGATTGAAAACAATCCATATCCAGAATCTATCAAGAAGAAGGCTTTAGATGAATTGAAGAAATATGAAATGCTGCCTGCAGGAAGTGGAGAAGCATCTGTTAGCAGAAACTACTTAGACTGGCTTTTAAATGTTCCATACTGGCAGGAAACAGAAGATGTAGATGATCTCAAAGAAGTACGTGAAGTCTTGGATGAAGATCATTATGGTCTTGAAAAAGTTAAAGATCGTATCATGGAATATCTAGCTGTCAAGCAGATGACAGGTACATTAAATGCACCAATTATCTGTCTGGCTGGTCCTCCAGGTGTTGGTAAAACTTCATTGGCAAAATCCATTGCACGTGCCTTAGACCGTAAGTTTGTGAAAATGAGCTTAGGTGGCGTTAGAGATGAAGCTGAAATCAGAGGTCATAGAAGAACATATTTAGGTGCAATGCCTGGTCGTATCATTCAAGGAATGAAGAAGGCTGAAGTCATTAACCCAGTATTCTTGATTGATGAAATCGACAAAATGGGTGCTGACTATAAGGGCGATCCAAGTGATGCAATGCTTGAAGTACTAGATCCTGAACAGAATGCAATGTTCTCTGATCATTATCTAGAAGAACCTTATGATCTAAGTAAAGTGATGTTTATCGCAACAGCCAACTACCTGGAAAACATTCCTGCTCCTTTAAGAGATCGAATGGAAATCATTGAATTGCCATCTTATACAGAACTCGATAAGGTACAGATTGCTAAAGATCATCTGATTCCTAAGCAGATCAAAGCCAATGGCTTAAAAGCATCTCAATTCAAAATCAAAGATGATGAAGTTTTATATCTCATTCGTCATTACACACGTGAAGCAGGTGTAAGACAGTTAGAAAGACTCATTGCATCTCTATGTCGTAAAACTGTTCTAGCAATCTTAAAAGATGGCAAGAAGTCTATGACAATGAGCAAGAAGCAGATCAATGCATGGCTTGGTAAAGAAATCTTTGAATATGGAAACAAGGAAAAGAAAGCACAGGTTGGCTGTGTTACTGGTTTAGCATATACTGAATTTGGAGGAGATGTTCTCCAGATTGAAGTCAGCTCTTATGAAGGCAAGGGTGGTATTGTGATGACTGGTAAACTTGGTGATGTGATGAAAGAATCTGCACAGATTGCGGTTGACTATGTCAAAGCACATGCACATGACTATAACATTGATCCAAAATTCTTTGAGAAGAACGATATTCATATTCATGTACCAGAAGGTGCTGTTCCTAAGGATGGTCCTAGTGCTGGTGTAACAATGACAACTGCAATTGTTTCTGCTTTAACAGGCAGAGCAGTTGAAAATAACCTTGCGATGACAGGAGAAATTACACTCAGAGGTCATGTACTTCCAATTGGCGGTCTAAGAGAAAAATCTTTAGCAGCAAATCGTGTTGGCATTACAAAGATCTTGATTCCTAAGGAAAACGTGAGAGATCTTGATGATGTACCAAAGGCAGTCAAAGAATCCATTACATTTATTCCTGTAGATAATGTTTCTCAAGTATTGAAGGAAGCGCTGGTGAAATAATGCAGTATCATGATGCGAAACTGCTGACAACAGCAGCAAATGAAAGTGGATGGCCCGACAGCAAACTGCCTGAAATTGTATTTGCGGGTAGAAGTAATGCTGGAAAAAGTACACTCATCAATGCGTTGGTGAATCGTAAGAATTTAGCATTTTCAGGAAAAACACCTGGTAAAACAAGACTGTTAAACTTCTTTATTGTAGATAACAGAGTTGTATTTACAGATGCACCTGGCTATGGCTATGCGACAAGTGATGCAAAGAGTGCACTTGCTTTTGGAAAGCTGATTGAGCCTTATTTCAATCATAGAGAAAATCTAAAAGGCATGGTTCTTGTACTGGATGCAAGAAGAGAACCAAATGAAGATGATATTGCGATGATTGAGTATGGTAGAAGTACACATCTGAATATTATCGTAGCATGTACAAAAACAGATAAGATTTCTAGAGGCAAGTATTTAAGCAATGCACAAAAGATTGCCAATATTTTAAAGCTTCCTGTAAAAGCATTGATTCCTGTAGATTCCTTAAAGAAAACAGGAATTGATCATATCTGGAATGCAATTAATGATATGATTTAGTCTAAACAGAAATGTTTATACTTTTCTTGTGTTTATATAACTATTTTATAACTAAGCACTTTGCATTTTATGAATAAGTGCTATAATACCTAAGGCTTAGAAAACTAAGCTTGCTTAATGAAACCACCAATACTAGTCTCCCTATAACAAGTATTGGTGGATTTTTTTGTAGTTATTTCAAATTTTTGAAAATTAACATAACATCGCTATATAAAATAAAAGCGCTTACACTATTGATTTTCAATATTTTCATGTATTATAATTTTCTTGCAATTTGCCTAAGGCATAATAGGTTGGTTGTTCGACAATTACATAAGCAAAGGTAACGAAAGTTATTGACGCAAAGCTACGGGTCTAAGTTAATATAGGGATAATATGATCGCCGAGTTGCAACACAACAATAGATGTTTTTGTTGTGTTTTTATTTGCTTGAAATTATCGAGGAGGAGGAAGGATGTATGCATGATAATTTTTGGAAGAAGTGTTTTTCAGTATTTGTTGCATTACTGATGATTTTTTCTAATGCACAAAATTTTGTTTATGCGGAAGGAGATGAACATAGCAAACCGTTAAATGGAAATGCTAGTTCTCTATCTGTTTCTTTAAAAGTTGATGGAAAAGAAATTAAAACAGGTGAGACTGCTGAGGTGAACTATGCAACATCTCTGGAAATGAATATTGCATGGGAATTTACAAACGGCGAATATCCACAATCAACAGAAGATAAACTTACCTATCAAATTCCAGCAAATATCCATGCTAGTGATACAAATGGTCCATTAATGGATGGAAATGTACAAGTTGGAACATATACTATTTCAAATAATACAATCACAATTCAGTATAGTGATGAAAACTTTATCCATGGCGATGGAAGAAGAGGTACATTAAGATTAAGTGGCTCATTTGATAATACACAATTAAATGATGGTCAAGGTGGAAAAACTTCTTATGAGTTTCCAGGTGTAGGTACTATTACTGTAAATATGAACAGAAATGATGCTAATGATGGTGTTAGTATTAATAAAACTGGTGGACAAGTTAACAAAGATAATGATGGTAATTTGTATGCTGATTTTATTGTTGCAATACATTCAAAAGGTGTTAATACAAATGTTGTATTCTCTGATACTATGGGATCTTATATGACACTGAACGGTGATGTTTCTTTCTTTTCTGATGAAGCATGCAGTACACCTGTACAACCACAACCAACGAGCACAACTGTAGAAAATAGTACATTTGCATATACGATTTCTAAAATGGAAGACAATGAAACAATTTATGCAAAGTACAGAGTAAATGTTGATAAGAAATTTACTTATAATGATGATTGGGTAGCAAAAACAAACAAAGCTTCAGTTAAGAGCAAAGAGCATGATAGTGAAAAAAGCAAGGAGATTCAACTTCAGATCTCAAATGATTTAAAATACCCAAAAATTTCAAAAGAAGGAATACAAGAATCTGATGGTGTTATCAATTGGACAATCAAATTTGGTAAAGCAGGTTATGATATTTCTGGTTTGAAATTGAAAGATATTTTGAAGACAGAAGCTAGTGATGATTATCTTGCATCTCAATTTAAAAAAGGTTCTTTTACAGTAAGCCCTGAAGTAGAGGGGTTGACATTTGATTCTTTGACAAGTGAAAATGGTTTTACTATGCCTGAAGGATCTAATGGTGAATATACAATTACTTATCAAACAACATATACGCAACCAACAGATGCTACAAAAAACTATAAAGTTAGTAATACGGTTTTTGAATATCCTGATGGTGAACGGGAATATTCGAATGATAATGCAAATGTAAAAGTATCAGAAAAATATAATTATGTACAAAAAGATTTTATTTCATTTGACGAACAAAGTAGGGAAGCTATATGGAAAGTAACTGTACATGTTCCAGAAACTGGAATTGCGGATTTAAAGGTTGAAGATGAAATTCCTGAAGGAATGGAATTTGTAAATAATTCATTTTCTGATTTGAGTGAAGGAGTAAAGACTCCAACTATTTCTGAAGAAAAAAATAAAGTGTACTTTTCATTTGGAAATGTGACAAAAGGAACGATTTCTTTTACATATGAAACTAAGATAACAACTGAGCCTAAAAAAATACTACGTACAATAATAAAGTGCGTGTTTATGAAAAGGATAAAAAATTAGGAACGGATGAAGCTAAATATGAATTGAAATTTAAACAATATTTATCAAAAGATACAGATTGGAATACTTTTAAAGTTGAAGGAAACGATGTTTCTACTTCAATTCCATGGGTTTTAACTGTTTCTAAATTACCTGCTGATGCAAAAAATGTTGTTATTACGGATACTTTGCCTTCTAATTTAAAGATGGTAGAAAATTCTTTAATGATTAAAGAAAATTGGTATAACAACATTGACTCATCGAATATAAATGTTGAAATTATAAAAACTTCTACTGGAAATGTAATTAATTTCAAATTAAGTGATAGCTTAATTAAACTGGCAAAGAGTAATGATATTCAAATCCTTTTTAATACAACATATGAAGATTTAAGTAAAGTTCCATCTGGCAGTATTGAATATAAGAATACAGCACAAATCAAAGTTGATGATTATACGGCACCTGCTGTGTCAGCAAGCAGATGGCGGGAATATAAGTCTAAAGATATTTTAAACAAAGATGGTGTTTATAATGATGGCGAAATTTTCATTCACTATACAATTTCTGTGAATAAATCTAGTGCTGATTTAAATCCAAATGGAGATACTTTAACATTAGAAGATACGATTGGATCTGAAATTGATTTTCAATTAGGAACTCTAAAAATCAATGGTGATTCAGCTACTGCTGATCAGTATTCCTATGATGATGCAACTAGAAAAATAACGATTACAATTCCTGATAATCAATATACAAAAATTACATATGATGGATACCCAAATATTGCTATTGGTGAAGAATTCACATCTGATTCAAATAACGAAGTTGTATTAAAAGGTGTAGATCATGTAAATCCAGCAGATAAGAGTTTTGATAAAATTAAAGTTCATCAAAGTTCTGGTACATCTACATCAAATGGTGTTTCTTTGACTGTATATAAGCAGGAAAAAGGTGTTTCTGCTAAGTTATTAAAGGGGGCTAAATTTTCTTTATACGAAGTTACAGTTGATGAAGGAAAAACAGTTGATGAAGGAAAAGAAACAGATGCTACATTAGTAAGTGAAAAAATAACCGGTAAGAATGGATATGTTAGTTTCTCTGGATTAAGCAGATCTAAACTTTATAAATTAGTTGAAACACAAGCACCTGAAGGATATTTCTTGGATTCAACACCAAATTACTTGATGTTTAAAGAGGCTTCTAATCGAACAGGTTTAATCGAAAAAATCATAGTTGGTGAAAAAGAATATGAGGTGAATTTGATTGATTCAAAAGTTTATAACAAGCAGATATTTGTTGAAGATGAACAAATTACAAAAGCAGGAAGTCTGAAATTAACAAAACATTTTGCAGGTTTGAATGACAATCAAATTAATTCATTAAAACAATCCATTTCATTTGATGTTCAGAAAAATGGTAGTAAGAATATCGCCCATATTAATTTGAATGATCCTGGATGGGAAATTTCAAATGGAACATATTCATATACATTAACGGATCTTCCAATAGGGAAATATACAGTTACAGAAACTCATACAGCTTTAAATAATTATACTGTCTCAACAGTATATACATATTCTGTTGATGGTAATGAATCAAAGCAAGTTTCTACACAAGATGCAATTCCTATTGAAGATGGAAAAGTAACAAATGTTAATATCACAAACACATATGAAAAGCAGACTACTTCATATTCTGTACAAAAAAAATGGGATGATAGCGAAAATCAGTTACAAGTAAGACCTGATAGTGTAACAGTACAGTTATATGCGGATGGCAATCCAGTTGAAGGAAAAACTGTGGAATTGAAAAATAATAATCAATGGAAATATGAATGGAAAAATCTGGATAAATTCAATGCTGCCGGTAATGAAATTACATATTCTGCACAAGAAGTTGACGTTAATCCAAACTATTCTGTGTCTTATAAGAATAATGTTATTACAAATACTTTAAGCACTACTTCCTATCAGGTTGAAAAGGTATGGAATGATAATAAAAATGCTGCAAAGAAGAGACCATCTGAAATTACTGTACAGTTACAAAGAAAGCTTTCTACAGAAGAAACATTTTCCAATGTTGGAGACGTTGTAACTTTAAATGAAGCTAATGGATGGAAGCATACATTTGATAACTTATTGATTGCTAATAAAGAAGGTAAAGCATATACATACAGCGTTGTTGAAAGCAATGCGGACAGTTATGTTTCTAGTGTAGACCTTAATGATAAAACGTTTGTAATTACAAATACATATCAGGAACAATGTAGAAATATTACAATTTCCAAGAAAGACGGAAATAATGTAGAAATTGCTGGAGCTTCATTAAAACTTTCTCGTATTAATGGTGATTCCAAAGAAGAAATTGCTTCCTGGACTTCTGGACAAGATGGTAAGAATAGTGATAATTCCATCAAATCACATGTTGTAACAATCAATCCTGGTACATATTATCTAGAAGAAATAAGTGCTCCAGAACATTTCAAGATTGCAGAACCAATCACATTTGAAGTTGCTGTAGATGGAACGGTATCTATTATTACAAAGAATGATCAAAATGAAACTGTTAATACACCTTGTGAAAACAATGTTGTTCAAATGGTGGATCAGAATATCGAACAGACTTCTTACTCTGTACAAAAAGTTTGGAATGATAATGACAATGCAGGAAATAAGAGACCATCTAAAATTACTGTAAAGTTACAAAGAAAGCTTTCTACAGAAAAAACATATTCCAATGTAGGAAATGTTGTAGCTTTAAATGATGAAAATGGATGGAACTATACATGGAATGCATTAGATGCAACAGATCAATCTGGTAATTCTTATGTATATCAAGCAGTAGAAGATGGATCAGTGAATGGATATATTAGTTCATCATCAAATGAAAATAATAAAACTACAATCACAAATACAATAACTTCTGTAAAAGTATCTAAAGTTGATATTACATCATCACAGGAATTAAAAGGTGCACACATTCAGATTCTAGACGAAGATAAAGCTATTGAAGAGTGGGATTCTACATCAGAAACACATGTAGTTTATGGATTAGAAACAAATAAACTATATACATTACATGAAACAGTAGCACCAGGTGGCTATACATTGGCAAGTGATATTCCATTTAAATTAAATGAGGACGGCAATGTAGTTGTTGCAGATCTTAATAAAGATTCTATTTCTGAAGATGGCGGTATTTTATTGAAAGATGCATTAACATCAATTCGAATTTTGAAAGTTGATGTTGATGCTGTAACAAATACACCATTATCAGGTGCACATATTCAGATTCTAGATGGAAATAAAGTTGTTCAAGAATTTGATTCTACTGAAGATAACGCAGGAATTCAGATTGATGGATTGAAGACAGGTGTGGTTTATACATTGCATGAATCATCTGCTCCAAATAACTATACATTAGCAGCAGATACACATTTTAGTTTGAATGCAGATGGAACAATCAATCTTGAAAAAACAAACACTGATTTTAAAATTGATAATGGTTCTATTGTTCTTTCTGTAAAAGATGTTCAGATTCCTAAAACTACATATTCCGTACAGAAAGAATGGGTTGACAATAACAATGCATTGAATAATCGTCCTTCTACAATTCAAGTACAGCTTCAAAGCAAACTCGGAAATGGTGAATTTACAAATTATGGTGAAGCAATTACTTTAAATAAAGACCAAGATAACAATTGGACATATACATGGAATAATCTTCCATCTACAAATGCTGAAGGTACAAAGTATACATACCAAGCTGTTGAATTAGAAAAGTCTGAAAACTATCTAGCACCATCATATCGTTATGATGCTTCTACAAAAAAACAGATTATTACAAACAAATCTTATCCAGTTGTAGAAATTTCTAAAACAAATGTTTTAGGTGATGAAATTCAAGGTGCAGTATTAACTCTTATTGATACAAATGGAAATGAAGTTTCACGTTGGACAAGTGGCAGTGAAACAAATGCAGATGGAACAATCAAGACACACTTCGTTCAGGTTGCTCCAGGCATATATACGCTTCAAGAGACAGCAATACCAGATAACAACTATGTATTAGCGCAAGATATTACATTTAAAGTCGATGAAGAAGGTAAGGTACTTATCAATGGTGAAGAAGCTGATAAGGTTGTTATGGTTGATACATTCGCACCTCACGATGTTGTTATTTCTAAAACTGATTTGAATGGCAAAGAACTGAAGGGTGCTAAGCTCGAAGTAACAGGTATTGAAGAAGGTGGAACTGAAATTGAAAAGATTTCTTGGGTATCTGATGGCAACACAAAGAATATTTCTGTAAAGCCAGGCACATATACACTTCAAGAGACAGCAACACCAGACAACAATTATGTATTAGCGCAAGATATTACATTTAAAGTTGACAGTGAAGGAAAAGTTACAGTCGATGGTAAACCGGTTGAACGCGTAACAATGATTGATGACTATAGTGATCATTCTGTTGAAATCTCTAAGACTGATGTTGGTGGAAAAGAACTTGCTGGCGCACAATTGTCTGTAGTAGACGCAAATGGAACAATGATTGATTCCTGGACAAGTTCTACAAAGACTCACAAAGTCACAGTCAAGCCTGGTACATATACGCTTCATGAAACAGCAACACCAGATAACAACTATGTAAAAGCACAAGATATTACATTTACAGTTAACGAAAATGGTGTTGTAACAATGAATAATGCAGTTGTTGATCACATTACAATGGTTGATGAATACATTGCACATTCAATCAACATTTCTAAAGTAGATATCGGTGGCAATGAAATAGCTGGAGCAAGTATGAAAATTACTGGTACTCCAACAGGTTCTAGTTCTGAAATAACACCAATTGAATGGGTTTCTGGATCTGATGGTAATAATGAGGATGGAACATTGAAAAATCATGCTGTTTCCTTACAACCTGGAAGTTACACGTTAGAAGAAACAGCGGTTCCTGATGGAAATGTATATGTTAAGGCAGCTAATATTAACTTTACTGTCAATGTTGATGGTACTGTGAAGGTTGCTGATAATGAAGCTGGTGATACAGTGACAATGATTGATTACTATTCTGATCATGGCATTGTAATCTCTAAACAGGATGTCAATGGTGCTGCAGTAAAGGGTGCTTTATTAAAACTATTTGATAAAGAAAATAATGAAGTTGCATCCTGGGAAACAGATGGCATGACTGATCATCAAGTTGAAGTACAGCCAGGAACTTATACATTACGCGAAGAAGCAACACCAGATAACAACTATGTATTAGCGCAAGATATTACATTTACAGTCGATGAAGAAGGTAAGGTACTTATCAATGATGAAGAAACTGATAAGGTTGTTATGGTTGATACATTCGCACCTCACGATGTTGTTATTTCTAAAACTGATTTGAATGGCAAGGAATTGAAGGGTGCTAAGCTTGAAGTAACAGGTGTTGAAGAAGGTGGAACTGAAATTGAAAAGATTTCTTGGATATCTGATGGCAACACAAAGAATATTTCTGTACAGCCAGGAACTTATACATTGCATGAAGAATCAACACCAGACAACAATTATGTATTAGCGCAAGATATTACATTTAAAGTTGACAGTGAAGGAAAAGTTACAGTCGATGGTAAACCGGTTGAACGCGTAACAATGGTTGATGACTATAGTGATCATTCTGTTGAAATCTCTAAGACTGATGTTGGTGGAAATGAACTAGCAGGTGCTCAGCTGGCTGTAGTAGATACAAATGGAACAATGATTGATTCCTGGACAAGTTCTACAAAGACTCACAAAGTCATAGTCAAGCCAGGTACATATACACTTCACGAAGACTTATCTCCTGTTGGATATAAGGTTGCAAAAGACATTACATTTGATGTAGATATTGAAGGTAAAGTTACTGTGAATGGTAAAAAGGTTGATCAGGTCGTCATGGTTGATGAAGATCAAACATATGACATTGCAATCAGTAAACAGGATATTACGAACAATAAAGAACTTCCTGGAGCAAAGTTATCTCTCAAGGATACAAAAACAAATAAGGTTGTTGAAACATGGACAAGTGCTTCTGAAGCACATGTAGTAACAGTTGTTCCTTCAACATATGAATTAAGTGAAGTTGCAGCTCCTAACGGATATGAGATTGCTGAAAAGATCACATTCACAGTCGAACGTGATGGAACAATTACAATTGATGGAAAGAAAGTTGAAACTGTAATTATGCAGGATCAGCCAACAAAACCAACAGTTGATACTTCTGATCACAACAATATCGTATTCTATGGATTTGCTGGAGTGATTTCTCTTGGAATGGCACTAATGATGCTGTTAACAAGAAAGAAAATTCATTAATTTATGACTAGAAAGCAGTTGGAAACAACTGCTTTTCTATTGGAATGGAATACTTCAGAAGGTTTTATGGTAAAATAGTTAGAGAATTTGGAGATAACAAATATGAAAGTAATGATTGCTGCCGGTGGAACTGGCGGACATATATATCCTGCAACTGCACTTGCAGAAGTATTAAAACAAAAACAGCCAGAGAGTGAAATACTATTCTTTGGATCAAATGATCGTATGGAATCTACAGTTATTCCTCAACTTGGATACAAGTTCTATGGCTTAGATATGAAAAGTGGAAATGGTGGCTTGTTCAATAAGGTGAAATCCATGACTTCTTTATTGTCAGCATATAAACACGCACGTGAAATTTTAAAACAGGAACGTCCAGATATTTGCATTGGATTTGGAAACTATATTTCTGTTCCTCTAATCATGGCAGCACATAAAATGGGAATCAAAACAATGATTCATGAACAGAACAGCTATGCTGGAAAAGCAAACAAATTTTTAAGTAAATATGTTGATGCAATTGTTTCCTGCTATGAAGCAAATCTATCACAAATGCCTAAAGAAAAACAAAGACTGTTAGGCAATCCACAGGCAACACTTGCCGCAAATACAACATTTGATCCTTCTTGTCTGACTAATATTGGATTAGATGCTGCGAAGCCGTTTGTTGTATGTATGATGGGTTCATTAGGTTCTGCTTCTGTATCAAAAGTATTAGATGAAGCTTGTCCTTTATTTGAAGATGATTTTCAGGTAGTGATTGCGAGTGGCAAAAGCAATGATTATGCATTTGCTTTTGAAAGCAATGATCATGTGAAAATCGTTGATTATGTTGATGGAAAAACAATGCTGAAAGGCTGCTCACTTGCAGTATTAAGAGCAGGGGCAACAACGATGTGTGAAATTGGAGCAATTGGATGTGCATCCATTCTCATTCCATCACCATATGTTCCAAACAATCATCAGTTCTATAATGCAGAAGAACTAGTGAAAAAAGGTGCTGCTTTGATGATTGAAGAAAAGAATCTGACTGCTGCAAAGCTGGCAGATACAGTGAACTTCTTAATGCATAATGAGAAAAAAAGAGATGCATTAAAAAAGAATGCTTATATGCAAGGAAAAAGAGATGCTGCGTATCAAATGATTGCGTGGATGGAGGAAATTGTGAATGCGTGAATTGATAGATGAATTAAATGATATTTGTGAAACTGAAGTCAATATGCCATTGTCTTCCATGACAACTTTGCGTATTGGTGGATACGCAAAGTATGTCGTTTATCCAAACAGTGATATTGCTTTAGACGGTGTTCTAAGACTGTTAAAGCTAAGAAATGTTCCTTTTAAAATGATTGGAAAAGGCAGTGATCTACTTTGCAGTGATGATGATTACTATGGTGTTATCATTCGCTTAGACCGTCATTTCAATAAAGCCTATTTTACAGATGATATGGTTACGGTGCAGGCTGGATGTTCCACAATTGCATTAGCATATCAGGCAATGAAAAATGGCTTAAGTGGTTTAGAATGGGCAAGTGGTATTCCTGGTACGATTGGTGGTGCAATTTTTATGAATGCAGGTGCATATAAAAGCAGTATGGCTGATATCGTAGAAGAAGTATTTGTATACCGCAATGGAAAACTGGAATGGATGCCTGTTGAAGAATGCGAATTCTCTTATCGCACAAGTATTTTCCAGAAGCATAGTGACTGGATCGTTGCAGGATGCAGAATGCGTTTAAAAGATGAAGATCCAAATAAGATTGAAAAGTTAATGGAAGATCGTAAGCAAAGAAGACTTTCTTCTCAACCTTTAGAATTCCCAAGCTGTGGTTCTGTTTTTAGAAATCCAGAAGGAAAGAATGCATGGGAATGCATTGATGGTATTGGCTATCGCGGCAAGTCTATTGGTGATGCATATGTTTCCGATAAGCATTGCAATTTCATTGTAAATAAAGGCCATGCTACAGCGAAAGACTACATTACACTTGTACGCGAAATTCAACAAAAAGTAAAAGAAAAATATGATATTACTTTAGAAACTGAAATGGAGTTATTTAACTGGTGTGAAAAAGACTGAGAAAAAAAGTAAATCATTGATTGAATGTGCACCACGTTTACTGAAATGGGGATTGTTTGTTGCGATTGCTTTATTACTGTCATTGTATTTATTTTCATCATATTCAAGAGTCAGTGGAATTGTTGTGAAAGGAACACATTATCTAGATGAAGAATATATAGAAGAAATTTCTAATATTCATCAAAATAATATTTTCTATTTCAATATTCCATTCTTAAAAGAAATGAAATTAAAAAATGATCCAATGATAGAAGATGCAGATGTGACTTTATTAAGCAATCAGGTTGTTTCCATCACAATCAAAGAAAAGAAAGCGATTGGTTATCGTTATGATTCTGATGAAGCAGAAATTCTGCTTGTAGATAACACAAAAGCAAAATTAAAGAGTGAGTATTTAGATATCATTGCTTCTGTACCTTTGATTCATGGATTTAATACAGAGGAACAGACAAGACTGTTATGTAAAGCGTTTAAAGATGTAGATCAAAGCATGATTGAAAATATATCTGATATATCTCAATATGCATTAAGCTATGATGATGAAGCGATGAAGATCCAGATGAGAAATGGTTCCTATTATTTAGGAAACTATCAGAATCTATCAAAGCTGAATGATTACTATATGATCTATGCAAATATGAATGATAAATCACAATGTATTTCTGCAGATGAAAAAGCAAATGTTGCATACACATTTGTATGTCCATGGAATATTGAAGATTCTTCACAGGAATACTGGACGGATGCGGATGGCAATCTATTAACAAATATTTATGGTGACCATGTCGCAAAACATTACTATACAGATGAAAATGGTAATCAGGCAGTGGATAGTAATGGCAATCCAATCGTCATTCCATTAGATGAAAATGGAAGTGAAGTTATAGATCCAAATTTTAATAGAAATTACAGTGCTGGCTACTATGAAACGGGAAGTCTTGTTCTTCCAGAAGGTGTCAGCAATGAGCCAGAACAAAGTGATAATCAAACAGAAAATGAACAAAATGCGGATGAAAATAACATGCCTGAATAACAATTGTTCATTCTGTGAATGTTTTTTGTTATAATGATTGAGATAAGGAGCTATTTTACTATGGCAATAGAAACAAAAACAAACTATGGAAATATTTCTATTACATCTGATGCAATTGCATCTCTTGCAGGTGGCATTATCACAGAATGCTATGGTGTTGTAGGAATGGCCAGCAAACAAGTACTTAAGGATGGCTGGGCTGAATTATTAAAGAGAGAAAACTATTCTAAAGGTGTAGTTATCAAAAATACAGATGGAATGATTGATGTAGATCTTTACATTATTGTTTCATTTGGTGTTAAGATTACAGAAACTGTAAAAGAGGCACAGAAGAAAGTTAAATATATGTTAGAAAAGACCCTTTCACAAGATATTCATTCAGTGAATGTGTTTGTTCAGGGTGTACGTGTAATGAACTAAGTGAGGGCGTCATGGAAAAAATAAACGGTATTGTATTTAAAGGAATGCTTGAAAGTGGATGCAACAATTTAAATGGAAATAAAAAAGAAGTTGATGCATTGAACGTATTCCCAGTACCTGATGGAGATACAGGTACAAATATGTCTTTAACATTCACAAATGGTGTGAGTGAAGTCAAAAAGAGTGGGTCTGATTCTTTACCTACGATTGCTAAGACATTATCTAGAGGATTATTGATGGGTGCTAGAGGAAACTCTGGTGTTATCCTTTCTCAGATCTTCAGAGGTATTTATCAGTATATTGGTGAAAAGACAGAATTATCCAGCAAGGAATTTTCTGAAGCATTATTGAATGGTTCCAAGCTTGCATATAAAGCAGTCATGAGACCTACAGAAGGTACAATCTTAACTGTGATTCGTGAAGCAAGTGCAAAGGGTGAAGAATTCATCAATGCAAACCCTGAAGCATCTATTGAAGAGTTCATGAATGCTGTATTAGATGAAGCAAATGCTTCTCTTGAAAGAACACCTGAGTTATTGCCTGTTTTAAAGGAAGCACATGTTGTTGACTCTGGTGGTGCTGGTTTAGTGAAAGTCTTAGAAGGTTTTAAGGCATTCTTAGATGGTAATCCAATCACTGAAGAAACCGTCAATGAAGAAAAGAAAGAAACAAAGAGTGAACATTCCAGCGGTTATCGTTGTGAATTCATTCTTGCATTTGATGCAAAGCACGCAAAGAGCTTCAATGAAGATCGTTTCAGAAAATCATTAGAAGCACTTGGAAATAAAGTACAGCTTGTTGTGAAAGAAGATGGTATTTCTTTAAGTCTTCATACAATGACACCAGGTGAAGTATTAATGCTTGCTGAAAGATATGGTGAATTCAAGAAGGTTCAGATTGAAAATATTCAAGATGATTTGAAACCATCCTTGTTAGAAGAAGAAAAGGAAGAAGAAATTGGTGAAGCAAAGGAATACGGCATCATTGCGGTAGCAGCTGGTGAAGGTATCAAGCAGCTATTTACTGAATATCGTACAGATTACGTTGTCAGTGGTGGTCAGACAATGAACCCATCCACAGAAGATATCGCTTCTGCAATCGCAAAGGTAAATGCAAAGCATGTATTTGTATTGCCAAATAACTCAAATATTATTATGGCGGCAAATCAGGCAGCTACAGTTACAGAAGATAAAGATGTTATCGTTCTTCCAACAAAATCTGTTCCACAGGGCTTATCTGCCTGCATCAACTTCAATCCAGAAGATGATGTAGATACAAACAAGGAAGCAATGGAAGAAGCAATTGCTAATGTTAAGACTGGTCAGATTACATATGCAATCAAAGATACTTCGATTGACGGTAAGGAAATCCATGCCGGCGATTACATGGGACTCTTTGATAAAGATATCGTAATCATTGAAAAGGATAAGATGACTGCTTCTAAACAGCTCATTGAAAAGATGATGGATGAAGATTCAGAAATCGTAACTCTATTAAAGGGTGAAGATGCTACACAGGAAGAATGTGATGAATTAGCAGAATTCATCGAAGAAAACTATGATGTCGATGTTGATGTACAAGATGGTGGACAGCCAGTGTACTCATTTGTTATCGGTGTTGAATAAGTAAAATAAAATGTCATTTGAATCATCAAATGACATTTTTTATATGCACTATATAGAATACTGACTCATATCCCATACTTCATCTACGATATCTTCATAGAAATATGGTTCATGAGAAACAAGTAATACAGTTCCTTTAAATGCCTGAATGGCTTCTTTTAAAGAATCTTTTGCATCTTGATCAAGATGGTTTGTAGGTTCGTCTAATACGAGAAGATTACATGGATGATTCATGATCTTGCAAAGACGAAGCTTTGCCTGTTCTCCACCAGATAATACAAATACCTGAGATTCAATCTGTTCCGTTGTTAGACCACACTTTGCAAGTGCACTGCGTACTTCATATTGACTATATGCAGGAAATGTATCCCATAGTTCCTGCATACATGTTTGAGAGCTTGCTTTTTCTTCCTGTACAAAGTAGCCAACATCAATATTCTCACCATGTTCAATGGAACCAGAAAGAACATCAATGATACCAAGCAATGACTTTAATAATGTTGTTTTACCAATACCGTTTGCACCAACAATTGCAACTTTTTTATTTTTTTCCAATGTGAATGTCATTGGTTTACTTAATGGATAGTCATATCCAATCACAATATCATTTGCGATAAATAAATATTTTGAAGGGGTAGAAGAATATTGAAATGAAAATTCAGGTTTGATTTTTTCTTTCTTCAATTCAATACGTTCCATTTTGTTCAGCTGCTTCATTCTAGAGTTGGCCATACCTCTTGTAGCGACTCTTGCTTTATTTCTCGCAATAAAATCTTCCATCTTTTCAATTTCAGCTTGTTGACGATTATATGCAGCTTCTAGCTGTTTTTTCTTTGTTTCATATACAGATACAAAGTTATCGTAGTTTCCTGTATAGCGTGTAATAGAAGGGGCATCAACGTGATATACAACATTGATACATGTATTTAAGAATGGTACATCATGAGAAATCAGAATAAATGCATTCTCATAGTTAATTAAATAATTCTTTAGCCATTCAATATGTTCCACATCTAAATAGTTTGTAGGTTCATCCAGTAAAAGGATATCTGGTTTCTGCAGAAGCAGTTTCGCCATAAGAATACGTGTTCTTTGCCCACCACTTAAATTAGTAACATTTGTATCGAGACCTAATGCATCAATACTGAATGCACGTGAAATTTCATCAATTTTAGAATCAATCAGATAGAAATCATGCTGATCAAGATAGGACTGTCTTTCACCAATATCTTCTAATAATGCATTCGTTTCTTTTTCATCCATATCAGTCATTTTCATATAGTCATCTGTAATGGACTGTTCAATGTCATACAATTCATCATATGCACTCTTTAATACATCACGAATTGTTTTTTCAGGATCTAAAACCGTATGCTGGTCCAGATAGCCAACATTCACACGCTTGTTCCAGAGTACTTTTCCTTCTTCAGCTTCCAGCTTTTTTGTCAGGATATTCATAAAGGTACTCTTTCCTTCACCATTTGCACCAACAAGCCCAACATGTTCCCCACGATTCAAACGGAACGATACATCTTCAAATATCACTCTGCCACCAAAGGAGTGGCTAAGATTTTCAACAACTAATATACTCATTCATTCACCTCAGCTGCATTAGTTTATCATGATTGGAACATTATTTCATTGTTTCCTTAGTATAATGAGTTCAGGAGGATATGGAACAATGGAATTTCCTAAGAATTTTTTGTGGGGCGGCGCTGTAGCGGCAAACCAGTTAGAAGGTGCTTGGCTGGAAGATGGCAAGCAGCCTAACGTCACAGACGTATTGGTAGGTATCGGTTCAAAAGAACCAGGTATCAAATGGAATGGTGAAAAGTATGAAATGTGCTTAGATCCAAATAAAAAATATTTATCACATGAAGCAATTGATTTCTATCATCGTCATAAAGAAGATCTAGAACTCATGGCAGGTATGGGATTTAACTGCTTTAGAACTTCTATCGCATGGGGTAGAATCTTCCCTAATGGTGATGAAACAGAACCAAATGAAAAGGGTCTTGCTTTCTATGATGAATTATTTGATGAGATGAAAGAATTAGGCATGGAACCATGCATTACAATGTCTCATTATGAAACACCATTGCATTTATTAACAGAATACGGTGGATGGTCTAATCCAAAACTCATTGAATTCTGGAAGAATTATGCAAAAACAGTATTTACAAGATACAAAGGAAAAGTGAAATATTGGCTGACATTTAATGAAGTCAATGCAATGCTTCGCAATCCATTTGTTGCGGGAAGCATATTAACAATTCACAATCCAAAGGATCCTTCCGATCCAATTGGTTCAATAACACAAGAAGATATCTGGCAGGGCTATTATAATATTCTTGTCGCAAATGCATGGACAGTTAAGCTTTGTCATGAAATTGATCCAGATGCCAAGATTGGTAATATGATGACTGCTTCTGGGGCATGTACATACCCAGAAACATGCAAACCATCTGATGTATTTGGTGCATATGATACACAGAGATGGGCTGTATACTTCATGTGTGATCCAATGGTATTTGGAGAAATTCCATCATATGTTAAAGCACTCTGGAAGAAGAATCCATCATGGACACCAAAGATGAATGATGATGAATTAAAGCTGATTCATGATTATACAATTGATTTCATTTCCTACAGCTACTATCGTTCTGCAGTATATGCATCAGATGCTACGATGACTAATAATACTGGTGGTATCAAAGGAAAAGATAATCCATACTTGAAGGAATGCTCACCAAAGCCATGGAGCTGGCCAGTTGATCCAGAAGGATTGAGATTACTCATCAACATGTTTGAAGATCGTTATCATTTACCACAGTTTATTGTTGAAAATGGTATTGGCTTAGATGAAAATCTTGATGAAAATGGCAAGATTGATGATCCATTCAGAGTACGTTACCTTGAACAGCATTTAAAACAGATTGCATTAGCAATTGAAGATGGATGTAATGTGATGGGGTACCTGTGGTGGGGACCAATTGATGTTGTTTCTGCTGGTACAGGTGAAATGAAGAAGCGTTATGGCTTTGTATACGTTGACCGTTTCAATGATGGACATGGTACATTAGAAAGAAGAATCAAGAATTCTTACTACAGATATAAAGAAATCATTGAGTCCAATGGAGAAGCTCTCTAATCAAATTTGAATATTTTCGAACTTTCTAGGAATATTAATTCTTAGAAAGTTTTTTTTGAGAGAAATGCTATAATTGAAACATGGATCTACATGATAAATCATTCCATTTTTCAGCGAAAAGAATTGAAACATTACAACGGTTGCATATATATGATTCAGATGATCTGCTTTCCTATTATCCATACCGTTTTGATACAATTTCTTCTTCACCGATTTCTGAATGGAAAATCAAAGAAAAAGTTACGTTTGAAGCGGAAGTGATATCTCGCGCAATTACATTTCGCAATGGAAGATTTGCTTCAACAAAGTTTGAAGTCATGCATGAAGATACTGTATTGAAGATCACAATATTCAATCGACCATGGGCATCAAAACTTGCAATGAATTCTATGATTACGATTACAGGTATCTATATGGGAAACCATAAAGTGACTGCTATGAATTATGATACAAAGCCACTCGATGCTCATGAAGCAGTGACACCTGTCTATTCAACGAAAGAAGGCATCCAGCAAAGAACGATTCGTGCTTCGATAAAAACAGTCTATGAAGTATTACAGAATGAAATCATTGACTATGTTCCAGAAGAAATGATTCGCAAATATCATTTGCTTCGAAGAAGCGAAGCCTATAGAAAAATTCATTTTCCAGAGTCGTTAGAAGATACGAAACAGGCATTTCGTACTTTGAAATATGAAGAATTTCTACGCTTCTTTATTGCGATGGAATTGAATAAAGATGAAGAAGGACTGCTTGCATATAAGCAGCCAAAAAACATTGATATTACTAAAGTAAAAGCAATGATATCTTCTCTTCCTTTTTCTTTGACAAAAGATCAGGTAGATACACTCAATGCCATTATAGATGATATGCGTTCTAATGTCCCAATGTATCGCCTCGTACAGGGAGATGTCGGATGTGGCAAGACTGTCGTAGCTGCATTCAGCATGTATGCGTGTTTTCTAAGCGGATATCAGTCTGCTTTATTAGCACCGACAGAAATCTTAGCAAAACAGCATCTTGCTTCACTGAAAAGCATGATCAAGGATCCTTCTGTTTCTATAGAAGTCTTATATTCAGCAATGAATACGAAAGAAAAAAAAGAGATCCTAAGACGATGTGAAGAAGGAGACATAGATATTCTGATTGGAACACATGCGTTGATCCAGGATGATGTACACTTTAAAAAGCTTGGCTATGTTGTAGCAGATGAACAACAGCGTTTTGGTGTAGAACAGAGAAAAGCACTGCGCTTAAAAGGAGAAAATACAGATTTTCTTTTGATGTCAGCAACACCAATTCCACGTACTTTAGCAGCTTCCTTATTTTCAGATATGAAAGTCAGCACGATTGAAACAATGCCTGCAGGAAGAAAACAGCCAGTCACGCAATTGATCCTGGAAAATAGTTTCCGTTCCGTACTGAATGAAGTGAATGCCTTATTAGAAAAAGGACATCAGCTGTATGTAATATGCGCTGCAGTAGATGAAAATGAAGCGTTTAAAGCACGTGATGTAAATAAGATGTATGTCAATCTTTCCAAACTTTTCTATCCTAGAAAAGTTGGTATGCTGCATGGACAGATGAGTTCAGAGGAAAAACAAAGTGTCATGGATGCATTTGCAAAAAATGAAATTCAGGTATTAGTTTCTACAACAGTCGTAGAAGTCGGTATGAATGTTGTAAATGCAACAGGCATGATTATCTATGATGCAGACCGCTTTGGACTAAGTCAGCTGCACCAGCTGCGTGGACGTATTCAAAGAGGAAATGCAGTTGGAAAATGCTGGCTATTAACCGATAACAAAAGTGAAGATGTGAAAGAAAGATTGAACGTATTAGTGAAAACAACGAATGGATTTGAAATCTCATATGAAGATTTACGTCTAAGAGGACCGGGTGATATACTTGGAACAAGACAATCTGGCGTACCTGATCTGATTCTAGGGAATCTTTATGAAGATACAAATATGATTGAGGTATGCAGAAAAGATGCAAAAACAATCGTGGAACATTGTGATCAGACAGATTACATTTCTATCATAGAAAGTGTAAAGCAGAGAAGAGCACAAAGTGCGTATATAGATTGAGGGGGAAAAGAAATTGACAATTATTGATTGGTTAAAAAATAGAGGTATTCAGGTAAAAAATACTTCTTTAGTAGAACAGGCATTTATGCATAGCAGCTATGCACATGAACACCAGCAGTTTCATGATAATGAAAGACTAGAGTTTATGGGAGATGCTGTACTGCAGCTGTGGTCGAGCAAAGCAATCTGGCCATTGAATCTATCAGAAGGAAAAATGTCTCGCTTACGTGCACAGCTTGTTTGTGAAAAAGCATTGGCAATCTATGGAAGAGAATTGCATTTAAATGATTTTCTTTTATTAGGTGCTGGTGAAGAAAAGACAGGCGGAAGAAATAAAGATGCCATTATTGCGGATGCATTTGAAGCATTTCTTGGTGCATTATTCTTAGATCAAGGAATGAAGGCAGTTGATAATATTTTAAATGACTGCCTGGTTCCACGTTTATCTCATCCAGAAGATGTAGGTACGATCCACGACTATAAAAGCAAGCTGCAGGAATTTGTACAGGCAGATAAAAAGCGTACCGTTACATATAAGCTTGTCAGTGAAAAAGGTCCCGCAAATGCACCTGAATTCGTAATGAATTGTGTGATGGATAATATTGTATTGGGGACAGGTAAAGGTGTTTCAAAAAAGCAGGCAGAACAGAATGCTGCCAAAGATGCTTTTGAAAAATTAGCAAAATAACAGGAGAAAAAGAACATGAAAATTTCAGAACTCAAAACATTCATCCATGAAGGAAAGCTTGATGACAAGCTGATTGAACTTTATGGTGAAAAAGCACTCGACGCACAAAAAGAAAGATACGCTGCAATTTTAGACAATGCATTACAAACTTTCTCAGATGAAGAAGCAAGAATCTATTCTGCACCAGGCAGAACAGAAGTTGGTGGAAACCATACAGATCATCAATTAGGTAAAGTATTAGCAGCATCATTGAATTTAGATGTTGTAGCCTGTGTTATTCCAACAGACGATAACATCGTTACTTATGCATCCAAAGGTTACAATGTTAATCCAGTGGATGTCAGCGATATCACAATCCATGAAGAAGAAAAGAATTCTACAGAAGCTTTGATTCGTGGTGTTGCGGCAGGTTTAAACAAGCGTGGATACAATGCAGGCGGCTTTAAGTGCTATGCAGAAAGTGATGTTATCAATGGTGGTGGCATGTCTAGTTCTGCTGCATTTGAAGTATTGCTTGGTACAATTCAGAATGATCTTTATAACGAAGGAAAAGTTTCTACAGAAAACGTAGCCAAGATTGGGCAGTTTGCAGAAAACGTATATTTCATGAAAGCAAGTGGCTTGCTTGATCAGATGGCTTGTTCTGTTGGCAGCTTTGCTGCGATGGATTTTAAAGACCCTGAAAATCCAGTGGTTGAAAAGGTTCCTTTTGATCCAGCTGACTATGGCTATGATTTGATCATTACAGATGTGAAGGCTTCTCATGCTGACTTGTCTGATGAATATTCTAAAGTTCCACTTGAAATGAAAGCAGCTGCTAAAGTCATGGGTCATGAAGTATTATCTGAAGCAACATTAGATGAATTATTTGACCATGTGAAAGAAATCAGAGAACAGTGTGGAGACCGTGCATTCTTACGTGCATATCATTTCTTAAATGAAACACAGCGTGCACACGATGAAGCAGAAGCACTCAAGAAAAAAGACATTAAAACATTCTTTCAGCTTGTTAGAGAATCTGGAAGAAGCAGCTGGATGTATTTACAGAATATTTCTGTAGGTTCTATGCCTGAATCACAGGCAGTTGCCATTGGTTTAGCAATTTCTGAATCTATCATTCATGAAGATGGTGCATATCGTGTACATGGTGGTGGATTTGCGGGAACAATCCAGGCATTTGTGAATAAGAATACTACAGAAGCATTTATTGAAAGAATGGAAAAGACATTTGGCAAAGGCTGCTGCTATATCTTACGTATTCGTGATGTAGGCGGTATTCGTTTAGCTTAATATTGAGGTTTTGTTATGTTAAAGGATCAGAAAATTCTCCTTGGCAAAGCAAAAGAGAAAGAAGTATACATGCTTCTGCGTCAAATGAATCGTCATGGTTTGATTGCAGGAGCAAGTGGTACAGGAAAAACAGTCACATTAAAAGTGATTGCTGAAAGCTTAAGTGATGCAGGGGTACCTACATTTATTGCAGATGTGAAGGGAGATCTGACAGGTATGATAACGCCTGGTGATTTTTCTAGTATTCAGGAACGTCTAGATTCAATGTCGATTACTGGTTTTGAAACAAAGAGCTATCCAGTGCGTTTCTTTGATGTATATAAAAAGAATGGACTTCCAATGCGTGCAGTGATGCAGGAAATGGATCCTGTACTGTTGAGTCGAATCCTGGATCTTTCAGATGCACAAGAAGGTGTATTGAATATCATCTTTAAAATCGCTGAAGATAAGGACCTTGATATTATTGACTTAAAAGATTTACAGGCAATGTGTGCATATGTTGGTGAGAATGCATCTACATTTACTGTGAATTATGGAATGGTGACAAAACAATCCGTTGGTGCAATCCAAAGAAAACTGCTTGTTCTTGAACAACAGGAAGGTGATAAATTATTTGGTATGCCAGGATTGAATATTCAGGACCTGTTGCAGACAGAAAATGGCAATGGTGTCATGAATATTCTTGAATGTGAAAAGCTGTTCCAGCATCCACTTTTGTATGCGACGTTCTTGCTTTGGCTTTTGGATACACTGTATCAGAACATGCCTGAAGTTGGTGACTTAGATCGACCAAAGATTGTATTCTTCTTTGATGAAGCACATCTCTTATTTGATCACGCTCCAAAAGCATTACTGGACAAAGTAGAACAGATTGTAAAACTTATTCGTTCTAAAGGGGTTGGTGTATTCTTCTGTACGCAATCTCCATCAGATATTCCTGATTCTATCTTAGCACAGCTCAGTAATCGTATCCAGCATGCATTGCGTGCATATACACCTTCAGAAATGAAGAATGTAAAGCTTGCGGCACAGGCATTTAGACAAAATCCGGAATTAAACACAGAAGAAGTCATTACGATGATGAAAACAGGACATGCCCTTGTATCTGTATTAGATGAAGATGGTGCACCAACAATTGTTGAAGAAACAAAGATCCTGCCACCTTCTTCCAGTATGAAGGCAAGTGAAGTTACCGCAATCTTTAGAACTGTCAATCAGGATCCACTCAAAAGTAAATACTGGGATGAGGTTGATCCAGAAAGTGCTTTTGAAAAAGTAGATGAAATCAAAAAAGAAGCAGAGGAAGAAAAAAATCGCTTAGAAGAAGAAAAGAAGATTGCTAAAATTGAAGAAGCACGTGCAAAAGAAGCTGCAAAACAGGAAACACGCGAAGAAAAGCAACGTGCAAATCAATCCAAAAGAATCGCAAAAAAGATTCAAAATAAAGCGGAAAATGAACTGATTAATCTTGGTGTTCGCTCTGCAAAAAAATTCTTGAAATCATTTATGAAATAATCAAATGACATCCATGCAGTTGCAATGGATGTTTTTTTGCTATAATAATTAATGTATGAACAAAAAGGAAAAATGGGCAGCTTTTAAAGCGAGCTGTCGTGTGTATTTAAGTGAGAAAACAACAATGTCTTTATATCATACGCGAGCAGAAGGGGATGATATGTTTTATCAATTTTTGCAGGATGATATTGATTTTGTAGAAGAGACATTTGATGTGATTGAAGAAAAGTGTGGTACAAGTGCAAAAGTCATGATCTACTTGCTTTGTGTGGAAGGTACACCACAAGTGAAAGTAGCAGAGCAATATGGTATTACTCGTCGAGCTTTGCAGGTTGCATTATACAAGTGGATTGACGAGGTATTTGAAGATGACGAATGATGATAAAACGCACTGGCTGCAGTTGTATAAAAAAGAGTGTCGTAATTATTTCAACTATCGTTCAAAGCGAGATAAATGTGAACTAGAGTTAGAAGAAACTTTACAGAATATCAAAAACGTTCGCTCTCCTATCACTAATCGTATTGGAGGACATTCAACGATTTCTGCAGAGGAAAGATTGATTTCTCTGATTGAAGTAAAAACAGAAACAGAACATCAAATTGATTATTACAAAGCTATGATTGCGTGGATCGAGCATGTAAATCAGAATATTACTTCACCTGCATATCGTGCAATTACATGGCAGACACTGATCCAGGCAAAGAATAAAACAGATTTGATGATCAATTATGATGTAGATCCAGGCTACGTTTACTATATGAGAGATCGTTTTTTAGGAATGGCGCTAGATGAAAAAATGCGTCAAGAATATTATGATGCAATGAAGATAAAGAGCTTGAGTAAGTGGCTGTCAATGTGATGCGTATGAAAAACTATTTAACAATTGATATTGGAAGAAACTGGTTGAGATATGCTTTGATCAGTGAAGAAATTGATGTATATAAAACAGGAAAAGAAGAACTCAATTCCTTTACAAGTAGAGAAGATCTTTTTACGACGATCAAAAAGATTACAGATTCCTTTTCTTCACGAACTGATTCCCTGGCAATCACAATGCCGGGTATTATTGATACCGATTCTGGTATGGCGTATTCCGCAGGGATTTATCGCTTTATTCGTAATGAACCACTGGCAAAGGAAATCAGTGAATATACTGGTATGAAAACAATCATTTTAAATGATGCAAAAGCAGCAGCCCTGGCAGAAGTTGGCTATGGTTCTTTAAAAGGTGTTCATACTGGTGTGATGCTAATGATCCTTGGAACAGGAATTGGCGGCGCAGTTATTCATGATGGAAAGATTTTTAATGGTGCACATTTTGGCGCAGGAGAATTCTCATATCTAACAGACAGTACGCAAAGAGCTGCAGATAATTCTGATATGTTTGCTTTAAGCTGTTCGTTAAATGGTTTGGTCAGTGTTGTAAAAGAAGTAACACATCATGAAAATATGAATATTTTAAAAATCATGTTTGGATTAAGCAAAGGAAAAGAAGATATTATTGAAGGTGTCAAAGTATATTGTGCCAGACTTGCCAATTATATTTACAATATCCAATGTGTTGTAGATGCATCTACGTTTGTTATATCTGGAAATATTACGGATGAACCAGCTTTTATGCAAATCATTCAAGATGCAATTGATGAACGCTTTTCAAATGATAAATACCAGAATATTTTCCAGCCTGTGATCCGTGGTGTAACATTTCATGAAGATTCTAGAAAATATGGTGCTGTATATGCCTATAAAGAATTAGAAAAGAAAGGTAAGATATGACCAGAAAACTGGTCATTTTTAAATGTATGACAGATTTAGTAAATATTCCTGATTATATTTTGAAATATAGTGAGATACCTGCGATGCAGAGATTAAAGAATATTGATATGAATTGTGGTGTAGAAAAGACAAATCTTCCCTTATTCAAGAATATTCAGCCATATTCTAGATTCATTCATTCCTTGCGTGTTGCCTGTATTATTCACCACTTTACAGATGATAAGAAACAGGCACTGGCTGGTTTGTTTCATGATATTTCAACACCAGTATTTTCACATACGATTGATTTTATGAATCATGATCACATGCATCAGGAATCAACAGAAAAAAAGACAAAAGAGATCTTATGTAATGATTCTGTTTTAATGAATCTTTTAAGAGAAGATCAAATTTCTATTGCAGAAATCTATGATTATCATATGTATCCCATTGCGGATAATGATACGCCAAAACTCAGCAGTGACCGACTGGAATACACCATTGGCAATAGCATCAATTATGGTTTTTCTACAGAAGAAGAAATGAAAGAATTATTTGATGATATCGTTGTAGCCACAAATGAATCTGGAGAAGAAGAACTATGTTTTCAACATGAAGAAAAAGCATATCGTTTTACAGAGATTGCATTACAGTGCGGCAAGGTATATTCCTCTTCTCAAGATCGCTATGCAATGGAAATTCTCGCACATTTGATCAAAGACTGTCTGACATCAAATATTATTTCTTATGAAGATCTATACAAAGATGAAAGGACTGTTCTTTCTAAAATTCAACATTTACAGGAATGGAAACGATATTGTTCTTTATGCAATGTGATAGAGAGTGAAGATGGAATCGTCATCCATACAAAAAATCGATATATTGATCCTTTTGTTGTATCTAAAGGACGAATTCTAGAAAATCATGATAAAATGAAAAACGATGTGAATGCATTTCTAAATGCATCACAAGATCAGAAATTAACAGGAGAATTTGAATATGGAAGATAAAGTAATCGTTGTCGCAAGTGGCAACCAGGGAAAAATCAAAGAATTTAGAGAAATGCTTGAACCAGAAGGATATACAGTAAAATCACTATCTGATTTTCCAGATATGCCTGAAGTTGAAGAAACTGGTACAACATTCCATGATAATGCAATCATTAAGGCACAGGCAGTGACGGATCGTTATGGCATTACTGCGATTTCAGATGATTCTGGACTTGAAATTGATGCCTTAGATAAAAAGCCAGGTGTTATGAGTGCAAGATGGCTTGGTCATGATACAAGCTATGATGTAAAGAATCAGAAAGTGTTAGATTTGTTGAAGGATAAAACAGATCGAACATGTCGCTATGTATGTGCAATTGCAATTACACGTGTCAATGAAGAACCCGTTGTATTTGAAGATTCTGTAGAATGTGAAGTTGCACTAGAAGCAAAGGGAAGCAATGGTTTTGGATATGATCCAATTATCTATTATGCACCATTAGCTAAGACAATGGCAGAAATGAGTAAAGATGAAAAGAACTCTATTTCTCATAGAGGAAAAGCAGTTCGTAAGTTAGAGGCATGGCTGGATGCGCAAAAGCACTAAGATTTTATCAACGCTTGCATCACTTTTATTTCTTGTTTCTATTCTATTAGGAATTATTTTTACATGCAGTTTCAATCATTCATTTTATCAATATGAATACAACAAGTCTCATCAGGCTGAAGTCATTGGAATGAGTGATGAAGATCTCATGAAAGCAACAGATACATTGTTAGATTATCTGGAAAATAAAAGAGATGATATTGTTGTGGAAGCAACGGTATGTGATAGTAAACGTGAAGTATTTAATGAAAGAGAAACATTGCATATGATTGATGTTAAAAATCTTTGTATGCATGCAAAGACGGCGGCAATCTTTATGTTTGTGACAAGCATTGTTCTATATGTTTTGATTTATCTCAAAGAAAAGAAGAATGCGATGCATGTATATATGAAAGGCATTCGATATGCATTGTTTATGATTGTTCTATTTGTATCGATGCTAGCGATATATGCACTTTGCGATTTCTATGATTTCTGGATGAATTTTCATTATCTATTCTTTGACAATGATTTATTCATTCTTGATCCAAATACATCTATTATGATCAATATGTTTCCAGAAACATTCTTCTTTGATCTTGTCATGTTGATCATGATAATTTATGTCATCAGTGTATGTGTCATTTATTTTGTTTTAAGAGTTTTAGATAGAAGGTGAAAGTATGATCAATATTGTTTTATATGAACCGGAAATTCCCGCAAATACAGGAAATATCATGCGTACATGCATGGCGTTTCATATGCGTTTGCATTTAATAGAGCCATTAGGTTTTTCACTCGATGAAAAGCATCTAAGAAGAGCAGGTATGGACTATGTAAAAGAATTAGACTACAAGACATATCCAGACTGGAATACATTTTTAAAAACAAATCAAGGCAGTTTTTATTTTGTTTCCCGCTATGCTTTAAAAACACCAGATTCTTTTGACTATACAAAGGATGAAGGAGATATTTATCTTGTGTTTGGAAAAGAAAGTACAGGTATTCCAAAGGATATTTTATATGATCATTTAGATGAATGTATGAGAATTCCTATGGTCAAGGAAGCAAGAAGTTTGAATCTTTCCAATTGTGTAGCTTTGGTTTCTTATGAAGTTTTAAGACAGCTGGATTATCCAGAACTATGCAAGCACGAATCTATCAAGGGGGAAGACTTTCTTGAAAGAGTGCATAATTCTTCAACCAATGCATAATTCCTGTATAATGATTACAAGAGGAAATTGAAATGTTAGAAAATTTGAATGATTACTTAAGTTTGATTGTATTGATATTCATCATTATGATGTTTGCTTATCTGTTATTTATGATTTCTAACAAGAATCACGAATCTTTAGCAAAGAAAAGAGAACAGATCTATCTGTCATTTCTGGATGATGCTGATGATGACGATGATCTAAGTGAAGAGGAATAGGTATGGGTATCAAACAAAAGATCGTTTGTAAAAAAGGACCAGAAGCAAAAGGACCATATTCTCCATGTATCAAGACATGTGAAAATATGTATATTTCAGGACAATTGCCATTAGATCCTGAAACAGGAAAAATCATTTCTGGCGATATTAAAGCACAGACAAGACAGTGCCTGGAAAATATGAAGGCACTTTTAAAAGAAGCTGATATGGAAATGAAATATGTTGTTAAAACAACTGTATTTCTAAAAGATATGAATGATTTTTCAGCGATGAATGAAGTGTATCAGGAATATTTTGAAGAACCATATCCAGCTAGAAGTGCATGCAGTGTGAGTGGTTTATTAAGTGGCGCACTTGTTGAAATTGAAGCAATTGCGATTGATTTTAGAGCACTGGAAATTCTATGTGCACAAGAGGAAGAGTGTTGTGATGGAAGCTGTTGCTGCAGAGACTAAAGCATATCGTCCTCTTCTGATCGTTTCTTCATACGACAACAGTGAATTTATATTTTCAAAAGATAAAACGTTAAAGTTTCCATTTAGTGGCATGCAATGGCTGGAAGAAGTTGTCATTCAATATGGTGCAAGTCTACAGGGAAGAATGGATTCATTCTGTCATTTAACAAATGCACATCAAAAACCATGTATCTTGATCAGTGAACAGACAATGAATATGTATTTTCCAATTCGAGGAAAAGATAATCCAGAAAATGTATTTGTATATTTTAATAAAGTCATGGATATTCAACAGACAAAAAATAATCATACAAGAATTTATTTTGGAAATGGATATTCTTATGAGGTAGCATGTGATTATCGTACTGTAAAATCACAAATGAAACGATGTGATCAGTTTATTCATACGGTAATGCAAAATAAAAAAGATCTAGTCATTGACTTTAGAGAAATTTATCACTAAAATTTAAGCAAATGTAATGATCAGGATATGGTCATAGCACATTGGATGTAGAGAGTTTTCTGGCTGGTGAAAAGAAAATGAAGAGTGTTATGGTTACTCCCTGTGAACAGTACTTGAAAAAGATTACCGTTTTCCGCGTTAAGGATTTGAGAGCCCGCAAGGGAATAAAGGTGGTACCGCGCTGAAATAGCGTCCTTTCTATTGTAGAGAGGACTTTTTTATTTGTCCTCAAAAAGGAGTACAGAGATGATTAATTTTACAGAAAACAAAGATCTAGAAACACTCAACCATTCATGTGCACACATGATGGCGCATGCAATCCAGCACATTTGGCCAAACGCTAAATTCTGGGTAGGACCAGTTGTAGAAGAAGGATTCTACTATGATGTTGACTTAGGAGATGTCACTCTTAGTGATGATGATCTGAAAAAGATTGAAAAAGAAATGAAGAAGATTGCCAAAGATGGCAAGAAAATCGTTCGTCATGAAATCTCTAAGGAAGAAGCATTACAGCAGTTTAAAGATGATCCATACAAGATTGACTTGATTGAAAGAATGCCAGAAGGCACAAACATTTCTATGTATACACAAGGTGACTATACAGACTTATGTAGAGGACCACACGTAGACAATGAAAAGCTATGTAAGAACTTCAAACTCATCAAGCATTCTGGTGCATACTGGAAGGGTGACAAGAAGAATAAAGTATTACAGAGAATCTATGGTGTATGTTTCCCAACACCTGAAGAATTAGAAGCACATTTAGCTGATCTAGAAGAAGCAAAACAGAGAGATCATAGAAAACTTGGTAAAGAATTACAGATGTTTATGTTCTCTGATACTGTTGGTGCTGGTCTTCCAATGTATCTTCCAAATGGTTTTACAGTCAGAAGATTATTGGCTGACTACATTATGGATAAAGAAATTGCACAGGGCTATTTACATGTATGTACACCAAGCGTTGTCAATACAAAGCTCTTTAAGATTTCTGGTCACTGGGATCACTACAAAGATGATATGTTCCCAGCTATGACAAGTGAAAAGGATCCAGAAAATGCATATGCATTAAGACCTATGAACTGTCCTGAACATATGATCATGTTTAAGAGCAAGCTGCATTCCTATAGAGATCTTCCAGTTAGAATTGCTGAAATTGCAAATGACTTCCGTTTTGAAGCAAGTGGCGCTTTAACTGGTATTGAAAGAGCACGTGCATTTACACAGAATGACTCTCATATCTTCTGTAGACCAGATCAGATTGCAAGTGAAATCAAGGACGTAACAAAGCTGATTCTTGATGTTTATAAGGATTTCGGTTTTGAAAAATATTCTTTCCGTTTGTCATTAAGAGATCCAGAAAACAAGGAAAAATATTTCGGACATGATGAACTGTGGGAAAAGAGTGAAGCTGAATTAAGAAAGGTTCTAAAAGAGATGGAAGTTCCTTTCTATGAAGCAGAAGGTGAAGCTGCTTTCTATGGTCCAAAGATTGACGTACAGGTACGTTCTGCTTTAGGTCATGACGTAACATTGTCTACAATTCAGCTAGACTATCAGCTGCCAGAAAGATTCGAACTTGAATATGTAGATTCTGACCAGCAGAAGAAAAGACCAGTTGTTATCCACCGTGCTATCTTAGGCTCCCTGGATCGTTTCATCGCATTCCTGCTTGAAGAAACAAAGGGTGTATTACCTCTATGGCTGTCACCAAAGCAGGTCGTTGTCATTCCAGTTGCTCCTGAAGCACATAACGAATATGCAAGCAAGATCGTTGCTGATTTGAAGGCAATGGGTGTTAGAGCTAGTCTTGATGACCGTAATGAAAAGCTTGGCTACCGTATTAGAGAAGCACAGACATCTAAGACACCAATTCAGATCGTTGTTGGTGATAACGATGTTGCAAACAATGCGTTAACTGTTAGAAGATATGGTTCTCGTGATCAGGCAACATTTGCATGTGAAGATTTCTATAAAGCATTAAGAGAAGAAATCGCTGCTAAGAAGTAAGAGATAAGAAGAAGTGAATCACTTCTTCTTTTTTGTTTTGTCATGTATAATTAAATTGCGATCTAAAAACAAAGAGAAATCTGAGTTCAAAGAGAGTGAATGAAAGTGATTTTATATTCGCACCTCTTTGCATCTAAAAGAGGTGTTTTATTTTCATTTATTCCGATCGTGAGAAAGGAAATTTTATGAAACTATTTAAATTATTCTTGTCACTTACAATGACAACACTGCTTGTTTCTTGCTCCTCACCAAAAGCAAGCACATCCGCATCTGCTTCAACAACTGCACAGCCAGCAACTGTCACAATTACAGATCATGCTGATCGTGAAGTAGAAGTTCCAACAAATCCAAAGCGCGTAGCAGTGCTTGGAATCTATCCATTACCATCCATGTTAACGGTATATCTAGATTCTTGTGATTCTATTGTCGCTATGGAACCAGGCAGTATGAATGCTGCAAAAAACGGTATCTTATCACAGCTCTATCCAAACATTACAAATATTACAACGGATATCATGGATGGAGATGATGTCAATATTGAAAGTCTGCTTGCTTTAAAACCAGATGTTGTTTTCTATAATGCAAGTGATACACAGGATTTAGAAAAGCTGGAAAATGCTGGATTAACTGCTGTTGCTTTCTCTGCAACGAAGTGGAAATTCAACTGTACAGAAACATTCAATGAATGGATGAATCTATTAGATCAAATCTATCCAGAACACGCTGGAAATAGAGAAGAACTCATCAAGAAATATTCTACAGATACATATAACAAGATTCAGGATACTGTAAAGAATGTAGAAGAAAAGCAGAAAGTATTATTCTTGTTCCAGTATGATGAAAATGCAATGATTACTTCTTCCAGCAAGTTCTTTGGTCAATGGTGGTGTGATGCTGTGGGTGCAGTAAACGTTGCACAGGATGTACCTGCAGAAAAGACAAATGCCGTAATTACAATGGAGCAGGTATATGAATGGGATCCAGATGTCATTGTGATTACAAACTTCACACAGGCAAAGCCAGATGATCTCTACAATAATGCAATTGGCAGTGATGACTGGTCCAATGTCAGTGCTGTTAAGAATCATAGAGTCTATAAGATGCCATTAGGTACATATAGAACATATACACCAAGTGTTGATTCACCAATGACACTTGAATGGCTTGCACAGGCTGTATATCCAGAACTCTTCAAAGATATGGATGTCAAAGCTGATGTAAAAGATTACTATCAGAACTTATTTGGTGTAACTTTAACAGATGAACAGGTTGATCAGATGTATACACCAAATACTGCTGCAAGCTCTATGAATTAATAGAAAGTGAGGGAATACGTGGATAAAAAGTATCGTGTATGTATCATTACAGGCTGTATCGCTACACTCTTTTTAGCACTCATTGCTTTATGTTTAGGGCAATATACGATTGCTTTAAAAGATGTAATCAAGGTACTGACGTTACAGGAAGCTGATCTTGTAAATGCAAAGACTGTTATTTTTAACATACGTATTCCACGTATTCTTGTTTCTTTGATTGTTGGAAGTGGACTTGCGGTAGCAGGTGCTTCATTTCAGGCATTATTTTCTAATCCTTTAGCTACACCTGATACGTTAGGCTGTGCAAATGGAGCTAGTTTTGGTGCTGCGCTTGGGATTCTTTTGGGATTGAATGCATTTGGAATTCAGGTTTCTGCATTACTCTTTGGAATCTTTGCGGTTGCACTTGTATTTGTATTTACACGTTACAGGCATGCCAATCAAATCATGATGATTATTCTTGGCGGAATGGTTGTTTCCTCATTATTTTCCGCACTTGTTTCACTGATTAAATATGTTGCGGATCCAAATGATGTATTGCCAGTCATTACGTTCTGGCTGATGGGAAGCTTTTCGAACAGTACGATACGTTCTTTGTATACTGGTGTACCAATGATTGTTCTTGGCATGATTGTTTTGTATTTGATGCGCTATCGTATGAATGCATTGAGTTTGAAAGAGGAAGAAGCTGCTTCTTTAGGAATCAATGTGCGACAAAATCGAATGATTGTGATTGTTGCTTCTTCATTGATTACTGCTTCTGTTGTGAGTATGTGTGGTGTTGTTGGATGGGTTGGATTACTGATCCCACATATTGCAAGAATGCTGTTTGGAAACAATCTTACAAAAGTAATTCCTGGATGTATTGTATTTGGCGCATTGTTCATGCTTGTAATTGATACGATTGCTAGATGCATGTACCAGGCGGAAATTCCTGTCAGTATATTGACCGCAATCATTGGCGCTCCCGTATTCTTACTGCTGTTAAGAAAAACAGGAGGAATTGAGATATGAAGTATGAAGTTGTTCATGGATCTTATTTCTACAAAAAAGAAAAGCCTGTTTTCAATGATATTTCTTTTTCAATCGATGAAGGAAAGATACTTGCAATCCTTGGACCAAATGGTGCTGGAAAAACAACATTACTGAAGTGTATGCTTGGTTTTCTGAAATGGAAAGAAGGAAAGGCAATCTTTGATGGAAAAGATATTTCTACAATTCCAGTCAATACGTTTTTTCAGGAAGTATCTTATGTTCCACAATCTCATACCGTTACATTTCCATGTACGGTATTTGAAACGGTTTTACTTGGGAGAAGTCCATATTTAAATATGTTTTCTCTTCCTGACAAACAGGATCAGCAATATGCAATAGAAGCAATGCAATTATGTGGAATTGAACATTTAAAAGAGCAGAATATCAATGAAATATCTGGTGGTGAATTACAGCTTGTATATATTGCCAGGGCTTTGTGTTCAAATCCAAAAGTGTTGATTCTAGATGAAGCTGAAACTGGATTAGATCTGGCAAATCAGATTGTTGTATTAGATTTACTGAAACGCTTATCAAAAGAGAAAGGATTGATGATCATATTCAATACCCATTATCCTCAACACGCACTAGATATCGCAGATCAAACTTTACTCTTATCGAAAGAAGGAACATCTCTTTTTGGAAATACAGATCAGATCTTAACAGAAGAAAATTTATCTCGGGTATTCCATGTTCCTGTCATCCAGCTGGAAAAGAAAATGAATGGTAAAACATATCATTCATTGATTGCGGTATCCAAAAATGAATCAATATAAGGAGTGGAAGCTATGGAAGAAACTAGAATTGCTATTATCGCGATCGTTGTTGAAGATCGTGAACAGGTAAACACAATGAATGAAATCTTGCATGATTATGGCAAGTATATTATTGGAAGAATGGGAATCCCATATCCAAAAAGAGAGATTTCTTTGATTTCTATCGCAATCGATGCACCAAATGATATTATCTCTTCATTGTGTGGAAAGCTTGGTAATTTAAACGGTCTTACAGTTAAGGCAGCATATTCAAAAGTATAACGATGTTGAAAGATACATCGTTTTCTTTATTTGAAGATAGAAAATTTACAGAAGAAATAATTTCCTATGACAGTGATCAGCATAACAATGATTTTAGAAATGGAAGGATTCCAATGCATACATGTAATGAAGATCCATAAACAGACATTTTCAACGAGTAAAGTTAAAAATCGTAAAATGAAAAATAGAAGTATTTCTTTTCTAGAATTGTTTTTTGATTGAAAAACAATGTTTCGATTCATAAAGTATGCAAAAATAACCGCAAACAACCAGGCGATTGTATTTGCGATCAGATAGCTTATATGAAAATATAAGCCTGCACTATAGATGACATAATTAATCAGTGTTGTAATGACACCAGTGATTGCATATTTGATAAATTCGACCATGATTTTCTTCTTTCAGCCATTTCAGTATACCTTGCATTGATGGATTAAGAAAGATTAAGACTTATCTGGATATATTGACGCTATTCTATTGATGGATTCTTTTGAATCCTGATTTCAATATCGTGTTAAAATACAAAAAGTGGTTTTCACGATACATAAAGCAATCAATATTACAGTTGTGTAATAGGAAAGGATGATCATGGAAATGAGTGAAAAAATTATTGTCATTGATGACAATCCGGAAATCAGAGAAGTTGTAAATGTATTACTCTCTTCTGAAGGATATACAATACTAGAAGCAAAGAATGCAGAAGAAGCATTAGAGCAGATTGATGCTTCGATTGATTTGATTATTTTAGATATTATGATGCCTGGTATGGATGGATATCAACTGTGTACGAAATTGCGTGAAGTAACAAATGCACCAATTTTATTTCTTTCCGCAAAAGGACAGGACGCTGATAAAACATTAGCTTTCTCTAGCGGTGGAGATGATTACTTAACAAAACCATTTTCATACAATGAATTAAATTCACGTGTGAAAGCATTACTCAGAAGATATCATATTTATCAGGGAAAAGATCATTCCAAAAAACAGGAATCTGTTTTAAGTATTGGCAAGTTAAAACTGGATACAAACTTAAAAACAGCATTTAAAGATGGAAAAGAAATTCTATTGACGGATATTGAATACCAGATTCTATTGTTTTTTGCACAGCATAAAAATACGGTATATTCTTTAGCAGAAATCTATGAAAATATCTGGCAGGAAAAATATTACTATGGTGCAAATAATACTGTCATGGTTCATATTCGTAACTTAAGAAAAAAGATTGAAGATGATCCATCGTATCCAACAGTCATCAAAACATCATGGGGAAAGGGGTATTACAGTGAATAAGAAGCGTCTTTCCTTATCCATGAAACTGTTTTTGATTACATGTTTTTCTGGGATGCTTGGCTTTGCGACATATGCAATGATGAGAGCAAACTCTTTATCTTATTATCAGTTTCTGCATCATATCAATATCATTAAATTTGATCCTGAAGCAAAAGCAAAAGAGATACAAGAAAAGGCGAAAACGATTTCCATTGATGATATTGCCAGTATTAAAAACCTTTTGGACCAGCATGATCAATATACGTCCATGTGGCTGTATGAATATCGTTCAGGGGATTATATCGAAGGCAGTTTTGCATCCATTTTAGAAGAACCATATGATTTTGCAGAATACCTGACTTTAAAACTGTATTATGTACAATCTGATTTTGAGACAGCAATCTATAACAATCAATTGACAGAGAAAATAGATTTCAAGGATGGAGAAGCTGTCCTTGTGGTGAATGATCTGCATGGATTGAAATATTCAACACAGTATTTTTATATTTCTTTAATGATTTCCATTCTTGTCTGTATTTTACCAGCATTGTTATTTATGCATCGTAAAGTTAAATATATTAAATACTTGCAGAATAGCGTAGAAACGATTGAATCAGGTGATTTACAGACAAATGTCAAGGAACAAAGTCATGATGAATTAACCGCATTAGCGTTTGGTTTAAATCGTTTGCGAGATACATTAGATACGAATATTCAAAAAGAAAAAGAAGCAAGAGATGCCAATCATAAATTGATTACAACAATGTCTCATGACTTAAGAACACCATTAACTGTTTTACAAGGATATCTGGAAATTCTTCGCTTGAATAAATTTAAAGATGAAGAAACAAAACAACAGTATTTAGATAACTGCTTAGAGAATGTAAAACAGATTCGTGTACTTGCGGATAAAACATTTGAATATGCAACGGTATTTGACGCAACAGATCATATTAAGCTGGAAACAGTATCACTGCTTTCATTGATTGAATATATAAAATATCAGATTGAATATCTGCAGATGGAAGAGTTTCTAGTGGAATACAATGTATCTCATGATGATGCTGCAATTTCTATCAATCTTGAAATGATGAAAAGGGTAGTGAATAATCTGATTTCTAATATTTATAAATATGCTGATAAAAAACAGCCTGTTCATATTCAATGTATGTATGAAAATCACCATCTGAAACTTTCGATGCAGAATTCAGTTAGAACAACAGATGTGCAGACAGAAAGCAATCATATTGGCTTAGAAAGTGTAAAAAGAGTAATCAAACTGCATGAAGGAACGTGCTGCTATAAAATTGATAACAATATATTTATGATTTCTATTGAAATTCCATGCTGAAAAAAGAAAACTATGAAGAATGACTGATAATCAAAACTTCATAGTTTTTTTTACATATATTATTTCAATGCTTCTAATGCCTTTTCAACAATTTCTTCTACAGATACGTCTTCTTTATCACTAGTTCTTGCTTTCCATTCAACATTACCATCTTTAATGCCTTTACCAACAGTAATACGGAAAGGGATACCAATGAGTTCCATATCCTTGAATTTAACACCAGGTCTTTCATCACGGTCATCCAGCAGAACATCAATGCCTTTTGCCTTTAATGCTTCATAGATTTCATTTGCTTTTAATACCTGCTGTTCATCCTTCATAGAAATAATAACAATAGCTACCTGGTAAGGAGCAATTTCCTTAGGCCAGTTAATACCATTTTCGTCAACGTTCTGTTCACAAAGTGCAGCCATTGCTCTAGCAGGCCCGATACCATAGGATCCCATCCAGACATCCTGCAGCTGGTTATTAGAGTCCAGATACTGCAAGCCCATAGCCTTAGAATACTTTGTACCTAGCTTGAATGTATTACCAACTTCAATACCATGCTTGAATTCAATCTTGCCACCACAGCAAGGACAAGTATCACCTTCCATGATGTTTCTAACATCAGCTACCATATCAACCTTGAAATCTTTCTGATTTACATTTGTATAGTGATAGCCTGTCTTGTTTGCACCAACAACGAAGTTCTGCATATAAGTTACTTCTTCATCAGCAACAAGTGTGCAATGAATGCCTACAGGGCCTGCAAAGCCGATTTCAGCGCCAGTTGCTTCTTTGACCATTGCTACATCAGCAAGTTCAACTTCTGTTGCGTTAAACAGCTTTCTAAGCTTTGTTTCATTCACTTCACGGTCACCTCTAACCATAACAGCGACAGCCTTGCCATCAACGTTATAGATCAATGTCTTAACAAACTTGTTAACTGGCTTGTTCAGTGTTTCAACTACTTCTTCAATTGTTCTAGAATTAGGTGTTTCAACAAGTTCCATTGCAAGTTCTGTTTCAGCTTCAGCTGGCTTTTGTGGAACACATGCAGCAACTTCAATGTTGCTTGAGAATTCACAAGAATCACACAATACTAGAATATCTTCTCCAAGAGGTGTAATCGCCTGGAATTCTTCAGATAATAGACCACCCATGATACCTGTATCGGCTTTCACAATTCTATAATCCAAGTGCAGACGATCCATGACATTCTTATAGGCATTGAACTGCTTCTGGTAAGCAACATCTAATCCAGATTCATCTTTATCGAATGTGTATGCATCCTTCATGATGAATTCACGTGTACGAATCAAACCATATCTAGGTCTTGGTTCATCTCTGAACTTTGTCTGCATCTGATAAATAGAAAATGGCATATCTTTATAAGATCTGATTTTCATTTTAGCAGCCTGTGCAAATAATTCTTCGTGTGTTGGACCTAAAACATAGTTCTGTCCTTTGCGGTCTTTCAGGGAGAACATGGATGCACCAAATCCACTTCTTCTGCTACTGGCAATATATACATCTTCAGGAATCAAAGCGGGCATCATCAATTCCTGACAATCAGCCTTATCCATTTCATCTCTGATGATGTTTTCAATCTTGTTCATGACTCTTAAGCCAAGAGGCATCATCATATATACACCTGCAGAGCTTTTCTTAATATAACCTGCTCTAACAAGCATATTACTTGATACTGAATCTTCATCTTTTACGTTTTCTCTTAGTGTATAAAAGAAACTATTTTTTAACTTCATACTAATTTCTCCGTTTCTCGCTAAAAATTATACCATGACACCTTTACTTCATCACTTTAATTTACTATAATTGCTTAAAATATTTAGGAGGGTTGATATTTAACATGGCAAAGTACTACAACGAACCATCACACACATTCAGTGAATATTTGTTGATTCCTGGTTTTACAGGCAGTGAAAACACACCTGACAATGTCACTTTACAAACACCACTTGTAAAATACAAGAAGGGTGAAAAACCAGCAATTACATTAAATATTCCAATGATTTCTGCAGTTATGCAGTCCGTATCTGGAGATAGACTTGGAATTGCATTAGCAAAAGAAGGCGGTATGTCCTTTATTTTTGGATCTCAGTCTATTGAATCTCAGGCAGCAATGGTTGCTCGTGTAAAGAATTATAAGGCTGGATTCGTAGTCAGTGATTCAAACTTAAAAGAAGATGCTACATTGAACGATGTATTAAAACTTGTTGAAGAAACAGGTCATTCAACAATGGCAGTTACGGATGATGGAACAAGTTGTGGTAAGTTACTTGGTATCGTAACATCAAGAGATTACCGTGTATCTAGAATGAGTGGAGATGAAAAAGTTTCTTCATTCATGACACCAAGAGAAAAGCTTGTTGTAGGAAATAAGAATACAACATTATCAGAAGCAAATGATTTAATCTGGGATCATAAGCTCAACACATTACCAATCGTAGATGACAATGATCATTTGCTATACATGGTATTCCGTAAGGACTATGATGCACATAAGGAATTCCCAAATGAATTACTTGATGAAGAAAAGAGACTTATGGTTGGTGCGGGTATCAACTCTAGAGACTATGAACAGAGAATTCCAGCATTGGTTGAAGCTGGTGTTGACTGTTTAGTGATTGACTCAAGTGAAGGCTATTCTGTATGGCAGGCAAATACAATCAAGTGGGTTCGTGAAAAGTATGGCGATTCTGTAAAGATTGGTGCTGGTAACGTTGTTGATGGAGAAGGATTCAGATATCTGGCTGATGCTGGTGCTGACTTTATCAAGATTGGTATCGGTGGCGGTTCTATCTGTATTACTAGAGAAACAAAGGGTATTGGTAGAGGTCAGGCTACTGCTGTGATTGACGTTGCTCAGGAAAGAGATAAGTATTTTGAAGAAACAGGTGTATATGTACCTATCTGTTCTGATGGTGGCATCGTTTATGACTATCACATTACTCTTGCTTTAGCTATGGGTGCTGACTTTGTTATGTTAGGCAGATACTTCTCTCGTTTTGAAGAAGCTCCTGGTCAGAAGCTTGTAGTAAATGGAAATACAGTAAAAGAATACTGGGGTGAAGGCAGTGCAAGAGCTCGTAACTGGGGTAGATATGACCTTGGTCAAGGCAAGAAGCTTTCTTTTGAAGAAGGTGTTGACTCCTATGTTCCTTATGCTGGTCCATTGAAGGAAAACGTTGCGATGACAACATTGAAGATCAAGTCTACAATGTGCAACTGTGGTGCGTTAACAATTCCTGAATTACAGGATAAGGCAAAACTGACACTTGTATCATCTACTTCTATTGTTGAAGGTGGTGCACACGACGTACAGGTTAAGCATAACGACTCTTCTTACAATCAATAATCAAACGAACTGTTAGAATGCAATTTCTAACAGTTTTTTTAATGAAAAAGGAACTGTCACAGTGCAGGGACAGTTCCATCTTTTTTCCATTGTTTTACTTGTTGTTTTAACTCTTGAAATACTGCATCTTCACCTTTTAATGCAATTTCTTCTAGAACATATTTCAGACGTGCATTCGTTGCAGGATGCATATAAAGAGAATCATTTCTTGTCAGATAATAATTCAATGCACTTTCTTTTGTGTATTTTTCTTTCTGATAAATCTTGCATGCGGCAACACGATCACAAACCATTTCCACAAAGTAGTTAAATGGCATTTCTAGAGGCTGCCATTTTCCATTGATGACATCATACCAGTATTCCCAGTGATGTCTATTTCTGCCTTTATGATGCAGCCATCCAGCCGCAAAGCCAAAGTGTTCTTTTTCATAAACGTATGGAGAACGCGTACCTTGAAAATACTTTACAGATTCATGGAATTCACTGAAGGAATATTTAGAAAGATCGTGCGTGAATCCTTGTCTGTATAGACCACAGGCAAAGCAATTCTTCATTACCTGATAGCGATGTTCGTTGATCGTACGCAGATGTGAAAATAAACGTTTTAAATATGGTTCATCAATCGTATTCTTTTGCATGTCTTCCATTTTAGAACAACCTTGAAATACAATCAACTCAATACACATTTACTAGCGTTTCATGATAGAATAAATACCAAAGAGGTAAATGATGAATAGAAGTGAACTAAGAGAAAAAGCAATGATTACTGTATATCAGTATCTATTAGTAAAACGTGATACAAAGCAACTCATTGAAGATGCATTCGAAATGGAACAGAAAGATATTCCACAATACTTTGTAAAAGTCATTCATACAGCGATTGACAACGAAGAAAAATATAAGGGATATATCAATGAAGTGATCAAAAAAGGATGGTCTTATGATCGTCTGGGTGCAATTGAAAAAGCAATTCTGATTAATGGCTGTGCAGAATTTGACTTAAAGGAAGTTGAAGCTGCAGTTATTATCAATGAGTCTGTAGAACTCGCTAAGAAATATTGCGATGAAGATACATACAAACTCATTAACCGAATCCTGGATGTAATATGAGTCGTAGAGTAGTTCCAGTAAGCAGACTGGTACGTTATATTAAAGAATCTATGGAATCTGATCCTGTTCTTAGAGGTGTCATGATCGAGGGTGAGATTTCCAATCTTCGCATCCCTAATTCACAGCACTGGTATTTTTCCTTGAAGGATGAAAAAGCATCTTTAACATGTGTGATGTTTGCTTACCAAAATAAAAAAGTGACTTTTCAGCCTAAAAACGGTGATAAAGTTATTTTAATTGGCGATGTCAGTGTCTATGAAAGCATGGGCAGCATGCAGATGGTTGCAAGTTCCATGCAACCGAGTGGAATTGGTGAATTGTATTTAAAGCTGGAACAGATGAAAAAACAGCTTTTTCAGGAAGGCTTATTTGAAGAATCACATAAAAAACAATTGCCAGAATATCCAATGGATATTGCATTAGTTACAGGAAGCAATACAGCCGCTAGAGAAGATGTACTGATTACTTTCCGTAAACGTTGGCCAATTGCAAAGATTCATGAATATCCTTGTCCTGTACAAGGAGCGCAGGCTTCCCCTAAGATCATAGAAGCTTTAAAGCGTGCAGATGAAGGAAATCACGAGCTTGTGATTTTAGCACGTGGTGGCGGATCGTTAGAAGATCTTTGGTGCTTTAATGATGAAGCGTTAGCACGTACGATTTATGCGATGCATACGCCAATTGTCACTGGTATTGGACATGAAACTGATACAACACTTGTTGATTATGTCAGTGATAAACGTGCCAATACACCAACAGGAGCAGTTGAAGTATCAACACCAAATATTGTTGATGTCAAAGCAATGCTTTCTTCTTATCAAATTCGTATGGTAAACGCTGTAAAAGCGAGTGAAGAAAGAAAACAGCAGCAGCTGCTTCATTTAGCAACGTCTTCTGTATTGAAAAATCCTAAGAAGCTGTTGAATGAGAAGATTGTGATGCTGCAATATACACATGAAAGACTCATGCGTTATCCTTCTTCCTTAAGAGAAAAAAGAAGTGCATTGGATCGCATGACTTCATTATTTCATCAAAAGATGGTTGCATCTTCTAATGAAATACGCTCAGAAATCAAAAACCAGCAGGCACAGCTTGTTGTGAATATGCATCGTCAATTGGATCACAATCAACATATTCTTTCTATGCAGAAAGAATCATTGAAAACTTCGATGCAGGTGAATTCTACACGTTACCATAATGATCTAGAAAGAATGGTTAAGCTGTTAGATGCTTATTCACCATTGAAAGTATTATCTAGAGGGTATAGTGTTACTTATAAAAATGATAAAGTCATTACAGATGTAGATGATTTGAATATAAATGATGAATTGATAATTCGTTTATCAAAAGGCATGGTTTTAACGAAAGTTGAGGATATTAAACATGGCAAGTAAAGAAATAACATTTGAAGAATCAATGGAACGTTTAGAAAAAATTGTTTCTGATCTTGAATCGAATGATAAGCCATTGGATGAAACAATTGCTTTATTTGAAGAAGGTTTAAAACTAGTAAAAAACTGTGATGAAAAATTAAAAACGTATGAAAGTCAGATTGATACTTTATTGAAAGAAAATGGTGATGAAGATGATGAGAATTGAAAAAGTTCTTGCAGAGAAAATCGATGCATTAGCTGATTCGAAAGTCAAAGAAGCAATGCGTTATTCATTGATTGCACCAGGAAAAAGAATCCGTCCAAATCTTTTGTATGAAGTAGTTAAGGGATATGGCTTATCTGAAAGCGTTGCGGATGAATTTGCATGTGCTATTGAAATGATTCATACATATTCTTTGATTCATGATGATCTTCCAGCAATGGACAATGATGATTTACGTCGTGGAAGACCAACATGTCATAAGCAGTTTGATGAAGCAACTGCAATTTTAGCTGGAGATGGATTGTTGACATATGCATTTGATGTAGCTTCTTCAAGTAAAGCAGATCCTTCTATCGTTGTAAAATGTATTCAAGTACTTGCACAATGTGCTGGAAGCAATGGCATGGTTCTTGGTCAGGATCTTGATATGAATGAATCTAATGCAAGTGACTGGGACTATGTTAGAAAAGTACACAAATATAAAACTGGATGTTTATTAAGTGCACCTTTAATGATGGGAGCACTTGTAGCTGGCAAAGATGATGAAACTGTTAAACAGTGGCATGAGATTGGTATTTCATTAGGTCTTGCATTCCAGATCCAGGATGATATTTTAGATGTAGAATTATCCAGTGAAGAATTTGGCAAGAGTAATTCTGATGAAAAGAATGATAAGAAAACAAGTGTAACTTTACTTGGATTAGAACAAAGTAAAGAACGCATGATTTCTGAATATGAAAAAGTTAAGCAAAGCATTTCTGAAATGTATGACTTTAATGGAGAACAATTAATTTCATTTATCGAAAGTATTGAAAAACGTAGAAAGTAGATGGGCGGTAAATATGGATTTAAAAAGTATTCAAAATCCTGAATTTCTAAAATCCATGAGTATTGATGAATTAGAACAGCTGAGTGGGGAAATTAGACAGTTTCTAATTCAAAGTATTTCAAAAACAGGAGGACATTTAGCTAGTAATCTAGGTGTTGTAGAGCTGACAATTGCTTTACATTATGTTTTTAATGCGCCTGAAGATAAAATTTTCTTTGATGTTGGACATCAATGCTATACACATAAGATCTTAACAGGAAGAGCAGCACAGTTTCCACTTTTAAGACAATATCATGGTTTATCTGGATTTCAGAAAAGAAAAGAAAGTGTCTATGATTGCTGGGAAGCTGGGCATAGTTCTACGTCTCTTTCTGCTTCTTTAGGTATGGCAATTGCTAGAGATTTAAACCATGAATCATATGAAGTGATTCCAGTCATTGGTGATGGTGCCTTGAGCAGCGGCATGTCTATGGAAGCATTAAATGAAATTGGTGATGAACAAAGAAAGATGATTATTGTTTTTAATGACAATAATATGTCGATTTCTAAAAATGTTGGTGCATTAACACATGCTTTTTCTCATTTACGTTCTTCTACTGGATATATGAATTTAAAGAAAGCTATGAAGAAATCTCTTCGTACAAGTGGATTTGGTCAGCAGGTATATATTGGTTTAAAGAATATTAGAGATGTGATCAAAAAACAGATTGTCAAGAAGGGTATTTTTGGTGATTTTAATATTGACTATATTGGACCGATTGATGGACATAACCTTCATGATCTGATTCAGGTTTTTGAAGCAGTGAAAGATCATGACGGACCAATCGTTGTGCATGTCATGACGAAAAAAGGAAAGGGCTATGAACCTTGTGAAAATGACTCAGAAGGGAAATGGCATGGTGTAGGTCCATTCAACATTGAAACTGGGAAAGCACTGCATCACTGTCCAGAAGGACAGGCTGCCTATTCCTATATTGCTTCCAATACAGTTCGAAAATTAGCAGAAGAAAACAAAGATATCGTTGCCTTAACACCAGCAATGATCAATGGATCTTCTTTACAGGAATTCTTTGCAGAATTTCCTGATCGTTCCTTTGATACAGGTATTGCGGAAGAACATGCCGCAACTTTTGCGGCTGGTTTAGCAATCAGTGGAAAACATCCATATCTATGTGTCTATTCTTCTTTCTTACAAAGAGCATATGATCAGATCAATCATGATATCGCAAGAATGGATCTGCCTGTTGTGATTGGAATTGATCACGTTGGTCTTGTTGGTGGTGATGGTGAAACACACCATGGCATCTATGATATTGGATTATTAAGTGGTATTCCAAATATGATCATTGCACAGGGGAAAGATGCTGAAGAAATTGAAAATTTGATTTATACAGCATTTTCTCAAAAGCATCCATTTGCTTTCCGTTATCCAAAGGGATATACAAAGATTTCTGAAACACATAATTATGAAATGATTCCAGTAGGAAGCTGGGAAGTATTCAATGATAAAATAGAAAATCAAGTATGCATCTTTACATATGGAGAAGCAGTTGATAAATTCTTGAATAAAGTGAATATCAATGAACTTCCAGTAACTGTCATTAACTGCCGTTACTTTAAACCATTAGATGAAAATGTTTTAAATGAATTTACAAAACGAGACATGCATTTTATCTGTTATGAATCAGATGCTTTAGAACATGGACTTGGCAGTATGATACTGGAATGGTGTAATGACAACCATGTCTCTATCTCATTGAAGAGATTTGGAATTCCAGATGATTATATTGAGCAAGGTAGTGAAAGACTGCTCAGAAAGGATCTAGGGATCGATATGAATACAGTAATGAATTGTATTCTTTCGTATCTGAAATGATAAATTGTTATGTTAAAACATCTTTACATTCAAAACTTTATTTTAATTGATGAAATCAATCTTGATTTCGAAAGTGGCTTCAGTGCGTTTACAGGTGAAACAGGTGCTGGTAAATCTATTTTAATTGATGCGATCAGTACGTTGTCTTTAACGCGTGCTTCCAGCAGTTTGATTGCGAAAGGAAAAGATAAAGCAATCATAGAAGCAACGTTTGATTTACATTCTGATCCGCATGCTTGCAAAGTTATGGAAGAAAGTGGTTTTGATGTGAATGATGAAACAACATTTACACGTGAAATCCATGCAAATGGCAAAAGTATTGCGAGAATTGATCATAGAGTTGTTACGTCAAGTTTAATGAAAGATATTCTGCTCAATCAGATTGATATTCATGGCCAGCGTGATACAGCCTATCTTTTAAATACTGGTCGTCATATTCATTTATTAGATGAATATCTAAAAGATGATGATCTTTTAAACAACGTAAAAGATGCTTATACGACATATGATGCTTTACGCAAAGAAAAGCAAAAGGCAGAACAAGAAACATATAATGAAAATGATGCTGAATTCTTCATGTATCAAATCAAAGAAATTGAAGAAGCAAAACTCAAAATCGGTGAAGATGAAGAATTAGAAAAAAGTGAAAAACAATACAAACTAGTAAAAGATTCACTAGATAAGTTGAATTCTATTTTTAGGCTGTATGATGATCATTTATCAAGTAACCTGTATGATTTTAATAAGCAGGTTTCTTCTTTAAAAACAGATGACTCTTTAGAAGCAATTCAGACAACAGTCAATGATTCCTACTATGCAATTGATGATGCGATGCAGCAATTACATTCCTATCTGGATGGAATGGATATGAGTGAAGAAGACATCAATGCGATGGAAGAAAGACTCTTTGAAATTCAAAGACTAAAGAGAAAATACGGTAGAACAATTCAAGACATTCTAGATAAAAAAGAAGAATTACAGAATCAAGTCGACAGTATTACACACCGTCAGGAATATTTAGATGCAATAGATGCAAAAATGAAGAAAGCATATGATGTGTATCAATTACATGCTTCTAAATTATCTGCGTTTAGAAAGAACGAATCACATCGTCTGGATGAAGAAATTCAATCTCATTTGAATGATTTAATGCTTCCGAATGCAAGATTTGTAACGTCTTTTACGGATTCTGAACCATCTCTTTATGGAGATGATCATGTTGAATTTTTAATCAGCATGAATAAAGGAGAAGATCCTAAACCTTTAGCAAAAACTGCATCTGGAGGTGAATTGAGCCGTTTGATGCTTGGATTGAAGATTATTTTTACGCATTTACAAGGCATTTCAACAGTCATCTTTGATGAAATTGATACGGGAGTATCTGGTCCTGTAGCGAGCAGTATTGGAAAGAAGATGAAGCTGCTATCTAAATCTACACAAGTATTTTCTGTAACACATCTTGCACAGGTTGCATCATGCGCAGATCAGAACTACTTTGTATCGAAAACGGATATTGATGGCGTAACACATTCCAGCGTGAAACGTCTCAATAAAAAAGAAACAATTGAACAGCTTGCTTTGATTGCTTCTGGAGAGGTGACAAAAGCTTCCTTAAAGGCAGCAAGTGAGCTATATCAAAGGAACCAGCAATGAGCAGAGTATATTTTCATATTGATTTGAATGCATTCTATGCTTCTTGTGAAGAATTGCTGGATCCTTCTTTAAAAGGAAAACCGCTTGTTGTTGGTGGAAAATCACGAAGAAGTGTAATTTCGACTGCGAACTATGAAGCGCGTAAGTATGGAATTCATAGTGCAATGCCAATGCAGCAGGCAGAAAAATTATGTAAAGATCTAGTTGTAGTCAATGGACATTATGCCTTTTATTCTGACATGTCTCATCAGTTTATGCAGATCATTCATTCCTATACTGATCTTGTCGAAAAGGCTTCAATTGATGAATGTTATGCGGATATGACAGATGTCATCTGTAGATATCCAAAACCTTTAGATGTTGCCTTTGAAATCCAAAGAAGAGTTTTAGAGGAGACTGGCTTACGCTGCTCTATTGGAATTGGACCAAACATGTTCCTTGCAAAAATGGCAAGTGATATGAAAAAACCAATGGGGATTACGGTTTTACGTATTCGGGATGTTCCGGAAAAAATGTGGCCTTTGCCAATCAAAGAAATGCAGGGAATTGGTAAAAGAACAGTTCCGTTAATGGAAGATCTAAATATTCATACAATTAAAGATCTTGCGACATATCAAGATCTAAATGCTTTAAAGCCTGTTTTAGGGAAGAATATTGAGAATATGATCAAACGTGCCAACGGCTATGATGATCGTACGTTAATGACTGAATATGACTCTAAAAGCATGGGTATTTCAGAAACACTGCTGGAAGATGTGACGGATTATGATGAGCTGAGAGGATTAATTAGAACGCTATGCAGACGTTTATCTAAACGCTTAAAAGAAGCACATAAAGCTGGCTATCATGTTTCTATGCGTATCTGCTACTATGATTTTAGAAATGCAAACAAGAGTAAGAAGCTATCTGCACCAATCTGGACAAGTGATGATTTATTTGTTCAGGCAATGATTCTTTTTGATTCTTCCTATGAAGAAGAGGAAGCAGTGCGTTTGATTGGTGTATCTGTGAGTGATTTTGCAAGTGAAGAATTTCTTGCAAAACAAGTATCATTATTTGATGCACCAGAAGAAGAATCTACTACAGAAATCCTCCATGATTTAAATCATCAATTAGGGACACAGGCATTTGTAAGAGCGAGCTCTCTTCTGGAGAAGGATAAATGAAACTGGATGAGGCATATCATCAATATTTGATGCATCTTAGAATTAACGAAGGAAAAAGTGAAAGAACGATCCAGTCGTATGGAAGAGATCTGAAACAATATATTGCATATCTTCAAAGCAATCATATCCATGATACAAAAGATGTAAAACTGCAGGATATTCAAAACTTTATTGTTGAACAAAGTAAAACAAAATCATCCTCTTCTATGGTGCGTATGAGTGCTTCAATACGTTCGTTTCATCAAGATCTTGCTTTTATGTATGATGAAGAAGATCCTAGTAAAAATATTGAAGTGCATAAGAATAGTGCTCGTCTTCCTGTATTCTGTACTGTAGAAGAAATCAATCGTTTAATGAATTCTTTTGATGATCATATTCCTGAACAGTATCTTGATCATGCGATATTACAAATGATTTATGACTGTGGACTGCGTGTTAGTGAAGCAGTAACCTTGACAATGAATCGTGTTGATCTCGATTCTAGAAAATTAAGAGTTTTAGGAAAAGGGAACAAAGAAAGAATTGTTCCTATTCCAAGCAATTCCATTTCATTTTATAAAGAATATCGGGATGTGATTCGTGCAAATTTCTTGAAAAACAAAACAAATTTGTTCTTTATTACAAACAAAGGAAAAAAAGTTACAAGCAAGCATGTAGAAGTGTTGCTACAGAAAAAATGCATCGAATTAGATTTTCATAAACATATTACACCTCACAAATTAAGACATAGTTATGCAACACATATGCTGCAGGGAGGTGCAGATTTAAGAAGTATTCAGGAAATGCTGGGACACTCCGATATCTCTACAACAGAAATTTATACACATGTTACAAACAAACAGATGTTTGATGCATATGAAAAGTATCATTCTGACGTTTTGAATGAAAAACTTTCATTTAATACCAAAAAGTCCGCTAAATAAGCGGATTTTTATTTGCTTGATATGAAAGAAATATGTAAATGTTTCAATATATATTTACAATTATGTGAAAATAATTTCACTTTTGTATTGCTTTTAAAGACAGCTGTGCTTAGAATAGAAACGTATTTTTAATACGAACACAAAAAAAGGAGAAAAATTATGAAGAAATTATTGGTAAGCGCTGTAGCGTTGGCAATGCTCGCTGGATGTTCCTCTAGTGGTACAGCTTCTACAGCAAACACTGGCTCAGGAACAGCTGGTAAATCTGTAACAATTGCAACAGATACAGATATCTTGAGTATGAACTCATCAACATCTACGGACGGTACATCATTCATCGCATTAACAATGTGCGAAGCTGGTTTAACACAGTTAGATGAAAAGAATGTTCCAGTATCAGATTTAGCTGAAAGCTGGGATGTCAGTAAAGATGGATTGGAATATACATTCCATATCAGAAAAGATGCAAAGTGGTCAGACGGTACTGCATTAACAGCCAATGACTTCGTATATGCATGGAACAGATTAATTGATCCTGAAACTGCTAGTGACTATGCATTCTTGATTGATAAAAATGCAGAATCCAATACAACAAATATTAAGGATTGGACAGCTGAAGATGATCAGACTTTCAAGGTTACATTAAGCAAGCCATGTGATTTCTTCTTATCATTATGTGCATTCCCATCACTTTTCCCATTAAACGAAAAGTTTGTTGAAGAACAGGGTGATCAGTATGCATTAACAACTGACAACATGTTATATTGTGGTCCATATACATTAACAGAATGGACACCAAGTACATCCTGGAAGTTCGTAAAGAACGATCAGTACTGGGATGCAGCAAGCTATGCTGAAAATGTAGATGAAGCTAACTGGAGACTTGTACAAGGCCAATCAGCTATCTTAGACTACCAGGCTGGAAACATTGACTATGTTAAGCTGACAAGTGAAGTTATCGATGACTATGCTGGCAAGGAAGATGTCGTTACATCTTTGACAGGTTACTCCTGGTACTTATCACTTAACTTCCATAATGAAGCTTTAGCTAACAATAATATCCGTAAGGCAATGGCATATGCAATCAATACTGATGAATTATGTTCATCTGTACTCAAGGATGGTTCTTCACCACTTGAAGGTATCGTAACAAAGTCCACAACAGCAAATGCTGATGGTGAAGATTTCAGAAATATCTCTGGAACAGTTGTTCTTGGATATGATGAAGCAAAGGCTAAGGAAGCATTCGAAGCTGGATGCAAGGAATTAGGTGTTGATTCTGTTACTCTTGAAGTTTTATATGAAGATGCTGATGTTAGTAAAAACTGTGCTGCATACGTTATGAACGCTCTTGAAAAGGTTGGATTCACAACTGAAGCTAAGTGTGAACCAAAGAAGAGCAGACTCCAGGATATGCAGAATGACAACTACGATGTAGCTTTACATAGATGGGGACCTGACTATGCTGACCCACAGACATACATGGATCTATTTGTAACAGGTGCTTCTAACAACTATGGTCACTATGAATCTGAAAAATATGATTCTTTAATCGAAAAGGCTCTTACAACAGATGCTGCTGATTCTACAAAGAGATGGGAAGATTTCGCAGAAGCTGAAAAGGTTCTCGTCAACGAAGATACAGCAATCATTCCACTATATCAGGCTGGTAACACAGCTCTTCAGAATACGAAGTTAACAGGTATCCAGTATCATGGTGCTGGTGTTGATAACTATCGTCACATGAAATTAGCTGCTTAAAAACAAACAACGCATAATTATAAGGGTGAGAAGCTCACCCTTATAATGTTTTAGAAAGGGGATTTACATGAAAAAATATATTGGAAAACGATTATTGATATCATTAGCAACTTTACTCGTTATTCTTCTTGTCTTATTTGTCATGATGGACTTAATGCCAGGATCTCCATTTAACGATGAAAAGCTTACAGAAGCACAAAAAGCTCTACTATATGCAAAGTATGGATTAGATCAGCCATTCTTAACAAGATTTATTACATATCTCAAGAATATGTTAACGGGTGACTTTGGTGTATCTTATGCAATTAATAAAGACTTCTCTGTAAGCTCTATGATTTCTAGTCGTTTATGGATTTCTGTCAAACTTGGCTTTATGGCAATGATCATTGGTACAATTCTTGGTTTGATCTTAGGAATTCTAGCTGCACTGAATCACAATACATGGATTGATACATTATGCTCAACAATTTCTGTTGTTGGTGTATCTGTTCCTTCATATGTATTTGCATTGCTTCTTTGTTACTTTATTGCGTATAAGTTAGGATTATTCCCAATTTTATATAACGCAGCACAACAAGGAAAATCATTAGTTCTTCCTGCAATTGCATTAAGTTTTTCTCCAACTGCAAATATTGCTCGTTTTACAAGAAGTGAAATGCTGGATGTATTGAATTCTGATTATATTCTTCTTGTCAAATCAAAAGGTTTAAAAGACTACAAAGTTATTTTGAAGCACGCAATGAGAAACTCATTGATTCCAATCATTACAATTATGGGACCTATCCTTGTTAACTTGTTGACTGGTTCTAGTGTTGTTGAAAAAGTATTTGGTATTCCTGGTCTAGGTACATTATTGATTACCGCAATTCAAAGTAATGACTACAACGTAACGATTGCATGTGCGTTCGTATATTCATTGATGTATATCATTGCTATCTTTGTGGTAGATGTTCTCTATGGTGTTATTGATCCAAGAATTCGTGTTGCGAAAGAAGGAGGTAAGTAATTATGAGTCAGAATTTGAATTATGAATTCAGCGAAGATGATTTTAAATTAGCCCATGATTCTAACGATAAGTTAATGGATAAAAACTTTGTCGCTACTTCCTATGCAAAAGATGTATGGACAAACTTCAAAAAGAATAAAGGTGCTTTAATTGCTGCAGTTATCATTGTTTTGATTACAATTATGGCAATCATTGGACCTGGCTTGAATGAACATACATTCAAATCTATTATTACAGAACATGCAAATCTTGTACCTCGTATTCCTGGTCTTGAAAAGCTTGGTATCTTTGATGGTATGAGAAATGGTGAAAATCAGTATGTTGCGAAAGGATTCCAGGATGTATATTACTGGTTTGGTACAGATGCTTTAGGGCGTGACTTGTTTACACGTGTATGGTCTGGTACAAGAATCTCATTAATGATTGCATTAGTTGCTGTATTGATTGATGTTTGTATTGGTATGATCTATGGTTTGATTTCTGGTTTCTTTGGCGGTGCAGTTGATATGATCATGCAGAGAATCGCTGAAATCTTAAATGGTATTCCAACACTTGTTATTGTCGTATTGTTTGGACTTGTATTAAAACCTGGTGTTACTTCTATTATCTTTGCATTAATGATTACTGGATGGATTGGTATGGAACGTATTACGCGTGCACAGGTATTAAAAGTCAAGGAACAGGAATATGTTCTAGCGGCTAAAACATTAGGTGCAAAAGACTTCTATATCATTTTTAAAGAAATTCTTCCAAATATTTTTGGACAGATCATTATTGAATCTATGTTCTCTATTCCAAATGCAATCTTTACAGAAGCATATCTATCTTTCGTTGGTGTCGGTGTTCCTGAACCAACAGCTTCCCTTGGTTCATTAATTTCTTCAGGATATAACTCTATGATTACATATCCTCATATGTTAATGATTCCAGTTGTAGTACTTGCATTGTTAATGTTAAGCTTCAACCTTTTAGCAGATGGATTAAGAGATGCATTTGATCCAAAGATGCAGAATAAGTAAGGAGGATTCTATGGTACAGTCAGTAAAACGTGATAAAAAAGATAGAGTTCTCTCTATTCGTGATTTAAATATTTCTTTTAAGACAAACTATGGTGTTGTCAATGCGATTCGTGGTGTTCGTCTGGATTTATTTAAAGGAGAAACAATTGCTATCGTTGGTGAATCTGGTTCTGGTAAATCTGTTACCTGTAAAACAATTATGGGTATTCTAGATTCTAACGGTATTATTGATTCTGGTGAAATTACACTTTTCTATAAAGATGAAAATGGTAACGAAAAGACAGCGGATCTTACAAAAATGTCTCAGAAGCAGATCCGTTATGAGTTCTGTGGGAGAAAGATCGCTATGGTATTCCAGGATCCAATGACTTCATTAGACCCTACAATGACAATTGCTAAACAAATCATGGAACCAATGATTGAGCATCGTCATATGTCTAAAGAAGAAGCAAGACAACATGCATTAGACCTTTTAACAAAGGTTGGTATTGAAAATCCTGAAAAGAGAATGAAGCAGTATCCTCATGAACTTTCTGGTGGTATGAGACAAAGAGTTGTTATTGCGATTGCTTTAGCCTGTGATCCTGATATTCTGATTTGTGATGAGCCTACAACGGCATTAGACGTAACAATTCAGGCAAAGATCATTGAACTGATCAAGAGCATTCAGGATGAAAAAGGTATTTCTGTTATTTATATTACACATGACTTAGGTGTTGTTGCGAAAGTTGCAGACTATGTCGCTGTCATGTATGCAGGTAGAATCGTAGAAAAGGGCAGAGTCAATGAAATCTTCTATGATCCTAGACATCCATATACTTGGGGATTACTTGCATCTATGCCAGATACAGATACAAGCAGTGAAAGATTATTTGCGATTGCTGGTTCACCACCTGATTTAACAAACAGAATTAAAGGTGATGCATTTGCACCAAGAAATCCATATGCATTAAATATTGATTTTGAATTAGAACCACCAATGTTTGATGTTGGCGGTCAGCATAGAGTTGCATCCTGGCTATGTGATTCAAGAGCTCCTAAAGTTGAGCTTCCAAAGGATCTGCAGGAAAAATTAGTGAAAATGAAGAAGGAGGCAGGATTAGCATGAGCGAAGCAAAGAAACCTCTACTTCACGTAGAAAATTTAAAACAGTATTTCAAGATTTCTAGAACATTTACAACTAAGGCTGTTGATGGTATTTCTTTCGATATTTATGAAGGAGAAACTTATGGACTTGTTGGTGAATCTGGTTCTGGTAAATCTACTACTGGCCGTAGTATTATTCGTCTGTATGATCCTACAGATGGCAAGATTATTTTTGATGGAAGAGATATTTCTAAGAAATTGAGTAAAGAAGATGCCAGCTATCTTAGAACAAATATGCAGATGATTTTCCAGGATCCTATGGCATGTTTAAATCCTAGAAAGAAAGTTAAGGAAATCATTGCACAGGGACTTGAGATTCATCATGTATGTTCTTCTCAAAAAGAAGTGGATGAAAAAGTATATGCAATTCTTGAAAAGGTTGGTCTTTCAAAAGAACAGGCAACACGTTTCCCATCACAGTTCTCAGGTGGTCAAAGACAGCGTGTTGGTATTGCTAGAGCACTTGTTATGAATCCGAAATTAGTCATTGCGGATGAATGTATTTCTGCATTGGACGTTTCTATTCAGGCACAGGTCGTTAACTTGATGAAAGATCTGCAGGAAGAATTAGGGACAACGTATTTGTTTATTGCACATGACTTATCCATGGTAAAGTATATTTCTGATCGTATCGGAATTATGCATCTTGGACATATCGTCGAAACAGGTACAACGGATGAAATTTTCACAAATCCAATTCATCCATATACAAAATCCCTTCTATCTGCGATTCCTCACCCAAATCCAATTGTTGAAAAGAATCGTGTTGCGATTACATACGATAAGGAAAAAGAAGGCGTGGATTATACAAAGGGTGTGCAACACAAATTAACAGATACACATATTGTATTAGCAACAGATGAAGAATTTGCCAGATGGGCGAAATAATGAAATGAAAGATTCGTATGATTTGTACGGATCTTTTTTGTTATAATGCTGATAGAAAGTATTGAGGAAAATATCATGGCAATTACACTTGGGGTATCTGTATACCCAGAACAGGAAACGATCGAACAAATCGATGCGTATTTAAAGCTTGCAAGCAGTTATGGTTTTAAAAAAGTATTTACAAGTATGTTTTCGATTGAAGGAAACAAAGATGAAGTTGCACAGTATTTTAAGAATTTTACCGGTATTGCACATCAATACGGGATGAAAGTATCAGGTGACTGTAATACGAAATTCTTAGAAAAGATGGGTGCAGATGAATCAAATTTATCTATTTTCAATGAAATGGGAATTGATTCCATTCGTATGGATCTTTGCTATTTTGATGAAAGAGATACAAAACTGATCAATAATGCATATAACATTGGTGTTGAAATGTCTGCAGCATTTATTAAGCCAATTGATGAATCAATTGCACGTGGAGCAAACATAGATAATTTAGTTTGTTGTCATAACTTCTATCCTGAAAGATATACTGGTGCAGATTTGGAATCTGTAATGAATGTAAATAATCACTGGAAAGAAAAAGGAGTCAAAGTAGCACAGTTTATTTCATCTAATGTAGAAGGTGCACATGGTCCTTGGCCAATTCAGGAAGGCTTGCCAACAATGGAAGATCATCGCTGGATGTCTGTGGATGATCAAGTTAGACATTGCTTAGCAATGGGAAATGTAGATGAAATTATTTTTGGTAATGCATTTGCTTCCAAAGATGAATTTGAAGCAATTCAGCGTGTCATGAATCTAGTTTATGTCAATATTCCAAAGAAAGAAGGGATTGGTCCATTTGCGGATTATATTCCTCATGGAGAATTAAAACGTATTCCATTTAAAATTGAAATGGCAGAGGGAGTAACGGATCTGGAAAAAGAAATTCTGTATTATGAAGCACATACAGCAGGTGAATATCTGTACTATATGATTCGTGATCGCTGGACACGTATTCTGTATCACAATACAAGTATTCCTTGTAGAAAGAATGACAAGGCTATGTATCATAGAGGTGATGTAGTAATTGTGAATGATAACTGCAAGCATTATCATGGTGAACTGCATATTGTACTAAAAGATACACCTAACGATAATCAAAAGAATTATATTGGTCATATTCCAGCTAATGAAATGTGCCTGCTTGAGCATTTCAAGTCAGGTACTGCATTCTGTTTTGAAAAAGAATAAATATATTTCACTATAAAAGATAAGACTTACAGTGGAAAAGCTGGTACAGTCTTATCTTTTCTCGTGATGATTGATTCTATCAACAAAAAGAACTAAACTACTTATATATGACAAAAGTATTAGGATCAAAAAGAATCTTTTCAGACATTACTGATGATGAATGTATGGAATTTTTAAACGCTGTCAGTAGTATTGTTCAGATTGATGCATATCAGCAATTAAAAAACTACACACATCATTACTATACAACGCGATACCAGCATTCTTTAAATGTTGCCTGGTATTCATATCTAATGTGTAAGAAACTGCATCTAAATGCGGTTAGCTGCGCACGTGGTGCGATGATGCATGATTTCTATCTGTATGATACACATGATGCAAAATACGCTAAAAAACACATTCAGACACATCCTTCGATTGCTTTAAAAAATGCACAGAAGTATTTTATATTAGATCCGGTAGAAGTGGATTGTATCATTCATCATATGTGGCCTAGAGTGAAGGGAAAGCCAAGAACGAAAGAAGGGTACATTGTGACGATTGCTGATAAATATGCAGCTAGTCTAGAAGTTTGTTCTCATCCTTTCTATGCTTTACCTGCGTATTTTAAAAAGACATTTTAATTGCATTATGAGTATTAGAAAAGTTTATTATCATTTACCAGGATTATTTGAATTCTATGATTTTTATGAAAAGTTTCTGCCATTGTATAGAAATCAAAGACATTATTTTTATGACTGGTGTGAAATAGGATCTATCTATGGATCTCCAGCTGATTGTATCTGGTCTGGTGGACGTATCAGTTATGTAAACAATGATCCTGATAAAGTGTTTTCTCTTGTGAAAAAATACAATATTTCAGCTAGACTGACGTTCAGTAATTCAATGATTTGTCAGGAACATTTCAGTGATTTACGATGCAATGAATTATGCAGGTTGTTATCTGAAATAAATGGAAATGGTGTTATTGTACATTCAGATGTATTATTGGAGTATTTAAAAGAAAAATATCCAAATCTGTATTTTGTTTCTTCTACAACAAAAGTACTTGTTGATTTTAATGAATTGATAGCTGAAGTTAATCGTGATGATTTTTCATATGTTGTCATTGATTTTAGATTGAACAAAGCCTTTGCACAATTAGAAACACTAAATCAAATGCAAAAAGATAAAGTAGAATTTTTGTGTAATGAATGCTGCTGGATTGGATGTAAAGATCGGAAGAAGTGTTATGAAACTGTCAGCAGACAGAATCTAGGAATTGATTGCGCTGATCATGTATGTAAGGCTCCGCATTCTAATGATGGTTATCGTTTTTCAAAAGCAATGGAGAATCCATCATTTATCAGCAAGGATGATATTCTACAAACATATGTACCAATGGGATTCAGTAACTTCAAGATTGAAGGAAGAGATCTAGGTAATGCATTATTATTAGAGTTTATATTGTATTATATGGTAAAACCAGAGTATCAAATACATGTACGTGAAGAGATGTATTTAGATACAATGCTTGATTTATTCTGATGAAATAAAAAAATCGCATAAGATACA